>NZ_CP084758.1:0-310000 GCF_020535565.1 Shinella sp. XGS7 | reverse complement strand
TGGGCAGGATGAAGGTACCGTAACAGGTGCTGGAGGTCCGAACCGACTAGTGTTGCAAAACTAGCGGATGAGCTGTGGATAGGGGTGAAAGGCTAAACAAACTTGGAAATAGCTGGTTCTCTCCGAAAACTATTTAGGTAGAGCGTCGACCGAATACCCTGGGGGGTAGAGCACTGGATGGGCTATGGGGTCACGCCGTCTTACTGATCCTAACCAAACTCCGAATACCCAGGAGTACTAGTCGGCAGACACACGGCGGGTGCTAACGTCCGTCGTGAAAAGGGCAACAACCCTGACCTCCAGCTAAGGTCCCCAAATCATGGCTAAGTGGGAAAGGATGTGAGGATCCCAAAACAACCAGGATGTTGGCTTAGAAGCAGCCATCATTTAAAGAAAGCGTAACAGCTCACTGGTCTAAATAAGGGTCTTTGCGCCGAAAATGTAACGGGGCTAAAGCCATGCACCGAAGCTGAGGATTGGACGCAAGTCCAGTGGTAGCGGAGCGTTCCGTAAGCCTGCGAAGGAGGACCCGTGAGGGCCTCTGGAGGTATCGGAAGTGCGAATGTTGACATGAGTAGCGTTAAAGGGGGTGAAAAGCCCCCTCGCCGTAAGCGCAAGGTTTCCTACGCAACGTTCATCGGCGTAGGGTGAGTCGGCCCCTAAGGCGAGGCAGAGATGCGTAGCTGATGGGAAACAGGTGAATATTCCTGTACCGATCTATAGTGCGATGTGGGGACGGAGAAGGTTAGCTCAGCCGGGTGTTGGATGTCCCGGTTCAAGCCTGTAGTCGTGCCTGGTAGGCAAATCCGCCGGGCTTAGATGAGGGGTGATAACGAGTCTGCTTGCAGACGAAGTGAGTGATACCCTGCTTCCAGGAAAAGCCACTAAGCTTCAGCTATAGACGACCGTACCCGAAACCGACACAGGTGGTCAGGTAGAGCATACCAAGGCGCTTGAGAGAACTCTGCTGAAGGAACTCGGCAAATTGCACGCGTAACTTCGGAAGAAGGTGACCCCATGCTACGCAAGTGGTGTGGGGTGGCACAGACCAGGGGGTAGCGACTGTTTATCAAAAACACAGGGCTCTGCGAAGTCGCAAGACGACGTATAGGGTCTGACGCCTGCCCGGTGCTGGAAGGTTAAGAGGAGAGGTGCAAGCTTTGAATCGAAGCCCCAGTAAACGGCGGCCGTAACTATAACGGTCCTAAGGTAGCGAAATTCCTTGTCGGGTAAGTTCCGACCTGCACGAATGGCGTAACGACTTCCCCGCTGTCTCCAGCAGAGACTCAGTGAAATTGAATTCCCCGTGAAGATGCGGGGTTCCTGCGGTTAGACGGAAAGACCCCGTGCACCTTTACTATAGCTTTACACTGGCATTCGTGTCGGCATGTGTAGGATAGGTGGTAGGCTTTGAAGCGCGGACGCCAGTTTGCGTGGAGCCATCCTTGAAATACCACCCTTATCGTCATGGATGTTCTAACCGCGGCCCGTCATCCGGGTCCGGGACAGTGTATGGTGGGTAGTTTGACTGGGGCGGTCGCCTCCGAAAGAGTAACGGAGGCGCGCGATGGTGGGCTCAGACCGGTCGGAAATCGGTCGTCGAGTGCAATGGCATAAGCCCGCCTGACTGCGAGACTGACAAGTCGAGCAGAGACGAAAGTCGGTCATAGTGATCCGGTGGTCCCGCGTGGAAGGGCCATCGCTCAACGGATAAAAGGTACGCCGGGGATAACAGGCTGATGACCCCCAAGAGTCCATATCGACGGGGTTGTTTGGCACCTCGATGTCGGCTCATCGCATCCTGGGGCTGGAGCAGGTCCCAAGGGTTTGGCTGTTCGCCAATTAAAGCGGTACGTGAGCTGGGTTCAGAACGTCGTGAGACAGTTCGGTCCCTATCTGCCGTGGGTGTAGGAATATTGACAGGATCTGTCCCTAGTACGAGAGGACCGGGATGGACATATCTCTGGTGGACCTGTTGTCACGCCAGTGGCATTGCCGGGTAGCTAAGTGCGGAAGAGATAACCGCTGAAAGCATCTAAGCGGGAAACTCGTCTCAAGATGAGTCTTGCCGGGGCCTAGAGCCCCCTGAAGGGTCGTTCGAGACCAGGACGTTGATAGGCTGGGTGTGGAAGCGCAGTAATGCGTTAAGCTGACCAGTACTAATTGCCCGTGAGGCTTGACCCTATAACTTTGACAGTGCGACACCTAGCAAGGTGGCACGTCAGAGGACGAGGATCACACGTTAAGCCGTTCTTCCTTCAACGAAGTTTGAAGACGCAATCAAATCAAAGCTGATTCACGCTTGTAGCTCAAGGCTACAATGCAACTCTACGAATTGGGTTTGCTGTTCAAAGCAACAGCAGGCCAACAAGTCAAGCCTGACGACCATAGCGAGTTGGTCCCACTCCTTCCCATCCCGAACAGGACAGTGAAACGACTCCGCGCCGATGATAGTGCGGGTTCCCGTGTGAAAGTAGGTCATCGTCAGGCTATTTACCCCTCAAAACCCCTCTCAGCTTCGCTGCGAGGGGTTTTGTCTTTGGGGGCTTCCGAGGCTTCATCGGGTTTGCTGCCTTCCGAGCTATTCATTCAAGGGCCAGACCTGGATGAGCTGATGGTGGGTGGCCCCCACATGGCTCAGGATCAGGCTGATGGACCGGGCCTGCCAGGTGATCGGGTTCTCAAGCGGTGATGGGTCTGTGGCCTTGCGCTCGGCCCGGTAGTTCAGGGTCATATGCGGCGTGGCCGAGGCTTCGCCTTGACGGGCGCGCTGGCGGAGCCGGATTTGCAATTGCTGGCGCAGGTGAAGCAGCTTGGCATTGCTCTCAGGCGTACAGCTCAGGACCAGCAGCTGCCGCGCGGACCACTGCTGGAGCGCATCGAATTCGACGCACAGCGATTTCAGCCTCAGCCCGTTCAGGGCGGTCCTGACACCTTCCAGATAGCCACGCGTGGGCACTGGCATGGCCAGTCTCGCGAGCTGCTTGTTGAAATGCAGCAGCGTCAGATGCAGCCGATCTGGCGTTTGAGCCCCGTGGGGATTGATGCCGAGCGCCTGGTGCAGGGCCAGCGAGTGCCGATGGATGCGGCTCGCCGCTTCGTCCTCGGGCCTGAGCGCCAGAAACAGGCTGTAGCCGAGCGCGGGGCGGCGGGCTGTGCTGAGTGCGTCCAGGGTGCAGGGCTGGCGTTCCGCTGTCTCCTCGGCGGAGTCGAAACCGGGCAGTGTGCCTTGCGTGGCCATGGCCTGGGCCGCTCAGCGACAGCGCACTGCGTCCTCGCTGATCGTCAGGATGCCGGCTCGGGCCAGTTCCTGCAGCAGGCTCTCGGTCCAGCTGTCCAGCGGGATCTGCGAGAAATGCAGGGCCCACATGCGATGATGGATCGGTGTGCCGTCCAGCCAGGCGCTCAGGGCCGCGCGGCTGCAGTGCTCCACCTCCAGCATATGGAACATCAGCAAAGCCTTGGCCGCGTGGCGGGTGTGGCGCTCGGGGTACTGGCGGAAGAAGGCCAGGCGCGAGCGGGCCTCGCTCAGCGCGACATGGACATCGCCGAAGACCGCGCCGTGGCCGGGGATCACGCAGCGGACCCCTTCCAGTCCGGCGATCAGGTCCAGGGTCCGCTCCACCTCATCGAAGGCCGGTTCGCCATCGAGCTCCGGGAAGACGATGCCAAAGCCTCGCTCCCACAGCGCGTCAGCCGAGATCAGCAGTCCGGCCTCTGGCTCGAAGAGGATCAGGGAATGTGGATCATGCCCCGGGGCGGCCAGGCATTGCCAGGCGCGGCCGCCCTGCTCGAGGATCTGCCCGGGCAGCAGGGCTTGTGCGGGTGTGAAACGCTCGCAGCGCTGCCCGGTCAGGGCATAGCTCAGCCGCGCCTCGTCCCAGGCCTGCACGGCGGCATAGTCGCCCGGCGGAATCCAGACGGGACAGCCGTGCTCGGCCATCAGGCGCGCATTGCCACCGCAATGGTCGGAGTGCAGATGGGTGTTGACGATCAGGCGCAGGCGTTCGCCGGTCAGGGCGCTGCGCAGCAGGGCGGCGGTCTGCTCGGCATGGCTGCAGTAACCGCTGTCCACCAGCAGGGCGCCCTCGGCGCCCCGCCCATGCATCAGCACCGAGTTGGAGGACAGCCAGCCGCGCTCCAGAACCTGGATGTCCTCGGGGAGCACCGCGGGATGCGCCCTGCTCATGCCGTGCCGCTGCGCAGCTCGCGTCGCAGGATCTTGCCCACATTGCTCTTGGGCAGCTCGTCGCGAAACTCGATGTATTTGGGCCGCTTGTAGGCCGTGAACTGCTGCTGGCAGTAGCTGCTCAGGTCTTCCTCGGCCAGGCTGGGGTCCTTCTTCACCACGAAGAGCTTCACCGCCTCGCCGGAATGCTGGTCCGGCACGCCGATCGCCGCGCATTCCAGGATGCCGGGATGGGACATCGCCACCTCTTCCACCTCGTTGGGGAAGACGTTGAAGCCGGAGACGAGGATCATGTCCTTCTTGCGGTCGACGATCTTGGTGTAGCCTTCGGCCGTCATGAAGCCAATGTCGCCGGAGCGGAAGAAGCCGTCGGGCGTCATTACCTTGGCCGTCTCGTCCGGGCGCTGCCAGTAGCCGGCCATGACCTGCGGACCGCGGATGCAGATCTCGCCGACCTCGCCGAGCGCCAGCGTACGGCCCTCGTCGTCGCGGATCTCGATATCGGTGGAGGGCAGCGGCAGGCCGATCGAGCCGGTGAAGTCGTGCACGTCCACGCGGTTCACCGTGGCCACCGGCGAGGTCTCGGAGAGCCCGTAGCCTTCCACCACCGGGCAGCCGGTGATCTTGAGCCACTTCTCGGCCGTGGCCTGCTGCACGGCCATGCCGCCGCCGTTGGAGATCAGCAGCTCGCTGAAGTCCAGGCGGGCAAAGCCGGGGTCATTGGCCAGGGCGTTGAACAAGGTGTTCACCGCCGGGAACATGTGCACCCGCTGCTCGCGCAAGGTGGCCACGAAACCGGGGATGTCACGCGGGTTGGGAATCAGCAGATTCGTCATGCCCAGGCGGGCGCCGAGCATATAGCAGGCCGTGAGCGCGAAGATGTGATACAGGGGCAGGGCGCAGACCGTGGTCATGGGTTTGTCCCCGCGCTGGCGCAGCATGGGCGAGAACCAGGCCTCGGACTGCAGGATGTTCGCCACCACATTGCGATGCAGCAGGGTCGCGCCCTTGGACACGCCGGTGGTGCCGCCCGTGTACTGCAGAAAGGCCACATCCTCCGGCCCCAGGTCCACGGGGCGCAGGTGCAGGCGCGCGCCTTCATCCAGGGCCTGGCCGAAGCGCGTCACGCTGCGCGCCGGCCCCAGGGGCAGGCGGTACTCGGGCACCATCTTCTTCAGATGACGCACGGCGAAGTTGATCAGCGGGCCCTTCCACCAGCTCAGCAGATCGCCCAGGCCGGTGAGCAGCACATGGCACACCTCGGTGCGCTCGATCACATCTTCCAGCGTGGCGGCAAAGTTCTCCAGCACGATGATGGCGCGGGCGCCCGAGTCCTTGAGCTGGTGCTCCAGCTCGCGTGCGGTGTAGAGCGGGTTGACGTTCACCACCGTGTAGCCGGCGCGCAGGATGGCGGCAATCGCCACCATGTACTGCAGCACATTGGGCATCATGATGGCCACCCGGCTGCCGCGCTCCAGGCCCTTGGCCTGCAGCCAGGCGCCCAGAGCCTGGGACAGCTCGTCCACCTGGCGAAAGCTCAGGCGCTGACCCATGCAGATGGCCGCATCGCGCTGCGCATGCTTGCGAAAAGCCTCTTCCAGCAGGGCCACCAGGGAGCGGTAGCTGTCCACCTTCACGGCGGCGGGCACGCCCTCTGGATAGCTCTTCAGCCAGGGCTTGTCGGGGCTCGTCGGGGCCAGCAGCGCACTCATCACAGGTCTCCTAGGGGTCTTGTTGTCGGTGGCCCGCGGCGCCAGGGCGGCGGGCTGTCCGATGGTCCTGCCAGCCTCGCCCCGTGGGCTAGGGGACTTGCCCTAGGCTTCAGTCGCCTGCGAGACAGCCGCGCTCACGCAGGCCTCAGCCAGCGAAGAGCGCCGCCGCCAGCGCACGCTCGCGCGTGGCAATCGTGTGGAGAAACTCCTGCGCGCCCTTCATGGCCTTGAAGGTGTCGAAGCCCGATTCCAGAAACTGCTGCAGCTCGCCCAGCCCCGCGGCGGCGGCCGGGCCGCGCATCATGCGCAGGGCCTGGCGCAGCAAGGGCTTGCGGGTGAGGCCCTCCAGAGCCTCGCCCACGGCGAGCAGCAGCTTGATCTGCTGCTCGCGCTGGGCCGGCGTGGCGGCGGCGCGCCAGGCCCGGCCATAGTCCTCGGCGCTGATCTCTCGCCGGGGCAGATGGCGCGCCATGGCGCTGTCCAGCTGCTCCGAGAGGGCGTGCAGCTCGGCCAGCTGGGCCACCGTGAGCACCACCTCCTCGGGGAAGAGCCGCACCAGGGTGGGCACCACGCGGGCGAACTGGGCGTCGCGCTGGCTGAAGTCCTCGGGGCCGTAGAGCTCCTCCAGAAAGAAGCGCGCCGCCGGGCCGTAGCGCGGTGTGTCCAGCAGATCGGCATAGCTGCGCGCGAAGCGCTGCTGCTGATAGTGCTTGAGCGCCTCGACGCGACCGGCCAGCGCCGGGTCGGCGCGGCGCACGGCGGCCTCGGCCGCCACGGTCTGCAAAAAGAACTGGATCTGCTCGCGCAAGCCCGTGGGGGCATCTTCCTGATCTGCCATGCCGGGATTGTGGCGCGCCCGGGCGGCCGCCGGCATCGGCGATGATGCGCGGCCATGAACGCATGGATTCAACGTCTGCAGCTGCTGCTGCGCCTGAGCCTGGCCGCGGGCCTGGCGGTCTGGGCCTGGCCCGCGCAAGGGCTGGGGGCCGCCCTGGCCTGGGCCGCGCTGGGTTTCTGGGGCTACGGGCTTTTTCTGGCCCTGGGCTTTGTGGCCCTGCGCTGGTTCAACCGCGGCGAGCCGGCCGGGCGTCCGGGCCTGCCTGCGCTGCTGGCGGCCGCCTGGCAGGAGTTCTGGGTTTGCGAGCGGGTCTTTGCCTGGCAGCAGCCCTTTCGCGCCGCGGCCGAGCCCGACCATCTGCCTGCCCGGCCGAACGGCCGGCGCGGCGTGCTGCTGCTGCATGGCTACAGCTGCAACCGCGGGCTGTGGAACAGCTGGCTGCGGCGCCTGCGGGCCCAGGGCCATGCCTGTGTGGCGCCCACGCTGGAGCCGGCCTATGGTTCCATCGATGCCTATGCGGACCTGATCGAAGACGCCCTGCAGCGCCTGGAGCGGGCCACGGGACAGCCGCCCCTGGTGGTGGCGCACAGCATGGGCGGCCTGGCCCTGCGGGCCTGGTGGCGGCGCCATGGCGCCGCGCGGCCCGAGCGCCTGCACCGCGTGATCACCCTGGGCTCGCCGCATCACGGCACCCTGCTGGCGGCCCTGGCCAGCACGCCCAATGGCCGCCAGATGCGGCGCGGCGGCGAGTGGCTGCAGCAGCTGGAGGCGGGCGAGTCCGCCGAGTTCCGGGAGCGCCTGCTGTGCATTTACAGCAATGCCGATCAGGTGGTCTATCCGGCCGGCACCGCCGCGCTGGCGGGGGCGGCGTCCCGGCACCTGGCCGGGCGCGGCCATCTGCAGCTGGCCTTTGATCCCCAGGTCTGGGCCTGGGTGCAGGCCGAGCTGGGCAGCGCGGCCTGAGAGATCGCCCTCCCGGCCTGGGAGGGCGGGGCAAGATCAGGCCGAGGCCTTCTCGTCCTTGCTCTCGTCCTTGAGCACGCCGCGGCGGATCTGGTCGAGCTCGATGCTCTCAAACAGGGCCTTGAAGTTGCCCTCGCCGAAGCCCTCATTGCCCTTGCGCTGGATCAGCTCGAAGAAGATGGGGCCGATCACTTCCTTGGTGAAGATCTGCAGCAGCAGCTCCTTCTCGGCGCCCAGGTGGGCGGCGCCGTCGATCAGGATGCGCAGGCGGCGCAGATCGTCCACGCGCTCGCCGTGGCCGGGCAGGCGCTTGTCGATCAGGTCGAAGTAGGTGTCGATGGTGTCCTGGAACACCACGCCGCCGGCCTTCATGCCTTCGACGGTCGTGTAGATATCGTCCGTGCCCAGGGCCACGTGCTGAATGCCTTCGCCGTGGTACAGGTCCAGGTACTCGGCGATCTGGCTCTTGTCGTCGCTGCTCTCGTTGATGGGGATGCGGATCTTGCCGCAGGGGCTGGTCATGGCCTTGCTCTTCAGGCCGGTGAGCTTGCCCTCGATGTCGAAGTAGCGCACCTCGCGGAAGTTGAACAGGCGCTCGTAGAAGTCCGCCCATTCCTTCATGCGGCCGCGGAAGACGTTGTGCGTCAGGTGGTCGATATAGGTCAGGCCATTGCCCTTGGGGTTGGCGTCCACGGGCTTGCCTTGCGCGTCCAGCAGGGGCACGAAGTCCACGTCGTAGATCGAGATATTGCCGATCTCGCCCTGGGCCGCGCCGTTCTTGCCCTGCCAGCGGTCCACCAGATAGATCAGCGAGTCGCCGATGCCCTTGATGGCCGGGATGTTCAGCTCCATGGGGCCGGTCTTGTTGTCAAAGCCCCAGGCGCCCAGTTCCAGCGCGCGCTGGTAGGCATAGGCGGCGTCCTTGACGCGGAAGGCGATGGCGCAGATTGAGGGGCCGTGCAGGCGCGCGAAGCGCTGGGCGAAGGCGTCGGTCTCGGCGTTGATGATGAAGTTCACGCCACCCTGGCGGTACAGGGTCACGTTCTTGTGGCGGTGCTTGGCCACGGCGCTGAAGCCCATGGTCTCGAAGAGCTGGCCCAGCGCTGCGGGATCGGGGGCGGCGAACTCGATGAACTCGAAGCCGTCGGTGCCCATCGGGTTGTCCCAGGGGGTGAATGCCATGGCGGGGTCTCCTGCTTTGAATGCCTTGCGATAGGTCAAGACTGTAGAAGCGCGGGGGCGCAGGATTCCTGCGATCTCAGGCGTGGGAATCTCTGGGCATGCAGGAATCCTGCGAAACTCCGGGTATGGAAGGCGATATCCAGCTCGACGCGATTGATCGGCGCATCTTGAGGGCGCTGCAGCAGGACGGCCGCGTCACCTACGACGCCCTGGCTGCCCAGGTCAATCTCTCGGCCTCGGCCGTGCTGCGCCGCGTGCGGCGGCTGGAGGAGTCGGGCGCGATCCAGGCCTATGTGGCCCTGGTGCGGCCCGAGAAGGTGGGGCTCTCGCTGACGGCCTATATCAATGTGCGGTTGGAGAAGCAGACCGAGAGCCACAAGCGCAACCCCATGGACCTGTTCCGCGCCGCGGTGCAGACCTGGCCCGAGGTGGTGGAGTGCGCGGCCCTGACCGGCGAGATGGACTATCTGCTGCGCGTGCTGGTGCAGGACATGGCGCACTACGCCCGCTTCATCAGCGAGACCCTCTTGAAGCACCCCAGCGTGCAGGACTGCAAGACCAGCTTTGTGCTGGACCGGCTCAAGAACACCACGGCCGTGCCCCTCTAGGGCTTCAGCGCCGCGTCAGCACCACCGCCAGCTCGAACCAGCCGCGCTCATGGCCCACAGCCGTATAGGGCGGGGCCGGCCAGTCCCAGTGCTCGGCGGGGAAGAGGGCGCGCATGGCATTGATGTCGCCGTGGTAGGGCGGGCCTTCCACCCGGCCCTGGTCCGCGCCCTCGCGCCGCGCCTGCATGAAAAGCGCCAGCAGCAGGCCGCCGGGCTTGAGCCAGGCGTGCAACTGGCGGGCATAGCGCTGCCACTGGTCGGGGTGCAGGGCGCACAGGCAGGTCTGCTCGTAGATGCGGTCCTGCGGGCTCTCGGGCTGCCAGGCCAGCACATCGGCCTCCAGCACCCGGCCCGGCAGCGCGCCCAGGCGCTCGCGCGCCAGGGCCACGGCGGCGGGCGCGTAGTCCAGGCCGGTGGCGGCAATGCCGGCCCGGCCGAGGGCCTGCAGCTCATGGCCGCGGCCGCAGCCCGGCACCAGCACCTGCTGGCCCGGGCTCAGAAGGCCCTGGGCCAGCCAGGCCTGCAGCTGGGGATGAGGGGCGCCGCGATCCCAGGGGGTGTCGCCGCGTTCAAAGCGTTCTTGCCAGAAGGTCTGGCTGGGGCCGGCCATGGGTTCAGACGTCCAGTTCGTGCAGCAGGCGCTCGGTGGCGCCCGCATCGAGGTTGAGCAGCTGCGAGATGTCACGCAGATCGTCGGGCACGGCCGGGTCGTCCCAGCCGTCGGCCGTGTGGCGGGCCAGGCGCACGGCCAGGCGCACGGTCTGCACCTGCGGGTCCAGGCCGCGCTTGTCGTCGGTGATATGGGCCAGCAGCTCGGGCAGATGCCAGGCCTTCATCAGGGCCTGCTCCAGATCGGCCAGCTCGATGTTCAGGAGCTCGCGCTGCACCGCGGCGCTGCGCAGATGGCGGTCCATGATCTGGCGCTGGCGGATCTGCAAGGCCAGGCCTGGGGCGTGGATCCACAGCAGCATCTCGGCAAAGTCGTGCAGGCAGGCGGCGCTGTGGATCACGGCCGCATCCGGGTCGGCGCGGTGGGCCGCAAAGCCCAGGGCGAAACGCGCGGCGCGGTCGGCCCGGCGCAGCACGCGCTGCAGGCCGCCCAGGGCGGCGGGCTGCAGGCGCAGATGCTCCTCCACTGTGGGCTGGGGGCCGAAGACCGTGAAGAAGGGCGTGATGCCCATCCACACAATGGCCGCGGTCACCGTCTCGGCATCGGTCTGGCGCTTGTCCGCGTGATAGGTGGCGGCATGGGCCAGCACCTTCAGCGTCATCAGCGGATCGCTGGCGATCATTTCCCCGATGCTGTTGGCATCGAAGGCGTCCTCATTGGAGCGCATCAGCTCCAGCGACTCGGCGGTCGCCGCGAGCACGGGGATCTCCGCCGCGCGGAAAGCCGCGGTCCAGGCTCCCAGGCTGGGCAGGGCCTCTTGCAGCGGCAGGGTAGGGGCGGGCGGAGTCATGCGGGATCACCTCGTTTTGCGGGTGATCGTATATCGGCATGAACTCGCCCGCCCTGAAACCCAGCAGGCGCTGCGCGAGCCCGAACAGCACCGGGATCACAGCCGCGTCACTCCGGGCAGAAGGCCGATCAACTGACCGTCCTGGTAGAGCGCGCCTTCGGGCGCACCGGCCTCGGCGTAGAACTCCAGCTCGGGCACCTGGCGGCGCCGGCCCGTGCTGCGCCGGGCCAGGCGCTCGGCCAGGCGCAACAGGCCGCTGCCGCCGCGCCGCAGGCCGCCGGCCAGATGGCGGCGCCAGGCTTCGCTGTGGATCAGGCTGGGCTCGGCGTGTTGGCGGCCCAGGATTTGAATCGTTTTCATCGTCTCTCTCCCGTCGGGGGACACCCCCTCGCGCTTGGCGAGTCAGGGGCTGTGATCAAGTGGCGTGAGCTGGCGGAGTTCCTTCAGCAACGCGTGTTTGGCTTCCTGGCGCTGGCCCTTGGGGCCATTGCCGTGGCGACCGGCCTGACGCTGCAGGCTGGGCGCCACCAGGGGATTGCGCGGCTTGCGCAGGCTGAGGCGCAGGCCCTGGGGGCGCGGAGAGGTGAACTGAGGCATGTGACGCTCCTGGCGAGTCGGGCTCGCGTGGGTCGAAAACACTGAAGACGAAAGCGGGGCTGGCGAGCTCCGACAGGGGGGGGGGCGGCCATGCGGCGGCGCCACTGGGCACGCGCAGCGTTCTCTCGACTCAGAAGAAATACATCCGGGGGCAGAGCCCGGGCGGACCGGGGCTCTTGGGTGCGACGGGCGGCGCGACCCGGCAGCCCGCAAGCACTGCGCCGGGGCCTGGTTCGGGGCCATCGGTGCGGGCTGCGAGTCCGGGCGCGGCGGGGCCGGCGCGCGGTCTAGGGTTGGGGACTTGCGGGCTTCGCTGTGGGGAACCAGGCCACAACTTGCGCAAATGATAAACGATTGATTATCTTGCGCAAGTGCTTTTTATCTTTGACGATAAACAAATTAGGGGGACGTGGCCAAGCGCCGGACCGCGCGGGCGCAGCGGGCCGGTGAAGCGGACGGTGGGGGGCGCGGCGCGCGACAGCGCGACGGCCACAGGCTCAGCGCTTCTTGCTCTTGAGCGGGGCCACGCCCTGCTGCAGCTTGCGCCAGGCGTCGACGGCTTCGTCCACCGGCGGCGCGGCCGGGGCCCGGGCCGGACGGATCACGCCGGGAGCCAGGGGCGCGCGCGGTGCCGCTGGCGCCTGGGGGGCGGGCGTGGCTGCGGGCGCGCCGGGGGTCAGCACCTCGCCCAGCAGATCCAGCAAGCGGGTGCGGGCGCGCTGCGGGTGGCGGCGGTAATAGGTGAGCACCAGGCCCACGATGAAGCGCTCGTCGTCGTCCTGTGGCAGGCCGGGCAGGGGTTCGGGCGTGCCAGGCGCACCCGCGGGCTGGGCCCGGTGCTCCTGGTCCATCCAGCCCATGGGCTTGTGGCTCAGCTGCTCGAACTGGCGCGCCAGGCGCTCGCCGATCTGGCGCGAGCGGCCCTTGATCTGGCTCCAGTAGCTGGGTTGGATCTGCAAACGCTCCGCGAACCGACGCTCCAGGCCCCGCAGGGTGGCGGCGTCGGGATGCTTGACGGTGGCGGTGACGAACTCTTCAAACAGGATCAGCGCGTTGTCCAGGCGGATCTGCGCAAGGTCCCGGGGGGCGGTGGACATATGCGTATGATAAAGCTGCCTTGATCCGAGGCCCGTGCGAGGAGTGCCGCCATGCTGCGTTTGCCCATCTTTGCCGCCGTCCCTGCCGCTTTTCTGCTAGGGGCCGCCCTGCAGCTGGCCAGCCCGACCGCCCGGGCCGCCGAGCGCGCGATTGATAAAGAAGTGATCATCAAGGCCAGTCCGGAACAGGCCTGGGCCAGCTGGACCACGCGCGAAGGCATCGTGGCCTTCTTCGCGCCCGATGCCCGCATCGAACCGCGGGTGGGCGGGGCCTTCCAGATCTATATCGATCCCGGTGCCGCGCCCGGCATGAAGGGCGCCGACGAGATGCGCTACCTCGCCCTGCAGCCCTACAAGATGCTCAGCTTCGACTGGAACGCGCCGCCCAGCCTGCCCGAGGTGCGGGCCCAGCGCACCGTGGTGATCCTGCGCTTCGAGCCCCTGGGCGAGGGCGAGACCCGGGTGCGCCTGCACCATGTGGGCTGGGGCGACGGCGGCGAGTGGGACAAGGCCTATGCCTACTTCGACCGGGCCTGGGGCAATGTGCTGGGCAATCTGAAGCAGCGCTACGAGAGCGGACCGGTGGACTGGACCGAGTGGCTGGCCCAGCTGGAGAAGTTCCGCGCCCAGGCGCGTGCCGCGGCATCGGCAGCGTCAGCGGCAGCGGGTTCGGCGCCCAAGCCCTGAGCGGGCGTCTTGTTCAGTCGTCCTCGCGCAGCTGGTAGCCGGCCACCAGCTGGGCCTGGGTGCTGGGCGGCACGGCCTCGTAGTGCGAGAGCGAGAGGGTGTAGCGGCCCTGGCCGCTGCTCAGGGCGTTGAGCCGGTTCTGATAGCTGGCCAGCTCGGCCAGCGGGGCCAGGCCCTGCACCGCGATCACGCCGGGCACCGGCGCGCGCGTGCCGCTGACCTGGCCGCGCCGCGCCGCCAGATCGCCGGTGATATCGCCCATGGCGCCCTCCGGCGCGCTGATCTCCACCGTGACGATGGGCTCCAGCACCAGGGGCCGGGCCTCGCGCACCGCGGCCACCAGGGCCTTGCGCCCGGCGGTGACAAAGGCCACCTCCTTGCTGTCCACCGAATGGTGCTTGCCGTCGAACACCGTCACGCGCAGGTCCACCAGGGGGTGACCCGAGACCACGCCGGCCGCGCAGGCCTGGCGCACGCCCTTCTCGACCGCGGGCATGAACTGGCCCGGGATCACCCCGCCCTTGACCGCGTCCACGAACTCGATGCCCGCACCGCGCGCCAGGGGCTCCACACGCAGCCAGACCTCGCCGAACTGGCCGGCGCCGCCGCTCTGCTTCTTGTGGCGATGGTGGCCTTCGGCCGCGGCCGAGATGGTCTCGCGGTAGGCGATGCGGGGCGGCTGCGTCTGGATTTCGAAGCGGTAGGTTTCGCGCAGGCGCTCCAGCAGCAGGCGCAGATGCAGCTCGCCCAGGCCGTAGACCAGGGTCTCGTTGGTGGCCGCCACCTGCTCGACCTTGAGGCAGGGGTCCTCGTCCACCAGCCGGTTCAGGATCTCCCAGAGCCGCTGCTCGTCGCCATGCCGGGCCGGGCTGATGGCCAGGCCATGCACGGGCATGGGAAAGTCCAGCGGCGCCAGATGAATGTGCTCGTCCTCGGGGTCGTCGTGCAGCACGGCATCGAAGTGCAGTTCCTCGACCTTGGCGATGGCGCAGATGTCGCCCGGCAGGGCCTGCTCGATCTCCACATGCTCCCGGCCCTGGAGCATGAAGAGATGGCCCACGCGAAAGGGCTTGCGCGCATGGCCCACCAGCAGCTGCGCGTTCTTGCGCAGCGTGCCCTGGTGCACGCGCAGCACGCCCATCTTGCCCAGATAGGGGTCGGCCACGATCTTGAACACATGGGCCAGCACATGGGCCTCGGGCTCGGGCAGGGCCTGCAGGGGCACGGCGGCCTCACCCTCGCCGCGCAGGAACTGGGGCGGGTTGCCCTCGCCCGGATGCGGCAGCAGGCGCTCGATCACCTCCAGCAGCTCGGCCACGCCGGCGCCGCTCCGGGCCGAGGCAAAGCACACGGGGATCAGATGCCCTTCGCGCAGGGCCTGCTCCAGCGGCGCATGCAGCTCGCGCGGGTCCACATCGCCCTCGCTGAGGTAGCGCTCCACAAAGGCCGCGTCCACCTCCACCACCTGCTCCACCAGGGCCTGGTGGGCCTGGCCCACCGCGCTGAAATCGCTGGCGCCGACGATGTTGTAGAAGCAGTCCAGCACGCGGCTGGCGCCCTCGGCCGGCAGGTTCAGGGGCAGGCATTCGCGGCCGAAGGTCTCGCGCAGCTGGGCCAGCAGGCCGGGCAGATCCACGCCGGGCGCGTCGATCTTGTTGATCACGATCAGGCGGTCCAGGCCGCGCTGGGCCGCGGCCTCCATCATGCGCGAGGCTATCAGCTCGATGCCGTTCTGCGCATTGATCACGATCACCGCCGTGTCCACCGCCTCCAGCGCGGGCAGGGACTGGCCCACGAAGTCGGGCGCGCCGGGCGTGTCGATCAGGTGCAGGCGCAGGCCGGCGTGCTGCATGTGCAGCACGCTGCTCTGCAGCGAGTGCTGCAGCTTCTTCTCGAGCGGGTCGAAGTCGCTGACGGTGTTGCCGCGCTCCACGCTGCCGGCGCTGTCCAGCATGCCGCTGCGCAGCAGCAGGGCCTCGGCCAGGCTGGTCTTGCCGGCGCCCGCCGGGCCCACCAGGGCCAGGCTGCGGATCGCGGCGATCCCGGGGTGGACGGGGCTGAGGCTCTGCGAATCCGCCATGGCACGCTCCTGTGGCTAAGGGCCGTGGCGCCAGCGTAGGGCATGCGCGCCATGGCGGCAAGCACTCAGAGCGCGGGCTGCGGCCGCAGGCGGGGCCTGCCGGTTTCCAGGCCGGTGAAGGCAAAGTCCAGCTCGGGCTGGCGGCCGCTGACGATATCGGCGATCGCCGCGCCCGAGCCGCAGCCATGCGTCCAGCCCAGGGTGCCGTGCCCCGTGTTGAGGAAGAGATTGCGCAGGCGGCTGCGGCCGATATAGGGCACGTTGGAGGGCGTGGCCGGGCGCAGGCCGGTCCAGAACTGGGCGCCGCGGCCGTCGCTCATCTGGGGAAACAGCTCGCGGGTGCGGCGCACGATGGCCTCGCAGCGCGCCAGGTTCAGCGTCGTGTCGTAGCCGTTGAGCTCGGCCGTGCCGGCGATGCGCAGGCGGTCCCCCAGGCGCGAGAACACCAGCTTGTACTCGTCATCGGTGAGCGAGACCTGGTAGCTGTGCTCGGGCGCGATCACGGGCAGGGTGACCGAGTAGCCCTTGGCCGGGTAGATGTTCAGATCAAGGCCCAGCTCGCGCGCAAAGCCGCGGCTGAAGGACCCCATGCACAGCACATAGGCGTCGGCGCGCAGGCGCTGCACGCGGCCGGCGGCGTCCGCCGTGATCAGCTGCAAGACGGCATCGCCCTCGCGCTCGCAGCCCAGGATGCGGGTCTCGTAACGGAACTGCACGCCGGCCTCGGCGCAGCGCCGCGCCAGTTCCTGGGTGAAGCGGTGGGCGTCGCCCGACTCGTCGCTGGGCGTCATGCTGCCGCCCACGATCTTGGCGCGGCATTGCGCCAGCGCCGGCTCGATGGCCACGCACTCGTCCGGCGTCTTCATGTCCAGCTCGCAGCCCTGCTCGCGCATCTGGCGTGCGGGCTCCTGGGCGGCCTCGTACTCGGCCTCGCTGGTGTAGAAGTGCAGGATGCCCTGGCTGCGCTGCTCGTACTGCAGGCCGGTGGCGGCGCGCAGCTCGCGCAGCTTGGCACGGCTGTACAGGCCCAGGCTCACCATGCTGCGGATATTGCGCGCGGTGCGGCCCGGCGTGCATTCGCGCAGAAAGGCCAGGCCCCAGCGCCACTGGGCCGGATCGGCCCGCAGGCGAAAGAGCAGGGGGGCGTCCTCCTTCATCAGCCACTTGAGCACCTTGGCCGGCGCGCCGGGGTTGGCCCAGGGCTCGGCATGCGAGACCGAGACCTGGCCGCCGTTGGCGAAGCTGGTTTCCAGGCCGGCGGCCGGCTGGCGGTCGATGACGGTGACTTCGTGGCCCGCCTGGCGCAGATACCAGGCGCTGGTGATGCCGGTCACGCCGGCGCCGAGAACGATGATGTGCATTTGCAGCACTCCTCGCGAGTGCGCGGACGCCACGGCCGGCCGGCGGATCTCCGGCAGGGGGAACAACGGCAGGCGCCCGACGCGCGCCGCTCCCGCTGTCCCTGATACCTGAGAGATTCGGCGCCCGCCACCCGGCGTGCGCCTTGCTCCTTCGGTGGCGCCGCACCCTGAGGGGCGGCACACTCTCCAGCATTCGGCTTGTGGCGGATCCAGTACGGGGCCTGAGCGAGTATGGGAGCTTGCGCCTTCGGCGGCCGGCCCGTGGCGGGTCGGCACTCTCCTGAATCCGGCATCGAGTGTAGGCCGCGGCCCGTGAGCGCGTGCCACGGGTTTGTGCCGATGCGAGCTGAGCATGAAGCTTCCCTGAACCCCGGGCCGGCGGCCTGCCCGATACTCGCCGCGCCCCGCGCGAGCGGCGCGCATGCACGCACAGACAAGGACGAGCACATGAAGGTACTGCTGCTGGAAGACGATCTGGATCTCGGCAACGGGGTGCGCATCGCGCTGAGCGATCAGGGCTTCGAGGTGGTGTGGCTGCGCCGCCTGGACGACGGCCTGGCGGCCCTGGGCGATCCGGGCTATGACATGGTGCTGCTGGACCTGGGCCTGCCCGATGGCGACGGCCTGGAGCTGCTGGCCGCGCTGCGGCGCGAGAAGCGCAAGCTGCCGGTGCTGATCCTGAGCGCGCGCGATGCGCTCACCGACCGCCTGCGTGGCCTGGACGATGGCGCGGACGACTACCTGGTCAAGCCCTTTGCCCTGGCCGAGCTGCTCTCGCGCGTGCGTGCACTGGCGCGGCGCAGCTACGGCCTGGAGGGCGGCACCGTGAGCCTGCGCGGCCTCAGCCTGGACGAGAGCATGCGTTGGGCCGCCGTGGAAGGGCGGCCAGTGGAGCTCTCGCGCTGCGAGTTCGATCTGCTGGCCCTGCTGCTCAAGCGGGCTGGCCGCGTGGTCACGCGCCGCGCCCTGGAGGAGAGTGCCCTGCCGGGCGGGCTCAGCAATGAGAGCAATGCGCTGGACGTGCACATCTCCAATCTGCGCCGCAAGATCGGCCCGGGCTTCGTGCGCACGGTGCGCGGCGTGGGCTATGTGATCGATCTGCAGCCCGAGGCCGCGGCGCGATGAGGCTGGCGGGCCCCCTGCTCGATGCCCTGCGCGGCGCCTGGCGCGCCGTGGCCGGCCCCTCGCTGATGCGGCGCCTGCTGGCCGCGCAGATGCTGACCCTGGGCCTGCTCTGGACCCTGGCTCTGGCCCTGCTGGCCTACAGCACCGGCCGCGGCGAGGGCGTGCTGGGGCTGAATTCGGTCTACGAGACCGCTATCAGCGCCGCCGAAAGTCTGGCCGACCGGCCGCGCGAGCAGGGCGAGCTGCTGCAGCGCCTGGATGCCGCCCTGCGCGAGGGCTATGGCGATGATGATGCCGACGCCGCCGCCCTGGCGCCCAGCATGATGGTGCAGCAGGGAGGGCAGGTGGTCTACCTGACGGGCCTGGACCCGCGTCCCCTGCTGCAGGGGCCGCCGGATGGCCGCATCGTGCAGCACGAGGATGCTGCTGGCCGCTCCTGGCGCCTGCGCACCCTGCACTCGGCGCGCTCGGACACCAGCGTCACCCTGATCATGCCCGACACCTGGGAGCTGATCATCACGCTCACCGAGCATGGGCTCTACCCCACGCCCCTGGTGATCAGCCTGCCCTTCCTGATCCTGCCGGCCTGGCTCTCGCTGCGCCTGGCGCTGCGACCCTTTCGCCGCATCGGCGACGAGCTGGCCGCGCGCGGACCGCAGGACCTCTCGCCCCTGGGCTACCAGCCCCAGCACGCCGAGCTCAAGCCCCTGGTGGAAGGGCTCAACAGCCTGATGGGCCGCATGCGCGAGAGCGCGGAGCGCGAGCGCTGCCTGATTGCCGATGCCGCCCATGAGCTGCGCACGCCGCTGGCGGCCTTGCGGGTGAATGTGGAGGCCTTGCGCCAGCAGGTGCAGGACCCGGGCCAGCGCGCCCTGATGGACAGCCTGCTGCGCAGCAATGAGCGCGCGGCGCGCCTGGTGGGCCAGCTGCTGCAGCTGATGCGCAGCGATGCCGCCGGCGCCCAGCCCCAGGAGGCCCTGGCCCTGGACGAGCTGCTGCAGGACCGCCTGGCGGCCCTGGAGGGCCTGGCGGCGGCGCGCGGCGTGGAGCTGGAGCTGGAAACCCAGCCCCTGCTGGGGCCGCTGCGGGCCGAGCCCGGCAGCCTGGTCTCCATGGTGGACAACCTGATCGACAACGCCATCAAGTACAGCCCCCAGGGCGGCACGGTGCGGGTGAGCCTGCAGCCGCGCGAGGATGGCGCCCTGCTGACCGTGCAGGACCAGGGGCCGGGCATTCCGGCCGCGCTGCGCGAGCGGGTCTTCGACCGTTTCTTTCGCGCGCCCGACCAGAGCCAGAGCGGCTCGGGCCTGGGCCTGGCCATCGTGCGCTCGGTGGTGGAGCGCCTGCACGGCCGCATCCGCCTGGACGAGTCTCAGCCGGGGCCGGGTCTGCGCGTGCGGATCTGGCTGCCGCTGGAGTCGCCCGCCGCGCTGCCGCCCTTGCCGCCGTCCTGCTGATCAGGGCAGCGTGATGCGCGCTGGGGCCGCCTGGGCCGCCACGGCCGCGGCCAGCTGCTCGTCCAGCAGCTTGTAGTACAGGGCCGTGGGCTGCAGGCTGCCGTCGGGATTGGCGGCAAAGGCGGGGATCTCGCCGGCCTTGAGCCAACCCAGATGGGTGTAGACCGTCTCGGCATGCGAGCCGGCCTCGGTGTCCAGCACCAGCAGGCTGCAGCCCAGGGCGCGTGCCGCCTGCTCCAGGGCCTGGAGCAGCACGCGGGCCAGGCCCCGGCCGCGGGCGCTGCGTCGCACCATCAGCTTCTGCACCTCGCCGCGGTGGCGGCCATTGGGCTTCTCGCACAGGGCCAGCTGCACCGTGCCCAGCAACGCCCCCGTCTCGTCCCGCAGCAGCCACAGACGCTGGGCCGGGCCCAGTGCACCCAGCACCCGCAGCCAGTAGGCGCGGGCCTCAGCCTCGTCCATCCCGGCCATGAAGCCCAGCGAGGCGCCGCCGGCCACGGCGTCCTGCAACAGCGCGCACAGGGCGGGCAGGGCGCTGTGGTCGCCGGGTGTTACGCCGCTGAGCTGCAGGCCGCTGAGCTGCAGGCCGCGGCGCGCGGGAGAGGGGCTGGGTTCGGGGGCAGTCATGGGGCGGTCCTTGGTTTTCCGGTGTAGGCTAGGGGTGGAATTTGACCAACGACAAAATACTAACCAATGGTTAGCAAAACTGCAATTCCCTTTCTGAACCCGCATCCGCGGCCCAACGGGTCCAAGGGCCTGCACCGGGCCACGGGCGTGGTGAGCCCGGCGCCCGATGCTGCGGCGGACGAGGGCAAGCCCCAGGCCCGCCCGCAGCCGCGCCAGCGCCAGAAGACGCCCAAGCCCGAGGGGCCGCTCAAGAAGAAGCGCCAGCAGCAGGCGCAGGCCGAGGCGGGCGTGGAGGCCGGCACGGGCGGGCGCCGCGCCGCGGCCAGCAGCGCCTCGGCCCAGCGCCGCGCAGCGCACAAGGCCGATCTGGAGCAGCGCATCCTGGACGCGGCGCGCCAGCTCTTTGCCACCCAGGGCGTGGAGGCCGTGACCCTGCGTGAGGTGGCCGCGGCCGTGGGCTACTCGCATGCCACGCTCTACAGCTTCTTCAGCGACAAGGCGGCCCTGCTGGCGCGCCTGGTGGCCGAGGCGCAGGCCGATCTGTCCACCCTGCTGGCCGAGGCCCGGGTGCTCGTGCCTCAGCAGGCGGCGGCCGAGTCCGCAGCCCTGGATCGGGCGGTGCATGCCTATCTGCGCTGGGCGGCGGCGCATCCGCACCATTACCGGCTCATGATGCTGGAGAGCGCCGCGCCGCCCGCGGCCATCTATGCGGCGCTGCAGGCCCTGCTGGCGCCGCTGCCTGCGGGCGAGCGGCCGCTGCGCGCCCAGACCCTGTGGGCGGGCCTGCATGGGGCGGCCCTGCTGGAGATCGTGCAGGTGCCGGCCGGCGGCCTGGACTGGGCGGGGCTGGACGCGCGGGCCGCCGCCCTGGCGGCCCTGCTGCGTGGCTTGCTGACGCCCTGATCGGGCAAGCAGCGGCTCAGCGCGACCAGTCGGCGCCGGGCATCTGCAGGCGCTTGTAGTAGCGGGCGGTGCTGTGCAGGCGGCCGTCGGCGCAGCTGTCGTAGTCGGGAATCTCGCCGGCGCGCTGCCAGCCCAGGTGTACATAGACGGCCTCGGCCTGGGAGCCGGCTGGGGTGTCGAGCACCAGCAGGGTGCGGCCCTGCTGCAGGGCGGCGCATTCCAGGCTGTGCATCAGCTGGCTGGCGATGCCGCGGCCGCGCGCACGGCTGTGCACCATCAGGCCCTGGACCTCGCCGCGGTGGTGGGCATTGGCCTGCGGGCACAGGGAGAGCTGGGCCAGGCCCTGCAGCTGGGGCGGGCGGCCGTCACCGTCCTCGCCGCCGCCCTCACAGGCGATCCACAGGCTCAGATGCGGGCCCAGGCGGGCAAAGACGCCGTGCCAGTAGTCCAGGGCGGCATAGCGCGAGAGCGGTGCCAGAAAGCCCAGGGTGGCGCCCTGGTGCACATTGTCGGTGAGCAGATCGCACAGGGCGGGCAGCCATTGCAGGTCGCGCGAGCTCAGGCGCCGGATCTCGGGCGTCTGGCGGCGCTGTTCCTGGTGCTGCTGCTGGACCAGGGGCGCGAGCGGGCGCGGGGCCAGGCTCAGGGCGCTGCGCTCGTAGCGCGGGCGTTGCAGGCCCAGCTCGATCAGGGGAGCCGAGGCGGTGGTGGCGGAATTCGCGGTGCGGAAGAACATGGTCGGACTGCTCGGGTAGGCCAGGGTCTGATCAACCCGACCGATCTTCTGAACCGGCCGGGGCCTGGTTATCCCTGATGCAAGCCGCGTGCCAAGTCCGCCGAGAAACTACTGCTCCGCGCCCGGCTCGGCGGCCAGGCTGCCGCCACCGCCGCGCTTGGCGGCGTAGAGCGCGGCATCGGCGCGGCGCAGCAGATCCTCGATATTGCGGTCGCCGTGGCGCAGCCGGGCCCAGCCGGCGCTGTAGCTCAGGGCAAAGCCCAGCTCGCGCGGCGCGGCCTCGGCCAGGGCCGTGCGCAGGCGCTGGTCCAGGGCGGGCGGGCCCTGGTCGTCGCTGCGCGCCATCAGCACGGCGAACTCCTCGCCGCCCAGACGCCCGACCAGATCGCCCAGGCGCATCTGCTCGCGCAGGCAGCGGGCGAAGAGCTGCAGGGCACGGTCGCCCACCTCGTGACCGTGCTCCTCGTTCAGGGCCTTGAAGCCATCCAGGTCCAGATTGGTCAGCAGCAGGGGCTCCTGGTAGCGGCGGGCCATGGAGATCATGTCCACGGCCCGGGCCGTGAAGGCGCTGCGGTTGGGCAGGCCGGTGAGCGCGTCGCTCTGGGCCAGGCGCAGAAAGGCCGCCTCGGTCTCGCCGCGCCAGGCCACCAGCACCGCGGCCAGGCTCAGGCTCAGCGCCACATGGCAGACCACGGCGGCCAGCACATTGACCGGGTGCGGGCTGTAGAAGCTGGGGTAGGCCGCGGCATCGAACAGGGCCAGGGCGCCGCGCCAGAAGGTCAGCCCGGCCAGCAGGCCCAGACAGGCCAGCAGCAGGCCGCGCCAGCGCCGGCTGTGCAGGGCCAGCTCGGGCTCCAGGCGCTGGGGTCGGCGCGCCAGCAGGGCGCAGACCATCAGCAGCTGCAGGCCGAAGAGGGTGTTGGTGCCGGCCACGCGCCAGGCATAGCTCTCATAGCTCAGCAGGTAGAAAGCCAGGGCCAGCACGGGCGCGGCCAGCATGGCGCGGCGACCGCGGCGCGGGCCCAGCCAGTCGTTCATGGCCAGCCACAGGCTGCTGAGCGAGGCGCCGATCAGGCCCATGGCCAGGGCGCCGAGGGCACGCTGCCAGGCCAGGCCGGCCAGCAGCAGGGCCAGCCAGCCCAGACCCTGCAGGCCTATGGCCAGCTGGGCCTGGCGGGCGGCGGCGCTGGCCTGGCGCCAGCCCATCAGCAGGGGCAGCCCCAGGGCCAGGGCCAGGGACTGGATCACGAGCAGGCTGAAGAGGGTGGGCAGGTCGAGATGCATGCGGCTCCATGCCATCGGTCACCGGCCCATTGTGGCCGCAATTCAGCGTGTGTTCTCTGCTGCCAAACCCGGGGCGCCGCGGCGCTTGGGGCTACTGGAAAGCCACCTCGGCGAAGCTGCGCAGCTTGCGGCTGTGCAGCTGGTCGCGCGGCTGGGCGCGCAGCAGCTGCACGGCGCGCAGGCCGATGCGCAGGTGCTGGTTGACCTGCGTCCGGTAGAAGGCCGTCGCCATGCCCGGCAGCTTCAACTCGCCGTGCAGCGGCTTGTCGGAGACGCAGAGCAGCGTGCCGTAGGGCACGCGGAAGCGGAAGCCGTTGGCCGCGATGGTGGCCGATTCCATGTCAAGCGCGATGGCGCGCGACTGGGAGAGGCGCTTGACCGGCCCGCGCTGGTCGCGCAGTTCCCAGTTGCGGTTGTCGATGGTGGCGACGGTGCCGGTGCGCATGATGCGCTTGAGGTCGTAGCCGCCGTGGCCCGTGACCTCTTCCACCGCGCTTTCCAGCGCCACCTGCACCTCGGCGAGCGCCGGGATCGGCACCCAGACGGGCAGGTCGTCGTCCAGCACGTGGTCCTCGCGCACATAGGCGTGGGCGAGCACGTAGTCGCCCAGCGTCTGGCTGTTGCGAAGGCCGGCGCAATGGCCGAGCATCAGCCAGGCATGCGGGCGCAGCACGGCGATATGGTCGGTGATCGTCTTGGCATTGGAGGGGCCGACGCCGATATTGACGAGCGTGATGCCGCTGCGGTCGCGACGGATCAGGTGGTAGGCCGGCATCTGGGGCAGGCGGGGCAGGGCCTGGCCCAGGGCGTCGATGTCCTCGGCGGCCAGGCCCACGCGGCGGGTGACGAGATTGCCCGGCTCCACGAAGGCGATGCAGTCGTCATGCTCATCCGGCGCGGCCGGATCGGGCGCGCGCTGCATCAGGCCCTGGCCCAGGCGGCAGAACTCGTCCACGTAGAACTGGTAGTTGGTGAAGAGCACGAAATTCTGGAAATGCTCGGCGCGCGTCGCCGTGTAGTGGCTGAGGCGGGCGAGCGAATAGTCGATGCGCTGGGCGGTGAAGGGAGCGAGCGGCGAGGGTTCGCCGGGAGGGCTGCGATGGGTGCCGTTGGCAATGCCGTCGTCCATGGCGGCCAGGTCGGGCAGGTCGAAGACATCGCGCATCAGCAGGCGGCGCTCGGCGCTCAGGCTGCCTTCCACATGCTCATGCTCGGAGAGCGAGAAGTGCAGGGGAATGGGCTGGGTGCTGCTGCCCACCTCCAGGGCCTGGCCATGGTTGTCCAGCAGCAGCTGGAACTGTTCCAGGTAGTAGTCGCCAAAGAGATCGGGCCGGGTCAGGGTGGTTTCGTAGACGCCGGGACCGGCCACAAAACCGTAGGCCAGGCGCGAGGGTGTGGGCGTGGCCGCGCGGGCCACGGTGTCGGTGCGCAGGCGTACAAAGGGGTAGCAGGCGCGCACCGGGCCGAGGTCCTCGCCGGCCACGAAGCGCTGCAGCGCCTCGCGCAGGCAGGCGGTGCCGGCCTCGTAGATCTCGCGGGCGCGGGCCAGGGCGGACGCGGCATCGCTGAAGGACTGGGGAGCGAAGAAGGGCGCCTGCAGCGCCTGGGCACGGTTCAGGGTCATGGGCCCATTGTGGCGTGAGTGGCGTGACTGGCGCGCGTGCCGCGATCGCCCCGGGGCGCTTCCAGCCAGGCTTCGATCTCGCCGCGGCCCAGACCCAGATCGCGCAGATCGCGTGCGTCCATGGCCAGCAGCTGCTCGCGGTCGGCGGCGCGGCGGCGCCGGGCGGCCCAGAGCCGGCGCAGCGCCACCCACCAGCGGTGCGGGTGCAGCAGGGGCGAGGAGAAGAACAGGGGGCGGGCGGGGGCAGGGTGGCTGTTCATGCCCCGCATGCTCGGCTCGGCGCTAAGATTTGAGAAGTTGAATCATCTGATGCGCCTGTTTAGAAAAGCTGATGAGAAGCCTGAATCTGGACCAGCTGCGCACCCTGGTGGCCATCGTGGACCTGGGCAGCTTTGCTGCGGCGGCCCAGGCCCTGCACCTGTCGGCGCCCACGGTGAGCCTGCACATCAGCGAGCTGGAGGCGCGCCTGGGCACGGCCCTGCTGCTGCGCGCCAAGCGCGGTGGGGCCCAGGCCACGGCGGCCGGCGCGGCCCTGGTGCTGCGCGCCCGCCAGTTGCTGCGCGATGCCGAGGAGGCCGAGCAGCTGGTGCGCCGCCATGCCCAGGGCCTGGCGGGCAAGGTCAGGCTGGGCACGGCCACCGGCGTGGTGGTCTATCTGCTGCCCCAGGTGCTGGAGCGTCTGGCGCGCGACTACCCGGAGATCGAGGTGGAGGTGCAGGTGCTGGGCTCGCTGGACACCCTGGCGCGCCTGGAGGCCGGCAGCCTGGACATCGGCCTGGTGGCCCTGCCGGTGGCGCCGCGCGCGGGCCTGCAGCTGCGGCCCTGGCGGCGCGACCCCATGATGGCCTTTCTGCCGCCCCACTGGGAGGCGCCCGAGCAGGTGGACCCGGCCTGGCTGGCCGAGCGTCCCCTGGTCTTCAACGACAGCCGCACCCAGATGTACCGCCTGACCATGGCCTGGTTCGGCGCGGCCGGCTACAGCCCCAGCGCGCGCATCGAGCTGAACTTCACCGAGGCCATGAAGAGCCTGGTGGCGGCCGGCTATGGCGCGGCCCTGCTGCCCCTGGAGCAGGCCGGCGGTGGTGGGGCGGTGGCCCTGCACCATCTGGCCGTGCATGAGCGCATCCAGATCCGGCCGCTAGTGCCGCCCCTGGTGCGCGAGCTGGGTGTGGCCCACCGCCCGCCCGAGCTGCTGCCGCCGGGCGCGCGCGCGGTGCTGGAGGCCCTGGAGGCCCTGGCCCAGGTGGAGGCCTAGAAGCTCAGGCTCACTGCCAGGCCGCGGCCGCCCAGGCCGGGCTCCAGCCGCAGCCGGGCCTGGTGGCGGGCGGCGGCGCTTTCCACGATGGCCAGGCCCAGACCGCTGCCGGCCTGGTCCTGGCCGGGCATGCGGTAGAAGCGCCGGAAGACCTGGCGGTGCAGCTCGGGCGGGATGCCCGGGCCCTCGTCCGCCACGCGCAGGCGGGCGGGCTGCTCGGCCGTGGCCGCCTTGATGCGCACCTCCACCCGGCTGTCGGGCGGCGAGTACTTGATGGCGTTGTCCAGCAGGTTGTCGATCAGGGCGGCCATGCTCTCGCGGTGCAGGGGCAGCTCGCAGCGTTCGGGGGCCAGCAGCTCCAGCTCGATGCCGCGGGCCAGGGCCAGCTGGCTGGACAGGGCCATGCGGTCCACCACCAGGGCCACCAGGTCCTGCGCTTGGAGCTGGCTGTCTTCGGCGGTGGCACCGGAGCGCGCCAGGGACAGCAGCTGGTGCACCGTGTGCGTGGCGCGGTGCAGGCCCTCGAGCAGGCGCTCGCGGGCCACGCGGCGACGTGCCGGGTCGGGCGCATCCAGCAGGGGCTCGGCATTGAGCTGCATCACGGCCAGCGGGGTCTTGAGCTCGTGCGCGGCGTCGAGCAGGAACTCGTGCTCGCGCTGGATGCGCTCGTTGAGCCGGGCCAGCAGGCGGTTGACCGCGCTCACCAGGGGCGCCAGCTCGCGATAGGGGCTGCTGGGCAGGGGCGAGAGATCGCTGGCCGAGCGGCCCTCGATCTCGCGCCCGATCTGGCGCAGCGGGCGCAGGCCGCGGCCCAGGATCAGCCAGGCCGGCAGCAGCAGCAAGGGGATGCTCAGCAGCAGGGGGCGGGCGTAGTAGGACAGGCCGTGGAAGCTGAAATGCCAGCTGCCCGGCACCTCCTGCCAGCGCCGCAGCAGGATGCCGTGGCCCGGGTCCTGCACCTCGTGGAACAGCCATTCGGCCGTGTTCTTCAGCTGGCTGGGGTCGGGGGGGCGGCGGTCTTCGGCCAGGCCGTGCGGGCCGGCCTGGTGGATCAGCCGGCCCTCGAGCCAGACCTGCAGCAGCACATGGGGGGCGCGGTAGCCGGTGTCCCACCAGCCGCCGCGGCGCAGCTGCTCCAGCCGGGTGAGCGCGTTCGAGATCTCGGCTGGCGGCCGCTCGCGCAAGAGCTCCACCTGCAGGCGCACCTGGTCTGCCCACTGGCGGTTGTCGGCCTCGCCATAGCGCTTCTGCAGCACCTTGACGTCGTAGACCTCGCGCGCCATCAGGCCCAGCCACACCAGCAGCAGCACCAGGGCGAAGCCGCCCAGCATGCGGCCGAAGAGGGAGCGGTTGGGCGCTTCCGCGCGGGTGTCGAGCGGGCGCCCGGCCGAGCCGGCACCCGGCAGGGCCTCGGCCACGCCGGCCAGGGCGGTGGCCGCGGCGCCGGGCAGCAGGCCGCTCATTCGCGCTCCACCATATAGCCCACGCCGCGCACGGTGCGGATATAGCCGTCGCCGATCTTCTTGCGCAGATTGAACATGTGCACGTCCAGGGCCTGACCCTCGCTGTGCGGCAGGGCGCGGCTCTCCAGCTCGCGGCGGGTCATCACGCGGTCGGGGTAGCGCATCAGGGTGTGCAGCAGGGCGAACTCGGTCTTGGACAGGGAGATGGGCTGGCCCGCGCGCGTCAGCACCATGCGGCGCTCGTCCAGCAGCAGGTCCTTGGCGCGCCAGTGCAGCTCCTCGCTGCCCTCCTTGGCGGGCGCGGCACGGCGCACCACGGCACGCAGGCGCGCCAGCAGCTCGGAGGCCACGAAGGGCTTGATCAGGTAGTCGTCGGCACCGCCGTCCAGGCCGCCAAGCCGGTCCTCCAGGCTGTCGCGCGCGGTGATCACCAGGATGGGCAGCTGGCGGCGCTCGGCGCGGAAGTGGCGCAGCAGATCCATGCCATTGCCGTCGGGCAGGCCCAGGTCCAGCAGCAGGGCGTCGAAACTCTCCTCCTGCACCCAGTAGCGCGCATCGGCCGCACGCCGCACCCACACCACTTCGTGACCAGAGTCCTGCAGTGCCGACTGCAGTGAACGCCCCAGGGCCAGGTCGTCCTCGATCAAACACACTCTCATGACAGCTCTCTGCTCTCTGCCGCGGCCTTAAGCCAGCATTAATCCAGCCTTTATCGAGCCTGAAGGCGGGCGGCGCGACAGTTGTTACCAGTTCAAAACCAATTGTGCTGTGAGCCCGATGAAGCGCCTCTCCGCTGTTTCCCTGTGTCTACTGCTGAGCGCCTGTGGTGGCCTGCCGCCGGCCGCACCCGTGGGGACTGCGGCGCCCAGCGCCGAGTTCCGGCTCAGCCGCGCGCAGTTCGAACAGCTCTTCCCCAAGCGCCTGCCCTTCTATACCTACGAGGGTCTGGTGGCGGCGGCTGCGGCCTATCCGCGCTTTGCCAATGGTGGGGACACGGAGCGCGACCGCCAGGAGATGGCGGCCTTTCTCGCCAACATCATGCAGGAGTCCGACTCCCTGCAGGCGGTGCGCGAGTACAACCAGGCGGCCTACGACCATTACTGCCGCCAGGGGCCGGGCGAGAGTTGCGCGCCCGGCCAGCAGTACTACGGGCGCGGCCCCATCCAGCTGAGCTGGAACTTCAACTATCTGCACGCCGGCCAGGCCCTGGGCCTGGACCTGTGGGGCAATCCCGATCTGGTGGCTACCGATGCTACCGTGGCCTGGAAGACCGCGCTCTGGTACTGGATGGAGCGCACCGGTCCCGCAACCATGACGGCCCACGAGGCCATGCAGGGCGGCATCGGCTTCGGAGGCACGATCCGCGCCATCAACGGCATCGTCGAATGCGACCAGCCGGGCGACGCCACGGCTCAGCGTCGCATCGCGCGCCGGCTGGCCTTCTATACCCAGGCGGCACAAGTCCTCGAGGTTTCTCGCGGCGGCAATCTGGGCTGCTGACATCCATCGACAACAAGCAGTAGAACCAAGGAGATCCCCCGTGAGCAAGAAGAGCAGTCTCGGGCGTCGTTGCACCGGCGTCGTCATTCCCGGCCAGGCCGGTCGCCAGCCCGCGCACCTGGGCGTCATTCCGGCCGCCGTCTGTGCCCTGCTGGCCCTGAGCCTGCCGGCCCAGGCGCAGCAGCAGCCGGCACAGCCCGCGGCCGGCACGGCCGCCAACAAGCTGGACACCGTGGTGGTCACCGGCATCCGGGCCAGCCTGAAGAAGGCCCTGGATACCAAGCGCGATGCCGATTCCATCGTCGACGTGGTGACCGCCGAGGACGTGGGCAAGTTCCCCGCCACCAATGTGGCCGAGGCCATCACCGTGATTCCCGGCGTGAGCATCGACAAGGCCTTCGGCCAGGGCGAGAAGGTCTCCATCCTCGGCACCGATCCCGCACTCAACCGCACGCTGCTGAACGGCCAGGCCATCGCCTCGGGCGACTGGTTCATGTCCGAGCAGCAGGGCCGCACCTTCAATTACTCCCTGCTGGCGCCGCAGCTGGTCAGCAAGGTCGAGGTCTACAAATCGCCCGAGGCCTGGCTGGATGAGGGCTCCATCGGCGGCACCGTGAATGTGTCCACCCGCAAGCCGCTGGAACTCAAGGGCCTGACCCTGAACGGCGCGGTGAGCTATCTCTACAACGACCGCGTGGAGGGCGGCAAGCCTTCGCTGTCGGGCCTGGTGGGCTGGAAGAACGAGGCCAATACCTTCGGCGTGCTGCTCTCGGCCCAGCGCTCGGAGGAACGCATCCGCCGTGACGGTGTCGAGTCCTACGGCACCGTCAGCGGCAAGGACTACATCAACGGCCGCGGCGGCTCGCCCAACTCCATCACCACCACCACCACGGACTGGTCACAGAACCCGCCAGCCACCATGCCGCCCAGCTGCGTGGGCGACTGCAAGACCACCTTGCTGGCCAATCCCGGCGCGATCGCCCCCAACTCGATCAGCGCGCACTACTTCGACCAGACCCGCAAGCGCGACACGCTCTCGCTGTCGCTGCAGGCCAAGCCGCACAAGAACCTGGACGTCGAGTTCAACGCCCTGGACGTGAAGGCCAAGTACGACAACATCACGCATTCCATGTTCGCCTTCAACGGCAACCCCTGGAATTCGCTCAACGCCATGACCGGCCTGACGGTGGATGGCGGCGTGATCACCCAGGCCAGCTTCCGCAATGCGCTGACGGTCTACGACCTGATCAACCGCCGTGCCACGGTGGACACCGACTCCTACGACCTCAAGCTCAGCTGGAAGGAAGACCGCTGGTTCGCCTCGGCCCACGCCGGCACCTCCAAGGCCAAGGGCGGTACCGATCGCCAGGTCTTCGGCGAGTTCCTGGGCAAGGCCAACTACAGCTACGACCTCAGCGGCTCGGTGCCGCGCGTGGCCTTCACCGGCTACCAGACCGCGCCCATCAGCGACATTGCCGCCCACATGGCCCCGGCCAAGACCGGCAGCCCCTTCAACGACCCGCAGGGCTTCCGTCTGGATGGCGGTGGTCCGGCCGGCGGTTGGCACACCAACCCGCCCAGTGCCACCAACTGGAGCGCGGGCTGGGGCGGCAATATCGTCACCAAGCCCACCAGCGACGAGGAGAAGTACTTCCAGGTGGATTTCGGCCTGAAGTTCAAGGAATCGCCGCTCACGCAGCTGCGCTTCGGCCTCAAGCGCCGCGAGCACGAGACCTCGCAGACCATGTCGGGCGTCTCCCTGGCCTCGATCAAGGGCTATGGCGATCTGAGCGCCAGCCAGTTCAGTCCGCAGTCGGTGCCGGGCAACTACCTCAATGGCTTCGGCGATGTGGGCGATCTCAACAAGCGCTTCATGATCGATGGCTGGGCCCTGGCCGACTACATCAACAGCGGCAAGTGGCTGGCCCCCTGGCAGAAGCAGCCGGTGCCCAGCACCTTCAGCGATCCCTCCTATGCCGCCAATACCTGGACGGTGAAGGAGAACGTCAACGCTGGCTATGTGCAGGCTGATTTCAGCCATGACCGCCTGCGCGGCAATGTGGGCCTGCGCCTGGTGCAGACCGAGTCCGACAGCATCGGCTGGGCCTGCACGGTCAATGTCAGCCCCTGCCCGGCGGACAAGTACGGCCCCACCAGCGTCAAGAAGAAGTACACCAACACCCTGCCCAACCTGAACCTGGTGTACGACCTGACCGACAACGTGGTGCTGCGCGGCTCGGCGGCCAAGGTCATGTCCCGCCCCAACTACGGCGACATGTCCAGCTATCTGTGGATCGGCGACGCCACCCTCACCGGCGGCGGCGGCAATCCCAATCTCAATCCCTACAAGGCCACCAATCTGGACTTCTCGGCCGAGTGGTACTTCGCGCCCAACTCCATCCTGGCCGGCACGCTCTTCCACAAGAAGATCGACAACTACATCCTGGTCACCACGCAGAAGGAAAGCCACTACAACCAGAACCAGCAGAAGGTCACCGAGTACGACATCTCGCGTCCCAGCAATGCCGGCACGGCCAAGATCAAGGGCCTGTCCCTGGCCTTCCAGACCAGCCTGGGCAACGGACTGGGCGTGCTGACCAACTACACCTATGCCGATGCCAAGGCCGCGACGGGCGCCCGCCTGCCCTTCAACTCCAAGCACCAGGTGACCTTCAGCCCCTTCTACGAGACCGATCGCTGGAGCGCACGCGCCACCTACTCCTGGCGTTCCAAGTACTACACCCAGGCGGATCGCGGCAACTTCCTGGTCACGGACGACTACGACTCCCTGGATGCCAGCATCAATATCAAGCTCACCGACCAGCTGACCCTGGGCCTGGATGGCATGAATCTGCTGGACAGCGAGTACCGCTCCTATGCCGAGGTGCCGGGCGTGGCCAATACCGAGAAGCTGACCCGGGGCATCTACAAGACCGGTCGCCGCTACATGGCCTCGCTGCGCTACAGCTACTGATCTGATGAGGAGGGGCAGCCTGGCGCGCGGATCCGCCTCCGGTCCGCGCGCCCGGGCTGCGCAAGAAGTATGGAATCGACGATGGTGGCTGCCCGCAGGGAGGCATTCGGCGGGACTGACGAAATCCGGGGCCGCCCGGCCCTGATGCCCTGGCCGCGCCGTGTGCAGGCCGGCGCGATGCCGGCTGCGGCGGGCCTGGTCACGGCGCCGCAGGCGCCGGGGCCGCGCCTGCAGGCCGCCATCCGGCGCCTGGGCCTGGCCGATCTGCCCCTGGTGCTGAGCCTGGACCAGGCCGACACCGGCGCACCGCCCGGGCCGCAGATGAACGAGGGCTACCGCCTGCACATCGATGCGCGTGGCCGGGCGGAGCTGCGCGCCCACGGCGTGTTCGGCGCCCTGCGCGGCCTGGAGACCCTGCGCCAGCTGCGCGATCTGGCGCCCGCCGGCCAGGGCCTGCCGGCCCTGCGCATCGATGATGCACCGCGCTTTGCCTGGCGCGGCCTGCTGCTGGACTGCGCGCGCCGCTTTCTGCCGCTGGACGATCTCAAGCGCCAGCTCGAGGGCATGGCCGCCGCCAAGCTCAATGTGCTGCACTGGCATCTGACCGACGATCAGGCCTGGCGCCTGGCCTCGGCCCGCTACCCGCGCCTGCAAAGCCATGCCGTGCCGGATGGCTTGTTCTACAGCCCCGAGCAGGCGTGCGAGCTGGTGAGCTTTGCCGCCGAGCGCGGCATCCGCGTCGTGCCCGAGCTGGACGTGCCCGGCCACACCACGGCCCTGGCCGCGGCCTATCCCGCGCTCTTCTGCCAGCCCGGCCCGCATCAGGGCGCTTACCGGCCTGAGCGCGGCTTCGGCGTTTTCAAGCCCTGCCTGGACCCGCGCCAGCCCGCCGTCTACGAGTTCCTGGAGGCCATCGTGGCCGAGTGGGCCGAGGTCTTCCCGGATCCCTGCCTGCACATCGGCGGCGACGAGCTGGATCCCGAGCATTGGCTGGCCCTGGGCCTGGAGCCGCGCGCCACCCAGGCCGAGTTCCACGCCCGCCTGGCCGCCATCCTGGCCCGCCACGGCAAGCGCATGCTGGGCTGGGACGAGCTGGGCGAATCGCCCCTGCCCGGCGTGGCCGCGCAGGACCTGATGCTCCAGTCCTGGCGCGGGCCCGACCCTCTGCAGCGCCTGGCCCGGCGCGGCCACCCGGTGCTGCTCTCGGCCGGCTTCTATCTGGACCAGCCCCAGCCCAGCGCCTTCCACTGGCGCCGCCCCATCGTGGCCGACCCCGCGGCCCTGCCGGTCGGCCGTCCCAGCCGCGGCTGGCAGCTGGAGATCGCGCTGCCGGTGATGACGCTGCGCGCCCGCCTGCTGCTCTGGGAGGGGGCGCGGCCGTGCTGGCCTTCGAGCAGCATTCGCCGCAGGCTGGCCGCGTGCAGATCGGGGCAGGGGGTACCTTGCACCTGGCCCTGGACAGCTGGATGGGGCCGTGCCAGCTGCGTCTGGACGCCGATGGGACGGGGTACTGGCGCATCGCCAATGTGCGCTATGCCCTGCGCGCCGCGGCCCTGGGCGAAGAGGGCCTGCACCTGCCCGAGCCGGCCCCGGCCTGGGACGCGGAGAGCGCGGCCCGGGTGCAGGGCGGCGAGGCCGCACTGTGGGCCGAGCTGGTGGGGCCGGAACAGCTGGATCTGCGCCTGTGGCCGCGGCTCTTCGCCGTGGCCGAGCGCTTCTGGTCTCCGGCCGAGGTGGCGGGTGACGAGGACGAGTTCTACCGCCGCCTCGACCATGTCTCGGCCTGGTCGGTGCAGGCCCTGGGCCTGCGCCACGAGGCCCAGCACCTGGAGGGCCTGCGCCGCCTGGTCTCCGACGAAGACGAGGCCGGCCTGGCCCTGCTGCAGCGCTTTGCCGCCCTGCTGGAGCCGGGCCAGTACTACGCCCGCCAGCACAGCAAGAAGGCCGCCGGCCGCTACCACCTGGACGAGCCCCTGGACCGTCTGGCCGATGTGCTGCCGGCCGAGAACCGCGCTATGCAGCGCCTGGCGCAGGCGGCGCGCGTCGAGTGGCCGCGCTGGCAGGCCCTGCTGCGCCAATGCCAGCAGGACCAGGCGGCCCTGCTGGCCCTGCTGCAGCGCCAGCCCCGTCTGCGCGCCCTGCTGCCCCTGGCGCAGCAGCTGCCGGGCCTGTGCGCCCTGGGCCTGGACCTGCTGGAGCCCGGCGGCAGGCCCGATGCCGCCGCCGCCCGGGTCCTGCTGGACGCCGCCAGCCCCATGGTGGACGAGCTGGTGCTGGCCCTGGCGCCGGCCCTGCAAGCCCTGCTGGAGGCCCGGGCATGAAGAAGTCGCGTCTCTTGCTGCCGTTGCTGCTGCTGCTGCTGCCCACGCTGGCCGCGGCCCAGGCCCTGGACTTTCTGCACTGGTGGACGGCCGGCAGCGAGGCCCAGACCCTGGCCGAGCTGCGCCGCAGCGCCCTGGCCGCCGGCGTGCACTGGCGCGAGTCGCCGGTGGCCGGCGCCGGCAATGCCAACACCCTGCTCAAGACCCGCTTCCTCTCGGGCAATCCGCCCGCCCTGGCCCAGCTGGACAAGGCCGTCTCGGTCTGGGGCGAGGTCGTGCCCCTGGCCGATCTGAATCCGGTGGCCGAAGCCCAGCACTGGGGCCAGGTCTTGCCGCCCGAGATCGCCGAGGAGCTCAAGTTCCGCGGCAAGGTGGCGGCCGTGCCCATCAATGTGCACCGGCTCAACAGCCTGTGGAGCAACCGCGCCCTGCTGCAGCGCCATGGCCTGGCCGTGCCGCGCAGCTGGCCGGAGTTCTTTGCCGTGGCCGACACGCTGCAGGCCGCGGGCGTGCTGCCCCTGGCCATCGGCGGTTCGCCGGGCCAGAAGCTCAGCGTGTTCGCCAATGTGGTGCTGGGGCAGGGCGGGGCGGACTTCTTCCAGCGCGCCCTGGTGCAGCGCGACGCGAGCCTGCTGGCGGGGCCGCAGATGCTGGCCATGCTGCGCGACTTCAAGCGCGTCAAGCGCTACACCGATGCCGGCCAGGTGGGGCGCGACTGGTCGGTGGCCACGGCCCTGCTGATCCAGGGCCGCGCGGCCATGCAGTTCACCGGCGACTGGGCCAATGGCGAGTTCCAGAAGGCCGGCCTGGTGGCCGGGCGCGACTTCGACTGCAGCCCGGCCCCCGGCCATGGCGGCGAGGGCGCGGCGGGCCTGCACTACTTCGAGTTCGACCGCATCCTCTTCTTCCAGCCCCTCAATGCCCGTCAGGCCGATGAACAGCGCCGCCTGGCCGCGGCCCTGATGCAGCGCGAGGCCTCCACCCGCTTCGCACGCCTCAAGGGCGGCATCCCGGTGCGCCGCGACGCGGAGCTGGATGGCTTCAACGCCTGCGCGCGCCAGTCCTTCGCCGACTTCCGCAGCGGCCGTCGTGTGCTGGCCCTGAGCGCCCAGCTGCCCGAGGCCAGCTACGGCGCGATCCGCGATGTGGTCTCGGCCTTCTGGGCCAGCGACAAGATGACGGCCGAGCAGGCCCAGGCCCGCCTGCTCAAGGCGGCCCGGGTGATGGATTGATGGATGACGATGGCTAGCACCAAGGCGCTGCAGCGCTACCGCAACCGGCCGGAGCTGCTGCTCCTGCCCTCCCTGGCCCTGGGCCTGGTCTTCTTCTATGGCTTCATGCTCTGGACCGGCTGGCTCTCGCTCACCCGCTCCAGCCTGCTGCCCAGCGACGAGTTCGTGGGCCTGCTGCAGTACCAGCGCCTCTTCGCCGACGAGCGCTGGCTGCAGGCCCTGGCCAATCTGGCGCGCTTCGCCGGCCTCTTCATTGCCATCCCCCTGGCCCTGGGCCTGGGCCTGGCCATCCTGCTGGACCAGAAGATACGCGGCGAGGGCGGGCTGCGCCTGATCTATCTGCACCCCATGGCCCTGTCCCTGATCGTCACCGGCACGGTCTGGCGCTGGCTGCTGGACCCCGAGCTGGGCCTGGCCCAGGGCCTGCGGCAGCTGGGCTTCGCCGGCTTCCGGCTGGACTGGCTGGCCGACGAGGAGATGGCGCTCTACGCCCTGGTGATCGCCGCGGTCTGGCAGATCACGGGCTTTGTGATGGCGGTCTTTCTGGCCGGCCTGCGCGCGGTGGACGACGCGGTGCTGCAGGCCGCGCGCCTGGACGGGGCCGGCGGCTTCACGCTCTACCGCCGCATCGTGCTGCCCACGCTGGGCCCCAGCCTGTTCTCGGCCCTGCTGGTGCTGCTGCCGGCGGCCATCAAGAGCTTTGATCTGGTGGTGGCTCTCACCGATGGCGGCCCGGGCCAGGCCAGCGAGCTGCCGGCGCTCTATATGTTCCAGATGGCCTTCGAGCGCAGCCGCCTGGGCCTGGGCGCGGCCAGCGCCATGGTGATGCTGATGATGGTGCTCTCGATTGCCCTGCCCTATGCCTATGCGCGGGCGCGCCGCGGAGCCGCCGCATGATGCTGCGCCGCACCCTCATCTACGCCCTGCTGGTGCTGTTCGCGCTCTACTTCGCGCTGCCGCTGGGCTTCATGCTGATGAACTCGCTCAAGAGCGCGGCCGAGCTGCGCGAGGGCGCCTTCCTGGCCTGGCCGCGTGCGCCGGAGCTCTCGGCCTGGCGCGCCGCCTGGGACGCGCTGGGCGGCAGCTTCCTCAACAGCCTCTTGCTGGCCGTGCCGGTGGTGACCCTGTCCAGCCTGCTGGCCGCGCTCAACGGCTTCATCCTGTGCAAGCTGCGCTTTCGCGGCAGCGAGTGGGTCTTCATCGGCCTGCTGGTGGCGCTCTTCCTGCCCATCAAGGTCTATCTGCTGCCCCTGGCCATCAGCCTGGCGAAGCTGGGCCTGTCCAAGTCGCTGGGCGTGTTGATCGCCATCCATGTGATCTACAGCCTGCCCCTGGCCCTGTTCTTCCGCAACCACTACCTGGGCTTCCCGGACGAGCTGCTGCGCGCTGCGCGCATGGATTGCGCCGGCTTCTGGGCCCTGTTCCTGCGCATCGTGCTGCCCCTGTCCAAGCCGGTCTTCGTGGTGGTGGTGATCCTGCAGTTCACGACGATCTGGAACGAATACCTCTTCGGCCTGGTCTTCACCGAGGCCGAGAGCCGGCCCATCACCGCCGCCCTGGCCCAGCTGGGCGCCACCGGCGAGGGCGGGGTGCGCGACTACAACGTGGAAATGGCCGCGGCCCTGCTGGCGGCCGTGCCCACCCTGGCGGTCTACCTGATCGCCGGCAAACATTTCACGCGCGGCCTGGTGGCCGGCGCGGTCAAGGGATGAGGGATGAACCACCCCCTACGCGCTGCGCGCGCCCCCTCAAGGGGGCGAGTCCTATGGCCCGGCGAAGCCGGATCCATGGACTCCGCTCGATCTGAATCACAGGAAAGCCAGGACGGCACAAAAGACGGTATGACGGGGCTTTCAATCAAGAACCTCAGCAAGGGCTTCGGCTCGCTGGCGGTGCTCAAGAATGTGGAGCTGGAGATCGCCGAGGGCGAATTCCTGATCCTGGTCGGCCCTTCCGGCTGCGGCAAGTCCACCCTGCTGCGGATGATCGCCGGCCTGGAGGGCGTCACGTCGGGCGAAATCCGCATCGACGGCGCCGCGTCAACGACCTTGCTCCGAAGGATCGCGACATCGCCATGGTGTTCCAGTCCTATGCGCTCTATCCCAACCTGACGGTCCACCGGAACATCGGCTTCGGCCTGGAAATGCGCAAGGTCGGCAAGGCAGAGCGCGACCGGGCGGTGGTGGAGACGGCGCGGCTGCTGCAGATCGAAAACCTTCTGGAGCGCAAACCCGGCCAGCTCTCGGGCGGCCAGCGCCAGCGCGTCGCCATCGGCCGGGCGCTGGTGCGCAATCCGAAGGTCTTTCTCTTCGACGAGCCGCTGTCCAACCTCGATGCGAAGCTGCGCGTGGAGATGCGCGCGGAGATCAAGCGCCTGCACCAGCGCCTCAAGACGACGGCGGTCTATGTCACCCACGACCAGGTGGAGGCCATGACCCTGGCCGACAAGATCGTGGTGCTGAATGCCGGCAATATCGAGCAGGTCGGCTCGCCGCTCGATCTCTACAACAAGCCGGACAACCTGTTCGTCGCCGGCTTCATCGGCTCGCCCGCCATGAACCTCCTGCGCGCGCGCATCGTGCTGGAGGAGGGGCGCCCGGGCCTGCGCCTGGCCCAGGAGGGCTCGCGCCTGCACCTGCCCCTGTCCAATAGCCGTCTGGCCGCCTGGGCCGGGCGCGAGGTGCTGCTGGGCCTGCGGCCCGAGCACATCGTCAATGCCCGCGGCGAGGCGCCGCCCGAGGGCGGCCTGCGCTTTCGGGCGCCGGTGGAACTGGTCGAGCCCACCGGGGCCGACACCTATGTGGTGGCCTCGCTGGACGGCCAGCGCCTGAACTGCCGCGTGCAGCCCAGCTGCCCCGTCAGGGCGGGTGATGCGCTGTGGCTGGACCTGCTGCCGCACGAGCCCTCGCTCTTCGATCCCAGCACCGGCCTGCGCCTGGGCTAGGAGCCTGTGAAAGGATCCGAAACGCCAGCTTTGACACAATCGCCGCCGCCATGCACCGTCGCCATGCCCTGCTGACTCTTGCCGCCGCCCTGCCCATGCGCTCTCTCGCCGCCGCCGCTCCCGGTTCCGCCACCACGGTCTATGTCGGCAGCTACGCGCCCAAGGGCCGTGGCATCTACCGCTTTGCGCTCGATGCCACCAGCGGCGCCCTGCAGGAGCAAGACCTGACACCGCATGCCGGCAGCCCCAGCTGGCTGGCCCTGAGCGCCGATGGGCTGCGGCTCTACAGCGCCGACGAGGGCGCCGGCACGGTGAGCAGCTATGCCCGGGCCCCGGATGGTGCCCTGCGCCTGCTGGGTTCGGTGGCCAGCGGCGCCGCCGGCCCCGTGCACCTGAGCCTGCACCCCAGCGGCCGGCATCTGCTGGTCTCGCACTACGGCGGCGCCACCCTGGCCGTGCTGCCCCTGGACGCAGAAGGCCGCGCGCTCGCGCCCCAGCAGCAGGCGGCCGCGCCCGCGCGCACGCCCTACGGCGCCCGCGTGGCGGCCAAGGCGCCGCCCGGCAGCCATGCCATCAGCGGGCATGAGGCCGCGCATCTGCACATGGCCCAGGCCACGTCCGATGGCCGCCATGTGCTGGCCTGCGAGCTGGGCCTGGACCAGATCCTGGTCTGGCGTTTCGATGCCGCCAGCGGCCGCCTGGGGGCCGTGCAGAGCACGCCCAGCTCGCCCGGCGCCGGGCCGCGCCATCTGGCCCTGCATCCGCAGCGCGGCGACCGGGTCTATGTGCTCAACGAGGAGGCCTCCACCCTGGCCTGGTACGGCTTCGAGACCGAGTCCGGCCGCCTCACGCCCCAGGGAGAGATCAGCAGCCTGCCGGCGGGGTTTCGCGGCACCAGCTTTGCGTCGGGCCTGCTGCTTGCGCCCGATGGACGCTGGCTCTACGCCCTGAACCGCCTGCACGACAGCATCGCCTGCTTCGCGCTCGACGCGGACGGTCGGCCGCAGCTGGCGAGCCTGGAGTGGACGCGCGGGTCCTACCCGCGCAGTCTGGGCCTGGACCCCAGCGGCCGCTGGCTCATCGTCTGCAATGAGCGCAGCGACCATCTGGCGGTCTTCGCCCGTGAGGCTGAGGGCCGGCTGCGCTTTGCCGAGCAGTACGCTGCGGTGGGCAGCCCGGCGGCCCTGGTCTTTGCGCCCGCTGGGTCTTCTGGGTCTTAAGCCAGTCTTTATCGAATCTTGAACGACGCTGAACCGAGCTTTGCGACAGTGGGCCCACCATGTCGTACCGTCTTGAAGTTCATGGCGGCGTGGCCGTCGAGGCCCCGCTCTATCTGCGCCTGATGCAGCAGCTGCTGGACGAGGTCCGGCAGGGCCGCTGGCCCACGGGCCTGCCCTCGGAGCGCAAGCTCTCGCGGCGTCTGGCGGTCTCGCGCAATACCGCGCGGCGTGCCCTCGATCTGCTGTGCCAGCGCGGCATGCTGGAGCGGCGCCGGGGCTCGGGCACCTATCTGCGGCAGACCCCGCCGCCGGAGTTTGCTCCGCCGCCGCCGTCCACGCGCCTGGCCCTGCCGACCGGCGCTCTGGCCCCCGAGCGGCATTGGCTGGCGCGCGAAGTGGCGCCGGCCAGCCCGGAGGAGCTCTTCGCCCTGGGCCTGTCGCCCCAGGCGCGGGTGGCGCGCCTGCAGTGGCGCGAGCACAGCGCAGCCGAGGGCTGGCTGGCGCTGGAGAGCCGCTGCCTGGCACTCGCGCATCTGCCGCGCCCGCAGGACTTCGAGGGCTGCTTCGAGGCCTGGCTGCAGGGCCGCGGCCTGAGCCCCAGCCGCGAGCTGCAGCGTCTGCAGGCCTGCAATGCCACGCCCGAGCAGGCGCGCCTGCTCGGGCTGCCGCCGGGCGAGGCCCTGCTGCTGGTGCAGCGCCAGAGCTATGGGTCTCAGGGCCAGGCCCTGGTGCTAAGCCAGAGCCTGCGGCTCGCCAACCGGGACGGCCTGGTGTTGGAGCTGAGCTGATGAGCGGCCCGCGGCCGGCGCAAAACTCAGGCTGAGGGCCAGGCCTTGACCCCGCAGGCCGGGGCCCAGGCGGATGCGGGCCTGATGGCGCAGCGCCACCTGTTCCACGATGGCCAGGCCCAGGCCGCTGCCGGGCTGGTCCTGACCGGGCTGGCGGTAGAAGCGCTCGAAGACCTTGGCGTGCAGCTCGGGCGGGATGCCCGGGCCGTCATCGCTGACCACCAGGCGCCAGCCCACGGTCTCGCTGCCTTCCAGCCGCACCAGGACCTGGCTGGCGGCGTACTTGATGGCGTTGTCGATCAGGTTGTCCAGCAGGGTGGCCATGCCCTCGCGGGCCAAGGGCAGCCAGGCCTGGTCCGGTGCCTGCAGCTCCAGCTCGATGCCGCGGCGGTGCGCCAGCGGCGCCAGCAGGGCCAGGCGATCGCCCAGCAGGGCGGCCAGATCGCGCCGGCTCTGATCCTCGCCATGGGTGGCGGATTCGGCGTCCGAGCGCATCAGGGACAGCAGCTGGTGCACGGTGTGGGCGATGCGCTGCACGCCCTCGTGCAGGCCCTCGCGGGCGCTGGCGGCCGCCGCCTGGGGCGCGGCGCGCAGCAGGCGGTCGGCATTGGCCTCGATCACGGCCAGGGGAGTCTTGAGCTCATGGGCCGCGTCCACCAGGAACTCGCGCTCGCGGCCCAGGCGCTGCGAGAGCCGGGCCATCAGGCGGTTCACGGCCTCCACCACGGGCGCGAGCTCGCGATAGGGCGTGTCGGGCAGGGGACGCAGATCACGGGCGTCGCGGCCCTCGATCTGTTGACCGATCTGGCGCAGCGGCCGCAGGCCGCGGCGCAGCACCAGCCAGGCCGGCAGCAGCAGCAGGGGCAGGCACAGCAGCAGGGGGCGGGTGTAGTAGGCCAGACCGGTATTGCTGAAGTGCCAGTAGCCCGGCACCTCCTGCCAGCGCCGTATCGTGAGCCGGCCATCGGCGCTGGCGAGCCGGACCTGGTTCCACTCCCGCGCGTCGGGCGCCTCGGGTGGGGCGGTCTGCAGCGGGCGGCCGTCCAGCCAGATCTGCATCAGGGACCAGGGCGCCTCATAGCCCTTGGCCCGCCAGTAGTCCTGGCGCAGCTGCTCCTGGTCGGCCAGGGCCTGGGCCAGGCGTGCGGGGGGCTGGTCCTTGAGCGCATCCAGCAGCAGCAGCAGGCCGCGGGCCAGCTGTTCGTTCTCGGCCCGGGCATAGCGCTGCTGGGCCAGCTTGACGTCGTAGACCTCGCGCGCGATCAGCAGGCTCCAGGCCAGCAGCAGCAGGGCCGCGAAGCCCTTGAGCATGCGGCCCAGCAGGCTGCGGGCCGCCCTCGGATGCCCCGGGCTCATGCGCCGCTGGCGTCCATCACGAAGCCGATGCCGCGCACGGTGCGCACATAGCCCTCGCCCAGCTTGCGGCGCAGATTCGAGATGTGCACGTCCAGGGCTGCGCCCTCGCTGTGCGGCAGCACGCGTGACTCCAGTTCGCGCCGGGTGAGCACGCGCTCCGGGTGGCGCATCAGGATCTGCAGCAGCAGGAATTCGGTGCGCGAGAGATTCACGGTCTCGCCGGAACGGGTCAGCGCCATGCGGCCCTCGTCCATCACCAGGTCCTGGAAGGTCCAGCGCTTGCTGGCCTCGCCCTCGCCCAGGCGGCCCATGCGGCGCGTCACGGCGCGCAGCCGCGCCAGCAGCTCGGGAATCACAAAGGGCTTGACCAGGTAGTCGTCGGCGCCCAGGTCCAGGCCGCTGAGCCTGTCTTCCACGCCGTCGCGCGCGGTGATCACCAGGATGGGGAGCTGGTCGCCCTCGGCGCGCAGGCGCCGCAGCAGGTCCAGGCCATCACCATCGGGCAGGCCCAGGTCCAGCACCAGGGCGTCGAAGGGTTCATCGCGCACCCAGTGCCGGGCATCGGCCGCCAGCCTCACCCACAGCACCTCGTGACCGGATTCCTGCAGCGCGGCCTGCAGCGCCCGCCCCAGCGCCAGATCGTCCTCGAGCAAACAGATCCTCATGGCGGCAATGTAGCGCAGGGCTCTTTGGAAACCCTTTAGACAAGGCCCATGCGGGCCGGCCTCTGCTCAGCGCTCAGCGCAGCGGAATGGGCGTGGCCCGGTCCACCGGCACCGCGGTCACGCTGTTCTGCGGCGAGCCCTCGATCAGGCGGTCTGAGTAGGTCAGGTAGACCAGGGTGTTGCGCTTGGCATCGACCATGCGCACGATGCGCAGGCGCTTGAAGACCAGGGAGATGCGCTCGCTGAACACCTCTTCCTGCCTGGGCAGGGCCTTGTCGATCACGATGGCCCCCACCTGGCGGCAGGCGATGGAGGCCTCGCTCTTGTCCTCGGCCAGGCCCAGGGCGCCCTTGATGCCGCCGGTCTTGGCGCGCGAGACAAAGCAGGTCACGCCCTGCACCTTGGGGTCGTCATAGGCATCGACCACGATCTTGTGGTCGGGGCCTATGAACTTGAACACCGTGTCCACCTCGCCCACCGGCTCGGCCTGCACGCAGGCGCCCAGCAGGCTCAGGCCGCCGACGAAGGCGGCGAGGGTGGTCAGGGTCCGGGTGCGGGCAGATGTCTTCATGGCGGTGCGGTGCCGTGTTCAATGCGGGGAAGAGGCCGACTCTACGCCAGCCCCGTGACGGCGCCTCAGCGCCGCGGCGCCAGCAGCTGCGCGTCCAGGCGCTCGGGCCTGTCCTCGATGCGCGTGAGCCGCGGATAGCGCAGGCCGCCGCGGTAGTCCAGCGTGATGCTGCGGTAGCGCTCGCCCTCCTTGAGCAGCAGGGCGATGGGCGCCTGGCCGCCCTTGTTGGCCGAGATGGCCGTGGCCAGGCGCTCGGCCTTGTAGGCCAGGCCGTTCACCGCCACCAGCTGCACCGCGCGGCTCAGGCCGGCGCTCCAGGCCGGGCTGTCCCAGAGCACGCTGTCCACCTGGCCGTCGCGCTTGAGGTAGAGGCCCAGGGAGTAGGCAAAGTCGTCACTGCGCCATTCCGAGTCGCTGTTGTGGGCGAGGGGGCTCTCGGTTTCGGCCCAGCTCAGGCGCCAGCCGGCGCGCTCCAGCCCGTCCAGCGGGGCCTGGGGCTCATGCCGGTCCAGGCGCTCGCGCAGAAAGCGGCGCCAGTCGTGCGGCTGGATGCGCTCGAGCGCGTCCACCACATCATCGAAGCGGTAGGTGAGGGGCTGGACGCGGCCGTCCTCCAGGCCGAAGAAGGTGCGGGCGAAATCGTCCAGGCTGCGCTGGCCGCCGCTCTTCTCGCGGATCAGGGTGTCGGCATCCAGCCAGACCAGGGCGGCCTCGTCGTAGTAGTCGGCGCCGCGCTGCCAGTTGCGCCAGTCGGGCATGGCGCCGCGGCGCCCGCTGCTGGGCTCCACCGTGGTGTCCTGCAGCGAGCGCCAGACGCGGCCGGCGCGGTGGGCCGCGGTGGCCGCCATCTGGGCCAGGCCCTCGCGCGCCTGCTCGGCGCTCACCAGGCCGCTGCGCGCCGCCAGCAGCTTGCCCCAGTACTGGGTCTGGCCCTCGTAGAGCCAGAGCAGGCTGTTGCGCATGGGCAGGTTGTAGTGCGGGGTCCAGAGGTCCAGCGGGCGGCGGAACTTGCCGTTCCAGGAGTGGACGTACTCGTGCGGCAGCAGCTCGCGCGAACCGGCGCGCTTGGCCCAGTCGCGGAAGTAGCCGGGCTTCACGCCGTTCTCGCTGCTCTCGTGATGCTCCAGGCCGATGCCGCCCAGCTGGTCCGAGAGCGCCAGCAGGAAGTCGTACTTGGCGAAGTGGCGCGCGCCGAAGAGCCGGTCGGCCTGCTCCACCCGGCGGCGGTGGGCCTGCAGCTGCTCCTCGCTGATCTCGCGCAGCAGCTCGGGCGTGTCGGCCACGATGTTCAGCACCACGGGCCGCGCGCTGCCCGGCGCCTCCAGGGGCACGCGGCGCAGATGGGCGCCGGCAAACAGGGGTGAGTCCACCAGGGTCTCCAGGCTCACGCGTTGGAACTCCAGCAGCTCGGTCTCGCCCTCACGGCGCTGCTGGGCCACGCGCAGCGCGCTGGCCTGCTGCCAGCCCGCGGGCAGGCGCACGCTGGCCTGCACCTGCAGGGCGCTGGCGTGGTGGCCGGCGGGGTAGAGCAGCACGCTGTTCCACTGCAGGTTCAGCATCTCGCGCGTGATGAGCTGGCGCCCGCCCTCGCGGGTGGTGGGCGTGAGGAACTGGAACTGCAGCTGCAGCTCGTCCACGCCCGGGGGCACCTCCAGGCGCAGGGCATAGGGATCGGCCGCATCGCGCAGCCAGGGGATCTCGCGTGCACCGGCGCGGATCTGCACCCCGGCCAGGCGCTCGATGGCGCCGTAGGGCCCGTGCGTGCCCGGCAGGTACTGCGGGAAGTAGAGCGTCAGCGGGCCCGGCCGCACCGGCAGCTGCTGGCGCACCTGGAAGACGCGGCGGTCCAGATCGGTGGCGTCCACCTGCAGGCGCAGCGGGCCGAGATAGGGTGCGTCCTGGGCAGCCGGGGGCGGCGGCAGCGGCGGCTCGCTCGCCTGGGCCAGGGGGCTCAACAAGACGGCTGCGGCTGCGGCCAGCGTTCGGCGCCAGTGGCTTTTTTGCCGCGAGCGGGCGTGGGTATCCATGATCCAGTCCTCCCTTTCTTATGAGGGAGTGACCATACCTCAAGCCGGGCGCTCGCCATGGTGGCGGCGGCTGTCCGGGGGGGCCTGTTCGCGCGGGTGCAGGCCATAGTCGCGCTCCACCGTGGCCACGCGCAGGCGGTAGTCGGCAAACACGCCGGCACGGCCTTCGGCCTGGGCCGCGCGGTGCGCTTCAAGCTGCCGCCAGCGCTGCACGGCGGCCTCATCGCGCCAGAAGGACAGCGAGAGCAGCTTGCCCGGATCGCTCAGGCTCTGGAAGCGCTCGATGCTGATGAAGCCGTCCACGCGCTCCAGCAGCGGCTTGAGCTTGGCGGCCAGGTCCAGGTAGCGCTGGCGGCCCGCGGGCGCGGGCAGCACTTCGAAGATGACGGCGATCATGGGGTGCAGGCCTTCTCGGGCAGAGTGGTTTCGGCGCGGAAATTGGCGCCCAGCGGTGCGCTGGTGCCGCAGTAATGGCGGAACACATAGAGCAGGGGCTGCCAGGCGCGGGTGTCGATGTGCTCGCTGCCGGGCAGGCAGATGCGCTCGTGGGCATGGACCTGCAGCACCTCGGCCTCGAGGATCAGGAAGCCGCGCTCGCGGGCCTGCCGCAGGGTCGGCTCGAGCAGGTCGCCCTGGGGCAGCAAGGCGCGCGCCTCCAGCTGGGCCGGGCATTCGTGCACCCGCGCCGGACGCACCTGCTCGCTGGCCACGGGCTGCAGGCCGGCGGCGGCGAACTTGTCGGCGCAATGCCGGTAGCCCATGGCCGCTTTGTAGGCCGGCACCTCGGCCAGGCCGGTGAGCCGGCCCAGACGCTCGACAGCCGGCCATTGCGCGGCTTCCGGCAGGTTCAGCACCAGGCCAGGATCGCGCTGCAGATTGGCCCAGGCCTGGCCATCAAGGCCCAGGCCCAGCACCAGGCGGCGGCCCAGCGACCAGCAGGAAGAGATCGGCGAGAGATTGCTGCTGCCATCGGCATTGAGCGTGCTCAGCAGGGCGACCGGCTGGCCGAAGTACAGGACGGACGGGTGGATGCGTCGGCTTCTCGGGTTCATCATCGCTTTCATAGAAGAGGGATCCGGGCGTTGGGCAGCGGCCAGTGGCGCAGGCCGCCGTGCGGCGCGATATCGGGGCCGGGGGCCATGGGCGCATGGCGCAGTGCCTGCGCCGCGATGGCCAGGGCCAGATCGCGCCCCGGGCAGCGGTGAGCGCCATGGCCCCAGGCCAGCTCGGGCTCGGCCAGCAGCAGCAGGATCACCGGGCTGCCCGCGGGCAAGACCTGGCCCTCATGGACCAGGGCCTCGCGCGTCCAGCGCCGGGTGTGGTGCACGGGCGCCCGCAGCGGTCCCGTCCGGACCAGGGCCTCGGGCAGGCGCTCATCCAGCCAGGCCTGGCCCAGCAGGGCGGCGCCGGCCTCGTAGGCCTGCCACAGCAGGGCGATCTGCTGTGGCGCCAGCCGCTCGCCCAGGGTCTGGCAGGCGGCATCGGCCGCGAGCAGGGTCGCCAGGTCGGCCGCGGGCTTCAAGGCTTGCGCAAAGCTGTCCAGCTGAGCCAGCAGCGCCTGCTGCAAGGCCAGGCTGTGCATGGGCCGGCCCAGCAGCGCCGCCACCGTGCAGGGCAGGCTGGCCCATTGCCAGTGCGACAGGCCGGCCCGCGCGGCGATGGCGCAGCAGCGCGAGGCTGCGTCGAGGATGTCTGCGGCGGGCCAGGCGGCCAGGGCCTGGTGCAGGCGCTGCTTCTCAGCCGCGTGGCCGGCGTCGTCACGCATGCGCAGCCATTGGCCGAAGAGCGTGCCAAAGCGTCGGGGCTGCAGCGCGGGCGGGATGATCGCGTCCGGCGGGCGCACGCCCAGCCGGGGATCACCGAGCCAGCGGCGCACGGTCTGCGCCTCACCGGCCCACCAGAGGCCTAGCGCGGGATCGTGATGCAGGCCCGGGCGCTGCAGGCGCTCGGTGTAGAAGGCCCAGGGCTCGGCGGCCTGGGCGGCCGTGAGCAGGTTCAGAGGAATGGCGGGTGTCAGCATGAGCGAATGGTGGCGGCGGGCGGCCGCCCATGCTTCGATGGCGAGCGAAACATGCATGGCCGTGGCGGCGCACAATGCCCCCATGCCCCGCCCCAGCGAAGACCCGCCGCCGCGCGCCGATCTGGCGCTGTCCGAGATCGCCCAGTGCATGGCCGAGCCGGTGCGTGCGCGCATGCTGTGCTGCCTGCTGGATGGTCATGCGCGCACGGCCACCGAGCTGGCGGCGGTGGGCGATGTGGCCGCCTCCACGGCCAGCAGCCATCTCGCGCGCCTGCTGCGCCAGGGCCTGCTGCAGTGCCAGAGCCAGGGCCGGCATCGCTACTACCGCCTGGCGGGCGGCGAGGTGGGCAGCGCGCTGGAGGCGCTGCTGGTGGTGGCCGCGCGTGCGGCGCCCGCGCCGGCCTTTGAGCCCAGCACCCCCGAGCCCCTGCGCGAGGCGCGGCGCTGCTACGACCATCTGGCCGGCCACTGGGGCGTGCGTCTGCACGACCATGCGCTGCGCCGCGGCTGGATCGTCGTGCCGCCCGCGGCGGCGCCCCGCGACTATGGGCTCACCCCCGCGGGCGAGGCGGCCCTGAGCCGTCTGGGCGTGGATGTGGCAGCGGCCCGGGCCGCGCGGCGGCGCCGCCTGGCCTGTGCCTGCATGGACTGGAGCGAGCGGCGCCCGCATCTGGGGGGCGCGCTCGGGGCGGCCTGGCTGCAGGCCCTGCTGGGGCAGGGCTGGCTGCGGGCCGAGCTGGACAGCCGCGCGCTGCGCCCCACGCGGCGCGGCCTGCAAGGTCTGGAACATCTGCTGGGAGGTAGCGCATGAGCAGCGAAGGCATCTATGTGGGCATCGGCGGCTGGAACTACGAGCCCTGGCGCCAGACCTTCTATCCGCCGGGCCTGCCGGCCGCGCGCGAGCTGGAATATGCCAGCCGCCAGCTCACGGCCATCGAGGTGAATGGCACCTACTACAGCAGCTTCAAGCCGCCCACCTTTGCCAAATGGCGGGACAGCACGCCGCAGGGCTTCAAGTTCTCGCTCAAGGCCCACCGCTTCGCGACGAACCGGCGCGTGCTGGCCGAGGCCGGCGAATCCGTGCAGCGCTTCCTGGACAGCGGCATTGCCGAGCTGGGCGAGAAGCTGGGGCCTATCGTCTGGCAGTTCGCGCCGAGCAAGCGTTTTGATCCGGTGGATTTCGCGGCCTTTCTGCGGCTGCTGCCGTCCGCGGTGGCCGGCGTGCCCCTGCGGCATGCGCTGGATGTGCGGCACGAGAGTTTCCGCTGCGCCGAGTTCCTTGCCCTGGCGCGGCGCCATGGCGCGACCATCGTGTTCACCGAGTCGGACGACTACCCGGCCATCGCCGATGCCAGCGGCTCCTTCATCTACAGCCGCATCATGCGCACCGTGAGCGCCTTGCCGCAGGGCTGCACGGCCGAGGTGCTGGACGCGCTGGCGGCCAGCGCGCGCTGCTGGCGCGCGGGCGGTACGCCGGCCGGCGTGCCCCTGGTGGAGCCGGAGTTGCGCGAGGGCAGCGCGGCGCGAGATGTGTTCATGTTCTTCATCAGCGGGGCCAAGGAGCGGGCGCCGGCCGCCGCGATGGCGCTGATCGAGCGCCTGCGCTGAGTACACTCGCAGCAAGGTCGCCGCGCTTGCGGCGCCAGGGAGCGCGCTGTGCATATCCATGTGCCGACCCTGATGCTGGCCCTGCTCATGGGCTTTCTGCTGCTGACCCTGCAGCTGGCCGCGACCCAGCGCCAGGAGCTGCGGCAGCCCGCGCTGCGCCTGTGGACCCAGGGTTGCTGGGCCATGCTGCTGGGCTTTGCCCTGCTGGTGGCGCGCATCTGGGCGCCTTACTGGGTCTCGGTGCTCTTCGGCAATGCCCTGATCGCCCTGGGCCTGCTGCTCTACCACCATGCCCTGTCCCTGCATCTGCGCCAGCGCCTGGCCTCGCGCTGGAGCTGGGCAGCGCTGGGCTTGTCCTGCCTGTGGCTGGCGCTGAGCCTGCTGCTGGACTGGACGCCCGGGGCCCGCACCGCCCTGATGTCCCTGCTGCTGGCCGGTTTTGCCGGCGCAAGCCTGCTGCTGTCCCTGCGCCGGGGCTGGCAGGCCGAGCCGGCGCTGCGCATGGTGGCCCTGACCTTCGGCCTGGCCACCGGGGCCTTGTTGCTGCGCGCCGGGGATGCCTGGTTGCGCCCCGAGGGCTATACCGCCCTGGTGCAGACCGGCCTGGTGCCGGGCCTGACCTTTCTGGTGGGCTTTCTGAGCCTGATGGGCTCGGGCTTCGGCTTTGTGCTGGCCTGCCTGGAGCGGGTGGCGCGGCAGATGGAGACCATGGCCACGCTGGACGGCCTCACCGGCTGCCTCAACCGCATGACCACCGACACCTTGCTGGCCCACAGCCTGGAGCGCGGCCGGCGCGAGGGTCGGCCCCTGGCCTTCGCCCTGCTGGACCTGGACCACTTCAAGCAGATCAATGACCAGCACGGGCATCGCGCGGGTGACGCGGTGCTGCGCGCCTTCGTTGTCGAGGTGCGTTCGCGCCTGCGCGCCTCGGACGTGCTGGGCCGCGTGGGTGGGGAGGAGTTCGGCATCATCCTGCCGGGCACCGACGGCCCCGGTGCGCACTGCCTGATCGAGCAGGTGCGGCGGGCCGTGGAGGCCTTGCGCATTCCCGGCTGCGGCGAGGGGGGCAGCGAACTCTGCCTGACCGTCTCGGCCGGGGTGGCGGTGGCCGAGCCCCAGGCGGGGCTCAGTGCCGACGCGCTCTATGCCCGGGCCGATGCGGCGCTCTACCGCGCCAAACATCTGGGCCGCAACCGGGTGCAGCTGGGCCCGGCCGAGGGCGGGGAGCAGGCGCTCAGCGGCGCCGCTTGAAGCCGGTGATCATGGCGCGGATCAGGTCGGTCCGCTCCAGATGGCTCATCAGCAGGGCCGCGCCCACATGCAGCAGCACCAGGCCCTGCAGCGTGGCCGCCAGGCCCTCGTGCAGCTCCTCCAGCCATTCCTCGCCCCAGAAGGCGTCCAGCCCCTGCATCCAGCCGGTGAGGCCCAGGCTCAGCACCAGGGCCAGCAGGGCCAGCATCATCAGGGCGCCCAGCGGGTTGTGGCCCTCGTGAGCCTCCGGCCGGCCGGCGCGCAGGGCCTGCAGATGGGCGCGCAGCCGCGCCGGCGTGGGGAAGAAGTCGGCAAAGCGCGCATGCCGGCTGCCGATGAAGCCCCAGACGATGCGCGCCAGCACCAGGCCGCTGGCCAGATAGCCCGACCAGCGGTGCAGGCGCTCGCCGTCGTCCTGCACCAGCAGATTGAAGGCCACGCAGGCCACCAGGCTCCAGTGGAAGACGCGCACAAAGCGGTCCCAGACCGGCTCGGCGCGCGCGCTCACTTGCGCTCCAGCACCGCGGCGGTGGCGGGGTCGAAGTAGATCTCCACCTTGTGGCCGGCCGCGTCCTGGCCATAGATCTCGTAGCAGCGGCCCTTGCTGACCTTGAGGGTCTTGATCTGGTAGCCCTGAGCCTCCACGGTCTTGCGGAAGTCGGCCTCCTTCATCCAGCGCTCGGGCGGCACCTGGCAGCTGGGGCCCGCCAGGGCGGCGTGGCTCAGGGTCAGCAGGCCGAAACCAAGGGCCAGCAGGGGGGCGGAGTGGCGCGGGGTCTTCATACGGGGTCCTTGTGTGCAAGTGGTGGGTGAGCCGGCGGCTGCCGGTCCCGCCATTGCAGACCCGCTGGCTGAAAACCAGCTGAAGACGCCGCCCGCCTCAGAACTGCAGCTTCAGGCCCAGGCTGTAGAGGGTCTGGCGGTCCTGCCGACCCAGGCTGCCGTCCAGCTGCAGGTTCGGCAGCAGCGGGCCGCGCAGGCCCAGATTGAGGATGGGCTTGGCCCCGCCCTGGGCCAGTGCCTCCACATGGCCGGTGGCCGGGCCCAGGGCCTGTTCCCAGGCCAGGCCCAGGCTGCCCAGCGTGGGGCCACCCGGAGCGCGGCTGGCGCCCAGATTCAGATGCAGCTGGCCCGGCCCCAGCTCGCGGCTGGCGATCAGGCTGGCGTAGTGGCCGGGGCCGCGCTGGCGCTGCACATGGCTCAGGCCCAGCACCAGGGCGTGGCGCCAGCCGCCCTCCTCGGCCGGGCTGCCCAGCCGCAGCTTGGCCTGCAGGCTGTGGCTGCGCAGGCTGGCGCCCACCTCGCGGGCATAGGCCGCGCCCAGCTCCACGCCCTCCCAGGGCGCGTAGGCCGGAGCCACGGTCCAGACCCGGGTGTTGCCGGCCTGGCGCGCGTACCAGCTCTCCACATGGCCGGCGCCGGCCTCGTTGGTGCCGGCATCGTCCACCAGCAAAGGTCGGCCGGCCAGGGCCGGGGAGGGCGTCAGACCCAGCAGCAGCAGGGCGCAGGCGAGCCAGGGAAGCAGGGCGGTGCCGGGGGTGGGGATCATGCGGGTGAGACTTTCAACACAGGGTGGCTGGGGGCGCGAGTCTTGGTGCGGGGGCTGAAGGCTCGCTTAAGCTGGCCTTCAGCGGCTCGAGTTCAGATGCAACTCGGGTGCCAGGAGGGCGCCAGGAGCCTGCCCGTGAGAGTACTGCTTGTCGAAGACGATGCCGCGCTGGCCGCGGCCATGTGCGCCTATCTGGAGGACAAGGGTTTTGCCGTGGACCGGGCCGAGAGTCTGGCGGCCGCCCGTGCGGCCCTGCCGCTGGCGCCCTGGCATGCGGTGCTGCTGGACCTGCATCTGCCTGACGGCGAGGGCCTGAGCCTGATCCCGGCCATACGCCACCGCGCGCCGGCCCTGCCCATCATCGTGCTGACGGCGCGTGATCAGGTCAGCGACCGCATCCGCGGCCTGGATGCCGGCGCCGACGATTATCTGGTCAAGCCCTTCGACCCCGATGAGCTGCTGGCGCGGCTGCGCGCCGTGGAGCGGCGTGGCCGCGGGGCGGATTCCAGCGTGGTGCGCGCGGGGCCGCTGAGCATCGATCTGGGCCGCATGGTGGTCAGCCGCGAGGGCCAGCCGGTGGCGCTGACGGCCAAGGAGTGGAGCCTGCTGCGCGTGCTGGCCTCGCGCCTGGACCGCATCCATCTCAAAAGCGCCCTGGTGGAAGCGCTCTACGGCTTTGACGACGAGGTGGGCAGCAATACCGTGGAGGTCTTTGTCCACAATCTGCGTCGCAAGCTGGGCCCCGACAGCATCCAGACCGTGCGCGGCCTGGGCTACCGCCTGTGCGGGAGCACGGCGTGAGCCTGCTGCATCCCCAGCCGTCGCGGCCGGAGAGCCTGGCCGGACGCCTGAGCCGCCAGCTGCTGTGGCTGGTGGGCGGGGCCTGGCTGCTGGCCGCGGCCCTGGGGGCCTGGCATGCGCGCTCCGAGATCCAGGAGGGCATGGACAGCACCCTGGCCGACAGCGCCAGCCGCCTGCTGCTCTTGGTGGGGCAGGGCCAGCCGATTGCCACCAGCATGGTGCAGGAGCTGGCCGACCCCGATGACCACCAGTTCTACCAGCTGGTGGACGAACACAACCGCGTGCTGCAGCGCTCGGCCGATGCGCCCGAGCAGGCCCTGGACCTGCCGCTGCGGCCGGGCTTTGCCGATCTGCCCGGCTGGCGTGTCTACAGCCAGCGCCACCCGGCCCAGCCCTTGTGGATACGCATGGCCGACGATGCCGGCCACCGCCGTCAGGCGGTGCTGGAAAACATCCTGAGCCTGGTCCTGCCCCTGCTGGCCCTGCTGCCGGCCCTGGTGCTGCTGATACGCTGGCAGGTGCGGCGCGGCCTGGCTCCGCTGCGTCAGCTGGCCGAGGAGATCGGCCGGCGCAGCGGCCAGGACCTGCGCACCATTGCCGACACCGACGGCCTGCCCACCGAGCTGCAGCAGATCGGCCACAGCACCAACCATCTGCTGCTGCGCCTGTCCGAAGCCCTGGACACCGAGAAGGCGCTGGCGGCCAATGCCGCGCACGAGCTGCGCACGCCCCTGGCCACGCTGCGCCTGCGCTTGCGGCGCCTGCAGGACATGGGCCTGGCGCCCGCCGCGCGCGAACAGGCGCTCAGCGCCGAGGCCTCGGTGCTGCAGCTGGGGCGCCGCGCCGAAAAGCTGCTGCAGCTCTCGCGGGCGGAGTCGGCCGCGGCCCTGGGCAGCGCGCCGGTCAATCTGGCCAGCCTGGCCGGCCAGGTGGCTCAGGAGTTCTGGGCCGACACCCAGCTGCTGGAGCGTCTGCAACTGCATGTGCCCGAGGACTGCGACGTGCTGGCCCTGGGCGACTTCGACGCCCTGGCCATCGTGCTGCGCAATCTGATCGAGAACGCCCAGCGCCATGCACCGGGCAGCGCCATCGAGCTGAGCGTGGAACTGCCGGCCACGCTGCGGGTGCGTGACCATGGGCCCAGGGTGCCGGCCGCGGCCCTGGCCCAGATCCAGGAGCGCCACAGGCGGCGCAGCGGCGCGGGCTATGGCCTGGGCCTGTCCATCGTCAGCACCATCGTCGAGCGCCAGGGCGGCACGCTGAGCTTGCAGGCGCCGGCCGCGGGCAGCGGCCTCGAGGTCTGCGTGCGTCTGCGTCCGGCGCCGCTCGCGCTGCCCCAGGCGGCGGCCTGAACCTGGCTCAGACCTTGAACACGCTCACCAGGCGGGCCAGCTCGGCGGCCTGGTGCTGCAGGCTCTCGGCGGCCGCGGAGGACTGCTCCACCATGGCCGCGTTCTGCTGCGTGACCTGGTCCATCTGATTGACCGCATCGCCGATCTGACCAATGCCCTTGGACTGCTCCTGGCTGGCGCCGGCGATCTCGCCGATGAGCTGGCTGACCTGGCGCACCTGGTCCACGATGCCGGCCATGGAGGTGCCGGCCGTGTCGGCCAGGCGGGCACCGGACTCGACGCGGCCCACACTGTCCTGGATCAGGGTCTTGATCTCGCGCGCGGCCTGGGCGCTGCGCTGGGCCAGGGTGCGCACCTCGCCGGCCACCACCGCGAAGCCACGGCCTTGCTCGCCGGCGCGCGCGGCTTCCACGGCCGCGTTCAGGGCCAGGATATTGGTCTGGAAGGCGATGCCGTCGATCACGCCGATGATGTCGGCAATCTTGCGTGAGGCGGCGGCAATGCCCTGCATGGTGTCCACCACCTGACCCACGACCGTGCCGCCCTGGGCCGCGGCCTCGGCGGCGCGGGCGGCCACGGCGTGGGCCTGGCTGGCGGTGTCGGCGTTGTTGCGCACGGTGCTGGAGAGCTGCTCCATGGAGGCGGCGGTCTGCTCCAGATTGCTGGCCTGCTCCTCGGTGCGCTGCGAGAGGTCCAGGCTGCCGCTGGCGATCTCGCGCGAGCCGGTGGCGATGCTCTCGCTGGCGCCGCGCACCTGGCTCACGATATGGGCCAGGGCCTGGTTCATCTGGTTCAGGGCGGCGCCCAGCTGGGCGGCCTCGTCGCGGCCCAGTACCTTGGCCTGGCTGCGCAGATCGCCCTCGGCCACGCTGCGGGCCAGCTGCACCGCCTCCTGCAGGGGGGCGGTGATGGAGCGGGTGCTGAAGATGGCCGCGGCCAGGGTGGCCGCCAGGGCCAGGGCGCTGAGCACCAGGCTCCAGAGCCAGACCTGGTCGCGCGTGGCCTCGGCGCTGGCATAGGCCGAGGCGGCCACATCCACCTGCAGCTTGATCAGGCGGTCGATGGCGTTTTTGGCCTCGGCGCCCAGGGGGCGGATCTGCTCGCGGTAGAGCTGCTGGGCGCGCTCGGTCTCGCCCCGCTTGAGCGCGTCGCGCGCGGCCAGCAGGCCTTCGCGCACATAGCGGGTGCGCACCTGCGAGAAGGCCTCGGCCAGCTGCTTTTCCTCGGGGGTGAGGTAGGTGGCCATATAGGCCTTCCAGGTCTCGCTGACCTCGCCGATATTGGCTTGCAGCTGCTGCTCCAGGGCCGGCATCTCGGCCGGATCGCGCAGCATCTCCATCACCAGGATGCGGTTGCGCAGCATGAGGGCGTCGATGGCCCCGATCTGCTTGAGGGGGATGGTGCGGTCCTCGTAGAGGGTGCGCAGCTCGGCAAAGACCCGGCCGCTGCCGCGCATGCCGAAAAGGGAGACGCAGACCAGCAGCACGAGCACCAGGCCGAAGGCCAGGCTCAGGCGCAGGCCGATTCCGAGTTGGCGCAGGCTTTGCATCGCGGGCTCCCTGGTGTGGCTGGACCGCCGACCTGTCCGCAGGATGCATGCCACGCCCCAGGCCCAGGCGGGCGCCCCGTCCTGTGGCGCGTGAGTGCTGTCTCTTGGTGCGTGCCTGGCCGGCGGCGCCTTGTCTTGGTGCCAGGCGCCAAGAGGCGCACAAGGCGGGTGCAGGTGCAAGGGGGTATGCTTCGCCCCCTTTCCCGAGTCTGCCCGCCCGTTTCAGCCATGTCCGCCGATCCCGACCGCCCCATCATCCAGGAAGCCCGCCTCTGGCAGGACGAGCGCTGGACCGCGCGCGTGATCAAGAACGAGGACGACGAGGGCTGGGCCGTGGCCATGACCCTGGCCGGCGAGAGCGAGCCGGCGCTGGTGGGCCCCTGGACCATGGGGCGGGACAAGAAGAACCCCAAGCCCCTGGATGTGAATGCCTTCAACACCCTGGTGAAGACCGCTTCCGAGGTGTTGCGCCGCCATGAGCAGCAGCTGCATGCGCAGCTGCACCAGAGCCTGCGCGTGCATGTGGGCGAGCAGGTGCTGGAGGTGTGCCTGGACATCGTGCCCGACGAGCTGGAGCCCTATGCCCTGCTGAGCGCTCGCGCCCCGGGCGAGGACGAGGTCCTGGCCCAGGTCAAGGTGCGGCCGAACTACAAGCTCAGCCGCGCCAGCGCCACGGCCTGGGTGGAGGGCGGCTTTCAGCGCCCCGCCTGATCACATGCTGCGGCGGTACTGGCCGCCCACCTCGAACAGGGCGCTGGTGATCTGACCCAGGGAGCAGACGCGCACCGCGTCCATCAGCACCTCGAAGACATTGCGGTTCTCGATCACGGCCTGCTGCAGGCGCTGCAGCATGGCCGGGCCTTCGGCCGCGTGGCGCTGGTGGAAGTCGGCCAGGCGGCTCAGCTGGCTCTGCTTCTCCTCTTCGGTGGAGCGGGCCAGCTCGATGTGCTCGGGCACCGGGTCGCCATGCGGGTTGCGGAAGGTGTTGACGCCGATGATGGGGTACTCGCCGGTGTGCTTGAGCATCTCGTAGTGCATGCTCTCTTCCTGGATGCGGCCGCGCTGGTAACCGGTCTCCATGGCGCCCAGCACGCCGCCGCGCTCGGCGATGCGCTCGAACTCCTGCAGCACCGCCTCTTCCACCAGCTCGGTCAGCTCCTCGATGATGAAGGCGCCCTGGCTGGGGTTCTCGTTCTTGGCCAGGCCCCACTCGCGGTTGATGATGAGCTGGATGGCCATGGCGCGGCGCACGCTCTCCTCGGTGGGCGTGGTGATGGCCTCGTCGTAGGCGTTGGTGTGCAGGCTGTTGCAGTTGTCGTAGATCGCGATCAGGGCCTGCAGGGTGGTGCGGATGTCGTTGAAGGCGATTTCCTGCGCGTGCAGAGAGCGGCCCGAGGTCTGGATGTGGTACTTGAGCTTCTGGCTGCGCTCGTTGGCGCCGTACTTGTCGCGCATGGCCACGGCCCAGATGCGGCGTGCCACGCGGCCCAGCACGGTGTACTCCGGGTCCATGCCGTTGCTGAAGAAGAAGCTCAGATTGGGCGCGAAGTCGTCGATGTGCATGCCGCGCGCCAGATAGGCCTCCACAAAGGTGAAGCCGTTGGAGAGCGTCAGCGCCAGCTGGCTGATCGGGTTGGCACCGGCCTCGGCGATGTGATAGCCGGAGATGCTCACCGAATAGAAGTTGCGTACATTGTGGTGCACGAAGTACTCGGCGATATCGCCCATCACCTTGAGCGAGAACTCGGTGGAGAAGATGCAGGTGTTCTGGCCCTGGTCTTCCTTCAGGATGTCGGCCTGCACGGTGCCGCGCACATTGGCCAGCACCCAGTCCCGGATCTTGGCGGCCTCGTCGGCCGTGGGGGCGCGGCCGTTGTCGGCGCGGAACTTGTCCAGCTGCTGGTCGATGGCGGTGTTCATGAACATCGCCAGGATGGTGGGCGCCGGCCCGTTGATGGTCATGGACACGCTGGTCGTGGGGCTGCAGAGGTCGAAGCCGTCGTACAGCACCTTCATGTCTTCCAGCGTGGCGATGGACACGCCGGAGTTGCCCACCTTGCCGTAGATATCGGGGCGCGGATCGGGGTCGGCGCCATAGAGCGTGACCGAGTCGAAGGCGGTGGACAGGCGCTTGGCCGGCATGCCCTCGCTGACCAGCTTGAAGCGGCGGTTGGTGCGGAAGGCATCGCCCTCGCCGGCAAACATGCGGGTGGGGTCCTCGCCCTCGCGCTTGAAGGCGAAGACGCCGGCCGTGTAGGGGAAGCTGCCCGGCACGTTCTCCAGCAGCAGCCACTTGAGCAGCTCGCCATGGCATTCGTACTGCGGCAGCACCACCTTGCGGATCTTGGTGCCGGAGAGGCTGGTGTGGACGAGGCTGGTGCGGATTTCCTTGTCGCGGATCTTCACCACGTACTCGTCGCCCGCATAGGCCTGCTGCATATCGGGCCACTGGGCCAGCAGCTGGGCATTGGCCGGCAGCAGCTGCTGCTCGCGGCCCTGGGCCAGCTCGCCCAGGGCGCTGACGGCGCCGTTCTTGCCGGGGTTGTCGGCCTGCAGCATGGCAATGGAGGCGCGCAGCTGCTGGGCCTCGCGCGCGAGGCGGGCCTGGGCGCGAGCGGACTTCTTGTAGCCGCGCACCGTGTCGCTGATCTCGGCCAGGTAGCGCACGCGCGCGGCCGGCACGATGGGGGTCTGGTGCGTGCTGTGGCGGGTCTGCACCGCGGGCAGGCGGCCCTCGGCAAAGTTCAGGCCCAGCTCGGCCAGGCGGGTCTTCAGCGCCTGATAGAGCGCGGTGACGCCGTCGTCATTGAAGCGGCTGGCCATGGTGCCGAAGACCGGCATCTCCTCGGGCCGCTTGCCCCAGGCTTCCTTGTTGCGCTGCACCTGCTTGGCCACATCGCGCAGCGCGTCCAGCGCGCCCTTGCGGTCGAACTTGTTGATGGCCACGAACTCGGCGAAGTCCAGCATGTCGATCTTCTCGAGCTGGCTGGCGGCGCCGAACTCGGGCGTCATCACATACATGGGCACATCCACATGCGGCACGATGGCGGCGTCGCCCTGGCCGATGCCCGAGGTCTCCACGATCACCAGGTCGAAGCCCGCCACCTTGGCCGCGGCCACCACATCGGGCAGGGCCTGGGAGATCTCGCTGCCGAAGTCGCGCGTGGCCAGGCTGCGCATGAAGACGCGCGCACCATTCTGCCAAGGGCTGATGGCGTTCATGCGGATGCGGTCGCCCAGCAGGGCGCCGCCGCTCTTGCGGCGCGAGGGGTCGATGGAGATCACGGCCACGCGCAGCTGGTCGCCCTGGTCCAGGCGCAGGCGGCGGATCAGCTCGTCGGTGAGGCTGCTCTTGCCCGCGCCGCCGGTGCCGGTGATGCCCAGCACGGGCGTCTTGATCTGCCCCGCCGCGGCCTGCAGCGCGGCCACCAGGGCCGCATCGGCCTTGCCGTTCTCCAGCGCCGTGATCAGGCGGGCCAGGGCGCGCCAGGCGTCCTGGCCGTGGCCACGGATCGCGTCCAGCGACTGCGGCGCGGCCTCGGAGAGATCGCGGTCGCAGCGCATGACCATCTCGCCGATCATGCCTTGCAGGCCCATGCGCTGGCCGTCCTCGGGGCTGTAGATGCGCACGCCGTGCTCATGCAGGTCGCGGATCTCGGCCGGCACGATCACGCCGCCGCCGCCGCCGAAGACCTGGATGTTCTCGCCGCCGCGCGTGCGCAGCAGCTCCACCATGTACTTGAAGTACTCGACATGGCCACCCTGGTAGCTGCTGATGGCGATGCCCTGGGCGTCTTCCTGCAGCGCGGCGTTCACCACCTCGTCCACCGAGCGGTTGTGGCCCAGGTGGATGACCTCGGCCCCCATGCTTTGCAGGATGCGCCGCATGATGTTGATCGCGGCGTCGTGGCCGTCGAACAGGCTGGCGGCCGTCACGAAGCGCACTTTGTTGACGGGACGGTACTCGGCCAGGGCCTTGTACTCGGCGGACAGATCGGTCATGGCTTGTCTCCTGCGTGGGCGGCTCGGGGCGGCCGCGGCCACGCTGTCTTTCTATCAGCAGGAATGGCCGGATTCTAGGGTTTGATTGACGTTTACGTAAACGTCAATTTCTCGGGCTGCGGCAGGGGCAAGGCATGTTTTTTGCACTGCAACAAAGCCCAACAAGCCCGCCATGGACCCGCTGCCCGACGCCCCGCCTCAACCCGAGCCTCCCGCCATGCCTCCGGCGGCGGGCCTGCGCGTGCTGCTGATCGACGATGGCGCCCACCGCGTGGATCTGATTCGCGAAGCCCTGGTCCGCCAGGGCTGTGAGGTGGTGGGTCTGATCGATTCAGCCACCCTGGTTCACGACTGCGTGCTGCGGCTCAAGCCCGATGTCGTGATCGTGGACAGCGAGTCGCCCACCCGCGACACGATGGAAAACCTGGCCCTGCTCAACAGCCAGATGCCGCGGCCGGTGGTGGTGTTCTCGGAAGACGGCAGCGACGACCCCATGCGCCGCGCGCTCAAGGCCGGGGTCAGCGCCTATGTGGTGGCGGGCCTGCAGCCGGCCCGGCTGGCCCCGGTGCTGCAGGTGGCGATTGCCCGCTTCGAGCAGGATCTGGCCCTGCGCCAGGAGCTGAACAAGGCGCAGGCCCAGCTGAGCGCGCGCAAGAGTATCGAGCGCGCCAAGGGCATTCTGATGAGCGAGCAGGGCCTGGACGAGGACGCGGCCTACAAGCGCCTGCGCCGCCTGGCTATGGACCGCGGCGAGCCCCTGTCCGTGCTGGCCGAGCGCGTGATTGCCGCCCACCAGCTGCTGCGCCCATCCTGAGGCGGGATGTGCACCAGGATGACGCCCGCGTGCCTGCCGGCGGTGCGCTCGCCGGCCCTGGCGGCCGGAAAACAGCTGGCACGCTTTTCGCTCCAGTTTGGCTGAGGCCTGCAACGGCGTGGGCCTCGCTCTGAACAGGTTCTAGGACAAAGGCGTCCGATCCGTCCTCCCGCTGCGCCAGCCGCGCTCGAGGTCGTGATCGGGCGCCTTTTTTCATTGGCTTTCGACGCTGGAGATCGGCATGTTGGATGGCAAGACGCGGGGAGAAGGATTGATGAGCGAGGAACGACGCAAGCTCTTGATGGGCGGCGCAGCCGCGGTGGGCAGCAGCCTGGTGGCACCGCATGTCTGGGCCGCCGGCTCGGACAAGCCCGAGAAGGAGGAGGTGCGCATCGGCTTCATCCCGCTGACCGACTGCGCCTCGGTCGTCATGGCCTCGGTGCTGGGCTTCGACAAGAAGTACGGCATCAAGATCGTGCCCAGCAAGGAAGCCTCCTGGGCCGGCGTGCGCGACAAGCTGGTCAATGGTGAGCTGGACATGGCCCATGTGCTCTACGGCCTGGTCTACGGCGTGCATCTGGGCCTGGGCGGGCCCAAGAAGGACATGGCCGTGCTGATGACGCTGAACAACAACGGCCAGGCCATCACCCTGTCCAAGAAGCTGTCCGACAAAGGTGCGGTGGACGGCGCTTCGCTGGCCAAGCTCATGGGGGCCGAGAAGCGCGAGTACACCTTCGCCCAGACCTTTCCCACCGGCACCCACGCCATGTGGCTCTACTACTGGCTGGCCAGCGTGGGCGTGAACCCCATGAAGGACGCCAAGGTCATCACCGTGCCCCCGCCGCAGATGGTGGCGAATATGCGGGTGGGCAATATGGACGGCTTCTGCGTGGGCGAGCCCTGGAACCACCGCGCCATCGTCGATGGCATCGGCGTCACCGCTGTCACCACCCAGGAGGTCTGGAAGGACCATCCGGAGAAGGTGCTGGGCAGCACGGCCGAGTTCGTCAAGAAGAACCCCAATACGGCGCGCGCCGTGATCATGGCCGTGCTGGAGGCCGGGCGCTGGATCGATGCCAGCCTGTCCAACAAGCTGAAGATGGCCGAGACCATCGCCGAGAAGAGCTATGTGAACACCGGCGTGGATGCGATCAACCAGCGCATCCTGGGCCGATACCAGAACGGCCTGGGCAAGACCTGGGACGACCCCGACCACATGAAGTTCTTCAACGACGGCGCGGTCAACTTCCCCTACCTGTCCGACGGCATGTGGTTCCTCACCCAGCACAAGCGCTGGGGCCTGCTCAAGGAGCACCCCGACTACCTGGGCGTGGCCCGCCAGATCAACCAGATCGAGCTCTACAAGCAGGCCGCCAGCCAGCTCAAGATCAGCGTGCCCAAGGAACTGCTGCGCAGTTCCAAGCTGATCGACGGCGTGGTCTGGGACGGCAAGGATCCCGCCAAGTACGCCGACGCCTTCAAGGTCAAGGCCTGAACAAGGAGTTCATCATGGTCAGTGCCGTCTTTCACTCCCCGCGCGAAGCGGCCACGCCGCCGCAGCCGGCGCTTGCCGCCCCGGGCGCAGCACCTGCGGCCGAGCCGGCGCCGCCCGCCGGCGCCGCGCCCGCGCCCCGGCGTGGCCCGGACTGGAACGCGCTCTGGATGAGCGTGCTGCCGCCGGTGCTGGGCCTGGCCCTGCTGATCGGTGTGTGGGCCCTGCTGACGCAAAAAGGCGGCAGCTTTCCCACGCCGGCCGCCACCTTCGAGGCCGCCGTCAAGCTGTTCGCGGACCCCTTCTACAGCAAGGGCCCCAATGACCAGGGCATAGGCTGGAACATCCTGAACTCACTGGGCCGCGTGGGCGTGGGCTTCGGTCTGGCGGCCGTGGTGGGCATCCCGCTGGGCTTCATCATCGGCCGCTTCGAGTTTGTCAGCCGCATGGTCTCGCCCCTGATCAGCTTGCTCAAGCCGGTCTCGCCCCTGGCCTGGCTGCCCATCGGTCTGCTGGTCTTCAAGAGCGCCAACCCGGCCGCGATCTGGACCATCTTCATCTGCTCCATCTGGCCCATGGTGGTGAACACCGCCGTGGGCGTGCAGCGGGTGCCGCAGGACTATCTCAATGTGGCCCGCGTGCTCAAGCTCAGCGAGTGGAAGATCATCAGCAAGATCCTCTTCCCCGCGGTGCTGCCCTACATGCTCACCGGCGTGCGCCTCTCGGTAGGCACGGCCTGGCTGGTGATCGTGGCGGCCGAGATGCTGACCGGCGGTGTGGGCATCGGCTTCTGGGTCTGGGACGAGTGGAACAACCTCAATGTCCAGCACATCATCATCGCCATCTTCGTGATCGGCATCGTGGGCCTGCTGCTGGAATGGGCCTTGATGGCCGTGGCCCGTCACTTCGCCTACGAGGACTGAACATCATGACGAGCAATCCACGAGCCTTCATTGAGGTCCAGGGCGCGGAGATGGTGTTCCACACCCGCAAGGGCCGCTTCCATGCCCTGCACGACATCCATCTGCAGGTGCAGCGCGGCGAGTTCATCACCCTGATCGGTCACTCCGGCTGCGGCAAGAGCACCTTGCTCAATCTGATGGCCGGCCTGCTGCAGCCCAGCAGCGGCGCCCTGATCTGCGACGGCCGCGAGATCGCCGCACCGGGGCCCGAGCGCGCCGTGGTCTTCCAGAACCACTCCCTGCTGCCCTGGCTGAGCTGCTTCGAGAATGTGTACCTGGCGGTGGAGTCGGTCTTTGGCGGGCGCGAGCTCAAGCGCCGCCTGGCCGAGCGCACCGACGAGGCCCTGCACCTGGTGGGCATGGGCCACGCCATGCACAAGAAGCCGCACGAGATCTCCGGGGGCATGAAGCAGCGCGTGGGCATTGCCCGCGCCCTGGCCATGGAGCCCAAGGTGCTGCTGATGGACGAGCCCTTCGGCGCGCTGGACGCGCTCACGCGCGCCCATCTGCAGGATGAACTGCTCAAGATCGTGGCCCGCACCCAGAGCACGGTGGTGATGGTGACCCACGATGTGGATGAGGCCGTGCTGCTCTCCGACCGCATCGTGATGATGAGCAACGGCCCGGCCGCCACCATCGGCGAGATCCTGAGCGTGCCCCTGGCGCGGCCGCGCCAGCGCGTGGCCTTGGCGGAAGACCCGGTCTATGTGCACGCGCGCAAAGCCGTGATCGACTTCCTCTACACCCGCCACAAGCACCGCGAAGCGGCCTGAGTATTCCCCTTGCTTGGTCCTCACGGTGCCTGTTGCGCGCCGTGCGGGCGGAGCCTTGCCCGGAGATGAGTGATATGCCCGAGACGATGGATCCCGCAAAGCCCCGCCAGCGCCTGGTGCTGGTGGGCAACGGCATGGCCGGCGTGCGCACGCTGGAGGAGCTGCTCAAGATCGCCCCCGATCTCTACGAGATCACGGTCTTCGGCGCCGAGCCCCATCCCAACTACAACCGCATCCTGCTCAGCCCGGTGCTGGCCGGCGAGCAGACGCTCGAGGAGATCATCCTCAACCCGCTCGCCTGGTACGAGGAGCACGGCATCCAGCTGCACCTGGGCATGGAGGTCAAGAAGATCGACCGCGTGCGCCGCCGGGTCATGGCCGAGGACGGCCGGGGCAAAACGGTGAGCGCCGACTACGACCGCCTGCTGATCGCCACCGGCTCCGTGCCCTTCATCCTGCCGGTGCCGGGCAAGGACCTGCCCGGCGTCATCACCTACCGCGATCTCGATGACGTGCAGGCCATGATCGATGCGGCGGCCAAGTACCAGCACGCGGTGGTGATCGGCGGCGGCCTGCTGGGCCTGGAGGCTGCCAACGGCCTGATGCTGCGCGGCATGCAGGTGACCGTGGTGCATCTGGGCGACTGGCTGATGGAGCGCCAGCTGGACGAGCAGGCCGGCGAGCTCTTGCGCCAGTCGCTGCAGGCGCGCGGCCTGAGGTTCCGCCTGGCCACGCAGACCGAGGCGCTGGTCGGCGACAGGCACGGGCGCGTGATGGCCGTGCGCTTCAAGGACGGCAGCGAGATCCCCGCCGATCTGGTGGTGATGGCCGCCGGCATCCGCCCCAACACGGCGCTGGCCGAGAGCGCCGGCCTGCATTGCAGCCGGGGCATCGTCGTCACCGACACGCTGCAGACCGTGACCGACCCACGCATCTACGCGGTGGGCGAATGCGCCGCGCACCGCGGCGTGGCCTATGGCCTGGTGGCCCCGCTCTTCGAGCAGGGCAAGGTCTGCGCCACGCATCTGGCCCAGTTCGGCATCGGCCGCTACCAGGGCTCGCAGACCAGCACCAAGCTCAAGGTCACCGGCATCGACCTCTTCAGCGCCGGTGACTTCATGGGCGGGGCCGCGACGGAAGAGATCGTGATGAGCGACCCCTTCGCCGGGGTCTACAAGAAGCTGGTGATCCGCGACGACCAGCTGGTGGGCGCCTGCCTCTACGGCGACACGGTGGACGGTGCCTGGTACTTCAAGCTGCTGCGCGAGGGGCGCAAGATCGCCGACATCCGCGACAAGCTGATGTTCGGCGAGAGCAATATCGGCGATGTGGGCCACCAGGGCCACAGCAAGGCCGCGGCCATGGCGGACACGGACGAGGTCTGCGGCTGCAATGGCGTGAACAAGGGCACCATCTGCAAGGCCATCAAGGACAAGGGCCTGTTCACGCTGGAAGAGGTGCGCAAGCACACCAAGGCCAGCGCCAGCTGCGGTTCCTGCACCGGTCTGGTGGAGCAGCTGCTGATGTTCACGGCCGGTGGCGACTACTCGGCCGCGCCCAAGAAGAAGGCCCTGTGCGGCTGCACGGATCTGAGCCACCAGGATGTGCGCGACGCCATCTTCGACCAGCACCTCACCCGCCTGGACCAGGTCTACCGCACGCTGGGCTGGCGCAGTCCCAATGGCTGTGCCAGCTGCCGCCCGGCCCTGAACTACTACCTGATCTCCAGCTGGCCCAAGGAGGCGCGCGATGATCCCCAGGCGCGGCTGATCAACGAGCGCGTGCACGCCAATATCCAGAAGGACGGCACCTATTCCGTCGTGCCGCGCATGTGGGGCGGCGTGACCAATTCCGGCGAGCTGCGCGCCATCGCCGATGTGGTCGACAAGTTCGCAATTCCGCTGGTGAAGGTGACGGGCGGCCAGCGCATCGACCTGCTCGGCATCGAGAAGGAGGACCTGCCGGCCGTCTGGGCAGACCTCGGCCAGGCCGGTTTCATCTCCGGCCAGGCCTATGCCAAGGGCCTGCGGACGGTGAAAACCTGCGTCGGTTCCGACTGGTGCCGTTTCGGCACGCAGGACAGCACCCAGATGGGCAAGGACCTGGAGCGCGCCATGTGGCGCATGTACGCGCCGCACAAGGTCAAGTTCGCCGTCAGCGGCTGCCCGCGCAACTGCGCCGAGGCCGGCATCAAGGACGTGGGCATCATCGGCGTGGACTCGGGCTGGGAGATGTACATCGCCGGCAACGGCGGCATCAAGACCGAGGTGGCCCATTTCTTCACCAAGCTCAAGAGCGCCGCCGAGGTGCTGGAGTACACCGGCGCCTTCATGCAGCTCTACCGCAAGGAAGGCTGGTACCTGGAGCGCACCGTGCACTACGTGAGCCGCGTGGGCCTGGACCATGTGAAGGCCCGCATCCTCGACGACCCCGAGGGCCGCCGCGCGCTCTGGGCCGAGCTGCAGCATGCGCTTGATGGCGAGCCCGACCCCTGGTTCGAGTTCGAGAAGGCCGGCGTCGATCTGCGCCAGTTCACCGCCCTGCAAGGAGCCTGAAGCCATGAGCGACTGGAAAACCATCTGCGCCCTGCAGGACATCCCGCCGCTGGGCGCGCGCCGCGTGCAGCGCGCCCGCGGCCCCGAGGTGGCCCTGTTCCGCACCGCCGACGATCAGGTCTACGCCCTGCTGGACCGCTGCCCTCACCGCGCCGGCCCGCTGAGCCAGGGCCTGGTCTTTGGCCAGTCCGTGGCCTGCCCCCTGCACAACTGGACCATCGCCCTGGACAGTGGCTGCGCCCGCGAGCCCGACGAGGGTCGCACCCCGGTGTTCGCGGTGCGGGTGGAGCAGGGCCAGGTCATGCTGCTGCACAGCGAGCTGGAGGGCCTGGCTACCGATTTGTCGCCCGTCCGCGCCGGCCCCTGCACCCGCACGGGTTGCTGAGACCATGGCCGAGGCCCGGAGCGAGACCCGCAGCACCTGCCCCTACTGCGGGGTGGGCTGCGGGGTGATCATCGAGAGCGAGGGGGCTCGCATCACCGGCGTGCGCGGCGACCCGGCGCATCCGGCCAACTTCGGCCGCCTGTGCAGCAAGGGCGCCACCCTCCATCTCACGGCCGCGGCCGGCGCGCCGCGCCGCCTGCTGCAGCCCGCCTGGCGCGAGCGCCGCGACCAGGCTCACCAAGCCCTGGACTGGGACACGCTCAACACCCGTCTGGCCGCCCGCATGGCAGCCCTGATCCAGGACCACGGGCCCGAGTCCGTGGGCTTCTACCTCTCGGGCCAGCTGCTGACCGAGGACTACCACGCCTTCAACAAGCTGGCCCGCGGCCTGGTGGGCAGCAACCACATCGACTCCAACTCCCGCCTGTGCATGAGCGCGGCCGTGGTGGGCTACAAGCAGAGCCTGGGCGCCGACGCGCCGCCCGCCTGCTACGAGGACATCGAGCTCGCCGACTGCGTCTTCATCGCCGGTGCCAATCCGGCCTGGGCCCATCCCATCCTGTTCCGCCGCCTCGAGGCTGCGCGCGCCCGGCGGCCGGACATGAAGATCATCGTGGTCGATCCGCGCCGCACCGAGACGGCCGAGTTTGCCGACCTGCACCTGGCCATCCGGCCCGGCACCGATGTGGCCCTGTTCCACGGCCTGCTGCATGCCTGCATCTGGGAAGGCTGGCTCGCGCCGGACTTCATTGCCGCCCACACCGAGGGCTTCGTGGCGCTCAAGGCCCTGGTGCGCGAGATGACGCCACGCGAGGCCGCCGGCCTCTGCGGCATTGCCGAGGCCGATCTGCTGCAGGCGGCACGCTGGTTTGCGCAGTCCCCAGCCACGCTCTCGCTCTACTGCATGGGCCTGAACCAGAGCAGCAGCGGCACGGCCAAGAACACCGCCCTGATCAATCTGCACCTGGCCACGGCACAGATCGGCCGCCCCGGTGCCGGCCCATTCTCGCTGACCGGCCAGCCCAACGCCATGGGCGGCCGCGAGGTCGGCGGCATGGCCAGCCTGCTGCCCGGCCACCGTGATCCCGCCAATGCCGCCCACCGCGCCGAGATCGCGCGGCTCTGGGGGGTGGAAGCCCTGCCGGCCACGCCGGGCAAGACCGCGGTGGAACTCTTCGAGGCCGCGGCGCGCGGCGAGATCAAGCTGCTCTGGATAGCCTGCACCAACCCGGCCCAGTCCCTGCCCGATCAGGCCCTGGTGCGCGCGGCCCTGGCGCGCTGCGAGCTGGTGGTGCTGCAAGAGGCTTTTGCCGACACGGCCACCGCGGCCTTGGCCGATGTGCTGCTGCCTGCCGCCAGCTGGGGCGAGAAGGAGGGCACGGTCACCAACAGCGAGCGGCGCATCACGCGGGTGCGGGCGGCCGTGCCTGCACCGGGCCAGGCCCGGGCGGACTGGCGCATCGCCCGCGATCTGGGCCGCGCGCTGGAGTGCCTGCTGCGCCCCGGCCTGCCCAGCCTCTTTGGCGCGGAGGGGCCGGAGCAGCTCTGGCTGGAGCACCGCGAGGCCACGCGGGGCCGTGACCTGGACATCAGCGGCCTCAGCTATGCCCGGCTGGAGCGCGAGGGGCCGCAGCAATGGCCCTGTCCCGAGGGCGCTGCCCAGGGCCGCGCCCGGCTCTATGAGGACGGCCGCTTCAGCGCCACGCCCGAGGGCCGGGCCCGCTTCATCGCCCAGCCCTACCGGCCGCCGGTCGATCCCCTCGACGCGCGCTACCCTCTGGCCCTGAGCACGGGGCGGCTGCGCGACCAGTGGCATGGCATGAGCCGCAGCGGCCGCCTGGGGCGGCTCTTCGCGCACGAGGAGCAGCCCTGGCTGCGCCTGCACCCCGGCGACATGCCGCACCGCGGCCTGCGCGATGGCGACATCGTGCGCCTGAGCTCGCGCCGCGGCGTGCTGCATATCGAGCTGCGGGGCGATGCCACCATCGCCTCGGGGCAGGCCTATGTGCCCATGCACTGGGGGCCGGAGTTCCTGGGCGGCCGGGAATCGCCTGGCGGCGCGGCCCTGCGCGGCATCAATGCCCTGTGCCAGAGCGCCTTCTGCCCCGATGCCCGCCAGCCCGAGCTCAAATTCGCCGCGGTGTCTGTGAGCAAGCTGGATCTGCCCTGGCGTCTGCGTGCCGCGGCCTGGGGCCAGTCCGGTCAGGATCTGCGCCAGCTGCTGCATGAGTTTGACTACGCCTACGCCGTGCCGGTGCAGGGCCCGGAGGGCCGCGAGGGCTGGCGCCTGGAGGCTGCCTGTGCCGAGGCGCCCGCGGCCGAGCTGGTGCGGCGGGTGGCCGCCCTGCTGGGGCTGCAGGGCCCGGGCCTGCTGCGTTATGCCGACAGCCGCCGTGGCCGCCTGCGCCTGCTGCGCCTGGATGCGGCCGGCCAGGGGCTTCAGGCCCTGCTCACCCTGGCCGAGGATGCGCAACAAGGGGCCTGGCTGCATGCGCTGTGGCGTGAGGCCGGAGCCGTGCAGCCGCATGGCCGCCGCCTGCTGGCGCCGGAAACGGCGGGGCCAGACCTGGCCCCGCGCAGCGCCCAGGTCTGCAACTGCCTCGATGTCTCGGAGGCCCGCATCCGCGCGCAGCTGGGGCAGTGCGCGGGCGCGCCGGCACAGCGCCTCAAGGCCCTGCAGGATGCGCTGCAATGCGGCACCCAGTGCGGCTCCTGCCTGCCCGCGCTGCGCCGCCTGATCGACACCACGCCTTGTGAGGTGAGCCCATGAGCCCGATGCTCTATCCCGTGACCCTGGTGGGCGCCGGCCCCGGCGACCCCGAGCTGCTGACCCTGCGCGCGCTCAAGCGCCTGCAGGCCGCCGATGTGGTGCTGAGTGACGATCTGGTGGATGCGCGTGTGCTGGCCCTGCTGCGCCCGCAGACCCGACTGCTGCGCGTGGGCAAGCGTGGGGGCTGCGTCTCGACCGATCAGCGCTTCATCGAGGATCTGATGGTGCGCGAGGCCCGGGCCGGGCAGCGCGTCGTGCGGCTCAAAGGGGGCGATCCGTTTGTGTTCGGTCGCGGGGGGAGGAGGCCGATGCCCTGCGCGCTGCCGGCCTGGATGTGGAAATCGTGAGCGGCCTGACGGCTGGCATTGCAGGCCCGGCGGCGGTGGGTATCCCGGTGACCGACCGGCGCTGCACGCCCGGCGTGGCCCTGGTGACCGGGCACAGCGGGGAGGGCGCCCTGGCGCCCGACTGGGCCGCCCTGGCCCGCAGCGGCCTGACCCTGGTGATCTACATGGGCGTGAGCCGCTGCGCCGAGATCGTGGCCGCCCTGCGGGCGGGCGGCCTGAGCGGCGACACGCCGGCCGCCGTGGTGTCGGCGGCGCACACCGAGCGCCAACGCCTGGCGCTGAGCCGGCTGGACGCGCTGAGCGCCCTGCTGGCCCGCGACCCGGGCCTGGCCAGCCCGGCGGTGCTGGTGATCGGTGCGGTGGCGGCCCAGGCCACCGCCCAGACCCTTGCCCAGCGCCTGCCCGATTCAGCCGAGCTTGAAGCGGCTCATCAGCTCCGTCAGGCGTAGGGCCTGGTCCTTGAGTGAGGCGGCGGCCGCCGCGCTCTGCTCCACCAGCGCGGCGTTCTGCTGGGTCATCTGGTCCAGCTCGCCCACGGTGCTGTTGACGCGGCTGATGCCGCCGCTCTGCTCGCTGGCCGCGGCGCTGATCTCGCCGATGATGTCGGAGACGCGCTGCACGCTGGCTACGATCTCGTCCATGGTGCTGCCGGCGTTCTGCACCAGGCGCGCCCCCGCTTCCACCCGCTCCACGCTGCTGCCGATCAGGGTCTTGATCTCGCGTGCGGCCTCGGCGCTGCGCTGGGCCAGGCTGCGCACCTCGCCGGCCACCACGGCGAAACCGCGGCCCTGCTCTCCCGCACGGGCGGCCTCGACGCCGGCGTTCAGCGCCAGAAGGTTGGTCTGGAAGGCAATCTCGTCGATGACGGAGATGATGTTGGAAATCTTCTTGGAGCTGGTGTTGATCTCGTCCATGGTGCTGACCACCTGACCCACCACGGCGCCGCCGCGCTGCGCCACTTCGGCGGCGCTGCCGGCCAGCTGCTTGGCGTTGCCAGCGGCATCCGCGCTGTGGCCCACGCCCTGGGTGAGCTCACCCATGGCGCTGGCGGCCTGCTGCAGATTGCTGGCGGTCTGCTCGGTGCGCTGGCTCAGGTCCAGATTGCCGCTGGCCACCTCGGCGCTGGCAGTCTGGATGCTCTCGGAGGACTCTCGCACCTGGCCCACGATCTGGGCCAGCGAGCCCTGCATGGCACCCAGGGCATGTAGCATCTCGGCGGCCTCGTCGCGGCCGCTCACCGCGCGCGCCGGGGTGAGGTCGCCGCGGGCCATGCGGGCCGCGAAGCCGCGGGCCTCGATCAACGGCCGGACGATGGAATGCGAGATGCGCCAGGCCAGCACCGCGCCCAGGGCGCAGCAGACGGTGAAGGCCAGCACCAGGCCACCGAGGAGCCGGCTCACCAGGCTGTCCACCTGGGCAAACACGGTGTCCGAGCTCTTGGCCAGCTCGGCCTCGATGCCCATCAGCATGGCCAGGGCCGGCTCGAAGGCCGCATCGGCCTGCTTCATCTCGGCCATGGCCTCCTTGGCCTCGGGGTAGCCGTTGTCCAGCAGGGTCTTGGCCACCGGGGCCACGGCCTTGCGGTAGGCCTCGATATGGCCGCGGAAGGTGCGCAGATTGGCCTGCTGCGCCTCGCTCCTGGCCAGAGCGCCGAAGTCGTCCATGGCCTTGTCCAGGCCTTGCTGGGCCTGCTGCCAGGCTTTCTGGTAGCGGGCCATGTCCTCGTTGTTGAAGATGGAGGCCACCAGGCCGTTGCTGGCGGCGCGGCTTTCGATCAGCCGAGTGCGTGCCGCCACCGTGATGTTGTTGGCCGGGATCAGCTGCTGGGTGATGCCCTGCAGGGCATCGTGGGCCGCCTGCAGGCCGAAGCCGCCCAGACCCGCCAGCAGGGCGGCCATCAGCAGCAGGGCACCGAAGCCCAGCAGCAGACGGGGGCGGATGTTCAGATCACGGAGCTGGAGTCCCATGGTGGGGGCCTTTCTTGGGTGGACGGCTGGGGCTGATGGAGGGTGTCTCAGTCCAGCCTGAAGCCGCTCACCACCTGGGACAGGCGCTGCGCCTGGTCCTTCAGCGATTCCGCGGCCGCGGCACTCTGCTCGACCAGGGCCGCGTTCTGCTGGGTCATCTGGTCGAGCTGGGTGACGGCACCGTTGATATTGCCTATGCCCGAGCTCTGCTCGGCGGCGCTGGCACCGATCTCGGCAATGATGTCGGCCACCCGTTTCACGCTGGCGACAATCTCGGTCATGGTGCTGCCGGCATCCTGGACCAGACGCGTGCCGCCCTCGACCTTCTCCACGCTATTGCCGATCAGCGCCTTGATGTCCTTGGCGGCGGCGGCCGAGCGCTGGGCAAGCTCGCGTACCTCCTGCGCCACGACCGCAAACCCCTTGCCGGCTTCGCCGGCGCGCGCCGCCTCGACGCCGGCATTCAGCGCCAGCAGGTTCGTCTGGAAGGCGATCTCGTCGATCACGCCGATGATGTTGCCGATCTTCTCCGAGGAGCGGTTGATCTCGCCCATGGTGCTGACCACCTGACCCACCACGGCGCCGCCGCGCTGCGCCACCTGGGCGGCGCTGCTGGCCAGCTGGTTGGCGGTGCTCGCTGCCTCGGCGCTCTGGCGCACGGCGCCGGTGAGCTGGCTCATGGAGCTGGCCGTCTGCTGCAGATTGGAGGCCGTCTGCTCGGTGCGGGCCGAGAGGTCGGTGTTGCCGCTGGCGATCTCGGCGCTGGCGGTCTGGATGCTGTCGGCGCTGTGGCGCACCTCGGACAGGGCGCGGGCCAGGGCCTCGCGCATGCCCGAGAGCGCGCGCTGCACATCGCCGATCTCATCGGCCCGCGAGGCCAGGGCACGTGCCCCCAGATCGCCCCGGCCGATGCGCTCGGCCTCGTCCACCAGGGCGCGCAGCGGCCCGGCGATGGCCCGCACCAGATAGGCCGTGGCCACGCCCAGGGCCACCACGATCAGGCCCATGACCAGGGCCACGATCCAGACGGTGCGCATGCGCTCGGCCCCGGCCTGCTCGCGCAGGCTGTCCGAGCGCTGCTGTTGCAGCTTCACGAACTCGGCCTGGGCGTCCAGGTAGGTGGCGATGGCGGGCAGCATCTTGCTCTGCAGTGCAGCGGCCGAAGCGGCGGCCTGACCCTCGGTCTTCAGCTTGCTGGCCTCGTTGCGGGCGGCGATATAGCTTTTGCGGGTGTCGGCGATTCGGGCCATGGCGGCCTTCTCGGCCTCCGAGTCGGCCAGGCTTTCCAGCTCCTTCTGCATCTCCGAGATGGTGGCCGTGGTGGCGTCGATCTGTGGCTTGAAGGTCTGGCCCACGGCCGCATCGCTGCTGAGGATGCCGGCCGCCGCCCGGGCGGCATTGGCCTCGGTGAGCCCGCGCCAGCGCAGGGCCAGCTCGAACTTGCGTTGCTGCTCGGCCTGGGTCTGCTGGGCCTGGGCCTGCAGCTTGCTGGTGCGGGTGGCCGAGGCCACGGTCATCAGCACCACCATCACGGCTAGGCCCGCCACGGGCAGCCAGAGCTTGGTGGTGATCGAAAGCGACTTCATGGGCAGGATCTCCTCGCGATGTTGTCTGGGGCGGGTTCTGGCCGCTCCGGGTGGCGGCTTGCGCGCAAATCGCCCCATCGGTTTATCGGCCGCACAAACGCAAGCTTGAGGCTCTGGTAGGCTCGCGCCTGCCCCGGAACAACCCTCATCGCCATGAGCTTCTTGGCCATCGACATCGGCAACACCCGCCTCAAGTGGGCGCTCTATGCCTCGCCCCAGCCGGGCGCGGCACTGCTGGCCCATGGCGCGGAGTTCCTCGAGAACATCGAACGCCTGGCCGAGCGCGCCTGGCAGGGCCTGCCTCAGGCGCCGCACAGCATGCTGGGCTGCAATGTGGCGGGCGACGCGGTGCGTCGGCGCGTGGAGGAGCAGCTCGAGCTCTGGGACATCGAGCCGCGCTGGGTGGTATCTGCAGCTCAGGGGGGCGGCATCAGCAATGGTTACGACCACCCGGGCCGCCTGGGCACCGACCGTTTCGTGGCCCAGATCGGCGCACGCCACCATGTGCTGGCGCGCGGACCGGCCCGTGCCGCCCTGGTGGTGATGGTGGGCACGGCGGTGACGGTGGATGCGGTGGATGCCCAGGGCCGCTTCCTGGGCGGCCTGATCCTGCCGGGCCACGGCATCATGCTGCGCGCCCTGGAGGGCGGCACGGCGGGCCTGCGCGTGCCCACGGGCGAGGTGCGGGAGTTCCCCACCAACACCTCGGATGCGCTGACCAGCGGTGGCAACTACGCCATCACCGGCGCCATCGAGCGCATGCACCGGCACCTGGCGCGGCGCGCCGGCCACGAGCCCCTGACCCTGATGACCGGCGGCGCCGGCTGGAAGGTCTCACCGGCCCTGGACATCCCCCATGAGCTGATCGAGACCCTGATCTTCGACGGCATCCTGACCCTGCAGGCGCATCGCTTGGCGCTCTGACGCGGGGCGCTCGCCCCGCTGGCTCAGAGGGTTCAGAAGACTCAGAGGATGAAGCGGCTCAGGTCTTCGTTGCGCGCCAGCTCGCCCAGCTTGGCATCCACGGCGGTGGCGTCCAGGGTCAGGGTCTGGCCGGCATGCTTGTGGGCGTCGAAGCTGATCTCGTCCAGCAGGCGCTCCATCACCGTGGCCAGGCGGCGTGCGCCGATGTTCTCGGTGCGCTCGTTCACCTCGTAGGCGATCTGGGCCAGGCGGCGGATGCCGTCGGCGCTGAGTTGCAGGTCCAGCCCCTCGGTGGCCAGCAGGGCCTGGTACTGCTTGACCAGGCTGGCGTGGGTGCTGGTGAGGATGGCCTCGAAATCCTCCACCGACAGGGCGCGCAGCTCGACGCGGATCGGCAGGCGGCCCTGAAGCTCCGGCAGGAGGTCGGAGGGCTTGGAGACATGGAAGGCGCCCGAAGCGATAAAGAGGATGTGGTCCGTCTTCACCGGTCCGTACTTGGTCGCCACCGTCGTGCCCTCGACGAGCGGCAACAGGTCGCGTTGCACGCCCTCGCGGGAGACGCCCGCACCCATGCCGCCATCGCGCGCGGCGATCTTGTCGATCTCGTCGATGAAGACGATGCCGTTCTCCTGCGCGTTGTGCAGGGCGGCGGTCTTGATCTCGTCCTCGTTGACCAGCTTGCCGGCTTCCTCGTCCACCAGCAGCTTCATCGCCTCGCCGATCTTGAGCTTGCGCGACTTGCGCTTGTTGCCGCCCATCTGGGCGAACATGCCCTTGAGCTGCTCGGCCATTTCCTCCATGCCCTGGGGGCCGAGGATCTCCATGCTGGGCTTGGCCTCCAGCAGCTCGATCTCGATCTCCTTGTCGTTCATCGTGCCCTCGCGCAGGCGCTTGCGCATGAGCTGGCGGGTGCTGTTGTCAGGCTCGCTGCCGGGCACCAGGGCGTCAAGCACGCGCTCCTCGGCGGCGTCCTCGGCGCGGGTGCGCTGCAGGCGCATCTGGCGCTCGCGCTCCTGCTTGATGCCGACCTCGACGAGGTCGCGCACGATCTGCTCGACATCGCGGCCGACATAGCCGACTTCGGTGAACTTGGTCGCCTCGACCTTGACGAAGGGCGCGCCGGCAAGTTTTGCCAGGCGGCGCGAGATCTCCGTCTTGCCGACGCCTGTCGGGCCGATCATCAGGATGTTCTTCGGCATCACCTCGTCGCGCAGGTCCGGCTCAAGCTGATGGCGGCGCCAGCGATTGCGCAGGGCGATGGCGACGGCGCGCTTGGCGTCGTGCTGGCCGATAATATAGCGGTCGAGTTCGGAGACGATCTCCTGGGGGGTCATGCTCATGCGCGTCAGTCCAGCGTCTCGATGGTGTGGTTCAGATTGGTGTAGATGCAGATCTCGCCGGCAATGGTGAGGGACTGCTTCACGATATCGGCCGCGCCGAGCTCGCTGTGGTTGAGCAGGGCCTTGGCGGCGGCCTGGGCGTAGGCGCCGCCCGAGCCGATGGCCACGATCCCCTGCTCGGGCTCCAGCACATCGCCGTTGCCTGTGATGATCAGCGAGGCCGTGCGGTCGGCCACGGCCAGCATGGCCTCCAGGCGGCGCAGCACGCGGTCGGTGCGCCAGTCGCGGGTCAGCTCCACGGCGGCCCGCACCAGATGGCCCTGGTGCTTCTCCAGCTTGGCCTCGAAGCGCTCGAAGAGCGTGAAGGCATCGGCCGTGGCGCCGGCAAAGCCGGCCAGCACCTGCTCGCGGTAGAGCTTGCGCACCTTGCGCGCGCTGGACTTGACGACGATATGGCCCAGCGTCACCTGGCCGTCGCCGCCAATGGCCACCTGGCCGTTGCGCCGCACCGAGACGATGGTGGTGCCGTGATACACCGGCGTCTGCTGTTGGGAGGAAGAGGAATCCATAGCGACTCCAGATGGGGGCCAACCCCGCCGTTTCAACCACCGCCCCTGTCTGATCGCACGAACACCACGGATCCGGCTTTGCCGGTCCGTCGGTGTTGCCCCCTTGAGGGGGCGGCCGAGGGCCGTAGGGGGAGGGCTAGTTGTGAAGCGTCAAGACGTTGTTTCTTGAGGCACTTAGTCTGCAGATAGGCGGGACGCCGCCGATGCCGCTGTGCGGTCGGTGGCAGTTGTAGTGATGCTGCCAATGGGCAAGGGCCGCCGTGCGTTGAGCCGAGCTCTGGTACGTCCAGCCGTAGGCCCATTCACGGAGCGCGGTCTGGATGAAGCGCTCGGCCTTGCCGTTGGTTTTGGGCGTGTAGGGCTTCGTGAAGCTGTGCTTGATGCCGAGTTCGACGCAGGCCTGGCGGAACTCTCGCGAGCGGAATGCCGCGCCGTTGTCGGTGAGCAGCCGCTGGACCGTGACGCCCATCCTGGCGTAGTACGCCACGGCATTCTTCAAGAACTGCACCGCCTGGGCTTTCTTCTCGTCCGGATGCATGGCCGTGAAGGCCAGTCGTGCGTGATCGTCAATGGCCACGAACAGCGTCTCCCAGCCCGCACCGTCCACCGAGTCGCGTCGATTACCTGTGACGCGATGGCTCGGGCGCACGATGCGCCCGAGCTTCTTGGTGTCGATGTGCAGCAGCTCGCCCGGCGCCTCGCGCTCGTAGCGCACCACGGGCTCAGTCGGCTCCAGGTCGCTGAGCTTGGACAGTCCAGCACGAGCCAGCACACGGCTGACAGTGGCGGCCGAGACGCCCACGCTGCGGGCGATGCTGGACTGCAGCATTCGGCGGCGGCGCAACTCGACGATGAGCAACGCCTTGGCTGGAGCGATGGCTCTGGGTGAGTGCGTGGGACGCGAAGAGGCATCAGCCAAGGCGGCTTCACCGCCGGCCAAATAGCGGCCGAGCCACTTCCTGGCCGTCGGGGCCGTCACGCCTTGCGCTGCAGCCGCTGCTGGGGCGCTGAGACCTTCCGCGGTCATCTGCCTGACCATCTCGACTCGGCGGGCGTAGGTAAGTCGGGCATGCTTATGGCTGTTCATCCGGTTGGTGCTCCTGGGACGATTGGGTGTTTGGCGACTTCCAGTCTCTCAAACCCAATCCGGATGAACACCGGATACAACCTATTGAAGCATCACAGCTAGTTCAGGCGGACCTTGATCCGCGCATGCTCATTGATGCCCATGGCTCCAAAGAACAGGGCCACCAGGCGGTGCGTGTCGGTGAAGGTCACGCTGCGGTTCTCGCTGCGGCGGCTCAGCACCCAGTTCAGCAGATCGCCGGCGGCCATGAAGTCCAGGCGGATCAGCTTGGGGCAGGCGATGGTGATCTGGGTGGCGGCGCCCAGCTCGCCACTCATCAGGCGCAGGGTTTCGCTGATGTCGCCGCTGAGCTGACCGCTGAGCTCCAGCTGCACGCTGCTGGGCAGACCGCCCGGCTCGGTGATGCTGGACTCCATGAAGCTGGTGGAGTGCTCGCTGCCCTGGGTCACGGTAGGCGCGGGCGGGGAACTGGTGGAGAGGGTCAGGCCGCTGACGCGCACGCGGCAGCTGGTCTTTTCCCAGGAGGGCGGCGAGACCTCGTAGGTCACGCAGTAGTCGATGGCCGCCTCGTCGAACTGATCCGGCCGGTTGACCAGGCGCAGGGTCTCCAGGCGCAGCATCCAGAAAGCCGGGTCCACATCGCGATTGCCCACCGGGGCCAGATCGCGCAGCTGCTGAAGCAGGTGGTCGCCGGCCAGCCAGCGCATGTCCACCGGCTTGCTGGCCCAGGAGCGGAAGAGTTCGCGTAGCTTGGCGCAGGCCTCGGTGTCCAGCTGCTTGAGCGGGGCCCAGTCCAGCACCCAGGGCATGGGCAGGGTCTGGCTGCGCTTGGCCAGCAGGGCCACGGCCTCGGCGTCCAGGTACTCGGGAGCGGTCCAGGCCACGCCGCCGGCGCTGCCCATGGGCGCCCGCTCCTTGCTCAGGCTCTCGGCCACCAGCTTGGGCAGGGAAAACCATTGCGGGGCCGAGAGGCCGAAGAGCTGGGCGTAATCCAGGGCCAGGGCCTCGAACTTGGCCTGCTGGGCGGTGGCCCGGTAGAGGTCGAACAGGGCCAGCCAGGTCTCGGCATGCAGATGGCGCGGACCGGCCTCGCCGATCAGGCCGATCAGGCCCTGTTCGCAGACGCCGTAGTCGGCGTTGGCGAAGGCGATCACCATCTCGTCCAGCTCGGAGTCGTGCACCAGCTCGGCCACCTCCACCGCCGCGTCTTCCGCCACGCGGAAGCTCAGCGGTGCGGCGGCGGGCAGGGGCGCGGGGGGGGGTGTGGGCGCGACGGGCGGTGCCGGGCTGAAGGCCGGCGGCGCGCTCATGGCCAGGGGCGGCAGATCCGGCAGGCGGCTGGGCTTGGCGTCGGAGAGCGGCGGCAGGCCCGCACCCATCACGGCGGCGGCGGGCGGGGGCGGCATGTCCAGGCGCTCCATCTCGGCCGGGCTGGCGAAATGGCTCATGCGCGGCGCCGGCGCCGGGGCGGGAGGAGTTTCGGAGGGCAGGGTGGCCGAGAAATGCACCGGCCGGGTGCTGGTTTCAAAGAAGCCCGGGGGATGGCTGCTGGCCATCTGGGTGGGCGCGAAGCTCTCGCCCACCATCTGCTGCTCGATCTGGTCGATCTTGGCCTTGACCCCATGGTCGATCTTGGAGTTCAGGTCGCTGTTGGCCCGCTCCATCTCGTCCATGCGCGAGGTGGAGCTGCCCAGGGCGGCCAACTGCTCGGGGCTCAGGCCCTCGCGGCGGATGCGCCGCAGCATGTCCAGCTCGCGCTTGCGCACGAAGTCATTGCGGCGCTTGCGCTCCACCATGGCGCGCAGTTCGGCCTTGGCGAGGTCGCCCTCGGGGTCGTCCTGGCGGGAATTGATCTCGGCCCAGTCCGTGGTCGGATTCGCGACAAAGCGCGCGACCTTGCGCAGAAAGCTCTCGCCGTCTTTCGGTTCTGACATGCGCGCTGGACCTGAGTAGTAAACAAGGGTCGACTAGCGACCATCCCCCGCTGAAGTCCGCCGAGCGACGCCCCAGGATCCGGCTCCGCCGGTCCGGGGGGCGTGCCCCCTCGAGGGGGCGCGCGCAGCGCGTAGGGGGGAGTCATCAGTCCCCGAACATCTTCTGCTTGAGCTCGCGGCGCTGCTGGGCTTCCAGCGAGAGCGTGGCGGTGGGGCGGGCGATCAGCCGGCCCAGGCCGATGGGCTCGCCGGTCTCGTCGCAGTAGCCGTACTCGCCGCTGTCCAGGCGGGCCAGGGACTGCATGATCTTCTTGAGCAGCTTGCGCTCGCGGTCGCGGGTGCGCAGCTCCAGGGCATGCTCTTCCTCGATGGTGGCGCGGTCGGCCGGATCGGGGACGATGGAGGTGTCCTCGCGCAGGTGCTCGGTGGTCTCGCCGGCATTCGACAGCACGCCTTCCTTGAGCTCATTGAGCTTGGCACGGAAGAACTCGATCTGCTTGTCGTTCATGTACTCCGACTCGGGCATGGCCAGCACTTCGGCATCGCTCAGCTCGTGGCCGGGCTTGGTCTTCCAGGCGTTGGCGAGTTTGGGGTCGGCCTTCACGGCGCTTTTGGAAGTTTCAATCACGGGCGTACTCATGGATCGCGTGGGCGGCTTGGGAGGAGCAAAACGGTCGGTGAAGCGGCTGCCACCGGTTGAGGGTGGCGCCGCCTCCAGCGTGGCGACGCCAGGGCTTTCCAGCTCCGCGGCTTCCGCCTTGGGCTTGGCAGCGCCCTTGGCCGCCTTGACAGCCGTCTTGGCCGGGGCGGGTTTGGGGGCCGGTGTCTTGCTCACGTCGGAGTCTCCTCGCATTACCTCGGATGAAGGCTTTATACCTGCTTCGGATGGGCCGGATGCCGGGGCATTCCGACCCTCGGGGTGGCTCGGGCGGGGCGGATTGTAGCCATGCTCGCCTCACGTGGTGCTGACGCTGCCCCCGGTTCAGGCGAGGCAGCCTTCCAGGCCTTGCAAGAGGATGTCCTTGGGCAGGTCGATCCCGATGAAAACCATTTTGCTCTGCTTTTTCTCGTTCGGCAGCCATTTCGGGCCCAGGTCCGAGCCCATCAGCTGGTGCACGCCCTGGAAGATCACCTTCTTGTCGGTGCCCTTCATGTGCAGCACGCCCTTGTAGCGCAGCATCTTGGGGCCGTAGACCTGCACGATGGCGCCCAGGAAGTCTTCCAGCTTGGCCGGGTTGAAGGGCTTGTCGGAGCGGAAGACGAAGGACTTCACGTCATCGTCATGGTGGTGATGGTGCGGGTGGTCGCAGTGCTCGCCATGCTCATGGTCGTGATCATGGTGGTGGTGATGCTCGTGCGCGTCGGCGTCCGCGTTCAGGAAGTCGGGGTCGATCTCCAGCTTGGCATTGAGGTTGAAGCCGCGCAGGTCGAAGACGCTGGCAATGTCCACATTCCCGAAGTGGACGCGCTGCTGGGGCGCGCGCGGATTCATGTGCTTGATGCGGTGGGCCAGGGCCTCGGTGGCGGCCTCGTCCACCAGATCGGTCTTGCTGATGAAGATCTGGTCGGCGAAGCCGATCTGGCGGCGCGCTTCCTGGCGGGTGTTGAGCTGCTCCTCGGCATGCTTGGCGTCCACCAGGGTCAGGATGGAGTCCAGCAGATAGCTCTCGGCGATCTCGTCATCCATGAAGAAGGTCTGGGCCACGGGGCCGGGGTCGGCCAGGCCGGTGGTCTCGATCACCACGCGCTCGAAGTCCAGCTCGCCGCGGCGGCGCTTGGCGGCCAGCTCGCCGAGGGTGGTGCGCAGATCCTCGCGGATGGTGCAGCAGACGCAGCCATTGCTCATCTGGATGATCTGCTCGTTGGTGTCGGCCACCAGGATGTCGTTGTCGATGTTCTCCTCGCCGAACTCGTTCTCGATCACGGCGATCTTCTGGCCATGGGCTTCGGAGAGCACGCGCTTGAGCAGGGTGGTCTTGCCCGAGCCCAGGAAGCCGGTGAGGATGGTGGCGGGAATCAGGCCCGGGGAACTGGTCGATGACATGGTGATGTAGGAAATGCTGCTGTGGCGTATCGGTCGCCGCAGGCCCTCAGATGGGGGCGGCTGACTGTGGTCCAAGAGGGTAGCACTGTCAATGGGTTATTCTGTGGGGCTACTCAACTACGACACCCACGCCGTGTCCGAACCCCAGCCTAGTAGGCCCCGCGGGGGCCACAAAAGTGCCGCAGCCGAAGGGCGCGGCCCAGCGCCGCGCAAACTCCTGGACCGCATGCTGGACTTCCTGCATCCGGGCCCGGACTCCACCAGCGAGCTGATCGAAACCCTGGCCGAGGCCGAGCAGCGCGAGCTGATCGCGCCCGAGTCGCGGCAGATGCTGGAAGGCGTGCTGCACATGGCCGAGCTCTCGGCCGGCGATGTGATGGTGGCGGCGCCGCGCATGGACCTGCTGGACATCGAGTCGCCCTACGAGGAGCTGCTTGCCCAGGTCATACGCGCCGGCCATTCGCGCTTCCCGGTCTTCGAGGGCCAGCGCGAGAACATCATCGGCATCCTGCTGGCCAAGGACCTGCTCAAGCTGCAGCGCGCGCCCGAGCTGAATCTGCGCGCCCTGCTGCGGCCCATCGTCTTTGTGCCGGAAAGCAAGAATCTCAACGAGCTGCTGCGCGATTTCCGCTCCAACCGCAATCACCTGGCCATCGTGATCGACGAGTTCGGCAACACCGCCGGCCTGGTCACCATCGAGGATGTGCTGGAGGAAATCGTCGGCGAGATCGAGGACGAGTTCGACGACAAGGACGGGGTCTCCGGCATCTACACCCTGGCCGACGGCAGCCAGCGCGTGGCCGGCGATGCCGGGATCGCGGCGGTGAACCAGGCCTTCGGGACCAGTCTGCCCGAGGACGAGTTCGACACCATTGGCGGCCTGGTCGCCCATGAGCACGGTCGGGTGCCGCGCCGGGGCGAGGCCCCGGAGGTGGGCGGCCTGCTGTTCTCGGTGATGCTGACCCGGGGTGGGGCGGTGCGCTGGTTCAAGGTCACGCGCGCTGCGCCCCAAGACGCCTGATTGATGCTCCGATTCCGTTACGTTCTGCTGGCGGCCCTGGCCGCCGGCCTCTTGCACACGGCGGCTTTTGCGCCGCTGGAACTCTGGTGGCTGCAGGTGCTGGCCCTGGCCTGGCTGGCCCATCTGAGCTGGAATGCCGGTCCGCGCCGGGCCGCCCTGCTGGGCGGGGTCTTCGGCTTCGGCTGGCTGGCCTCGGGCCTGTGGTGGCTGCATATCAGCATGCACCAGTTCGGTGGCCTGCCCTGGCCGGTGGCGGCCCTGGCCGTGGCCTTGCTGGCGGCCTTTCTGAGCCTGTACTACGCCGGGGCCCTGGCCCTGGCGGCGCGCCTGCGCCAGCGCAGCCCCGCCTGGCATGCCCTGACCTGGGCCGCCTGCTGGCTGCTGGCCGAGCTGGGGCGGGCCACCCTGTTCACCGGCTTCCCCTGGCTGGCCAGCGGCTATGCCCATACCGAAGGGCTGCTGGCGCCCTGGGCGCCCTGGATCGGCGTCTATGGCATCAGCGCCCTGGCGGCAGGCTGCGCCGCGGCCTTTGCGGCCCTGGGGCGCCATGCCTGGCAGCCGGCCGCGGTGGCCATCGGCCTGCTGGCCCTGGGCCAGCTGCTGCCGCAGAACTTCACCCGCGAGACCGGCCTGCTGCGCGTCTCCCTGGTGCAGCCGGCCGTGGCCCAGGACCAGAAGTTCGACCCCGAGCGCATGCAGGCCCATCTGGAGCAGCTGACCCGCCAGGTCGAGCGCGCCCAGGGCCAGGTGGTGGTGACGCCCGAATCCGTGGTGCCCATCCCCGCGGCCTATCTTGACCCCGGCTATGTGCAGCGCCTGCAGGCCGTGGGTGCGCGCCGGCCGGTGCTGCTGGGCACCTTTCTGGGCAATAGCCAGGACGGCTATGTGAACTCCCTGCTGGCCTTCGGCGGCAGCGCGCCCTATGCCTATGGCAAGCGCCATCTGCTGCCTTTCGGCGAGTTCATCCCGCCGGGCTTTGGCTGGTTTGTGCGCGCCATGGCCATTCCCATGGATGACCAGGCGCGCGGCCAGCACCAGCAGTCCTTCGCCGTGGCGGGGCAGCGCCTGCGCCCCCTGATCTGCTACGAGGATCTGTTCGGCGAGGACTTCGTGGACAGCCTGCGCGGGCCCGAGGCCGCCACGGTGCTGGTGAATGTGAGCAATCTGGCCTGGTTCGGCACCGTGATGGTGCTGGACCAGCATCTGCAGTTCTCCCGCATGCGGGCCCTGGAGTTCCAGCGCCCGGTGGTGCGTGCCACCAACACCGGGGCCACCGGCGTGGTGGATCATCGGGGTCGCACCCGCGCCCTGCTGCCGCCGGCCCGCGCCGCCACCCTGGAGGCCCCGGTGCAGGGGCGCCTGGGCGAGACGCCTTATGCCCGCTGGCTGGGCACGCTGGGCCTGCTGCCGCTCTTCATCGCCGCCCTGGCCCCCCTGGGTCTGGCGTTCTTCATGCGGCGGCGGTAAGTGCGCGTCTCATAAAATAAAAACTGTAAACCTCTCACCGGACGGCCTGAACCCATGCTGAGCTTCCAGCAAATCATCCTGACCCTGCAGGACTATTGGTCCAAGCAGGGCTGCGCGCTCCTGCAACCCTATGACATGGAAGTGGGGGCCGGCACCAGCCACACCGCCACCTTCCTGCGCGCCCTGGGTCCGGAGCCCTGGAAGGCCGCCTATGTGCAGCCCAGCCGCCGCCCCAAGGACGGCCGCTATGGCGAGAACCCCAATCGCCTGCAGCACTACTACCAGTTCCAGGTCGTGCTCAAGCCCGCGCCGGCCAATATCCTCGAGCTGTATCTGGGCTCGCTGGAGGCCCTGGGTTTCGATCTCAAGAAGAACGATGTGCGCTTCGTCGAGGACGACTGGGAGAACCCGACGCTGGGCTGCTGGGGCCTGGGCTGGGAGGTCTGGCTCAATGGCATGGAGGTGACCCAGTTCACCTACTTCCAGCAGGTGGGCGGCATCGACTGCAAGCCCATCACCGGCGAGATCACCTACGGCCTGGAACGCCTGGCCATGTATCTGCAGGGCAAGGAATCGGTCTATGACCTGGTCTACACCGACGGCCTCACGTATGGCGACGTGTTCCACCAGAACGAGGTGGAGCAGAGCACCTACAACTTCGAGCACAGCGATGTGGACTTCCTGCTGCAGGCCTTTGCCGCGCACGAGAAGCAGAGCCAGCTGCTGATGGGCGAGCAACTCGCCCTGCCGGCCTATGAGCAGCTGCTCAAGGCCGGCCATACCTTCAATCTGCTGGACGCCCGGGGCGCCATCTCGGTGACCGAGCGCGCCGCCTATATCGGCCGCATCCGCAACCTGGCCCGCGCCGTGGCCCAGAGCTATGTGGACAGCCGCGCCCGCCTGGGCTTCCCCATGGCGCCCAAGGCCTGGGCCGATGAAGTGACCGCCCAGATTGCAAAGAAGAACGAGAAGAAGGCCGCCTGAGTCATGACCAGCGACACCCACAACCTGCTCGTCGAACTCTTCGTCGAGGAACTGCCCCCCAAGGCGCTGAAGAAGCTGGGCGACAGCTTTGCCGGCGTGCTGGCCGAGAGCCTGCGCGCCCAGGGTCTGGCCACGGCCGAATCCCAGGCCACGGCCTACGCCTCGCCGCGCCGCCTGGCCCTGCATCTGAGCGGCGTGGCCGCCAAGGCCGCCGACCGCAGCGAGACCAAGAAGCTGGTGCCCGTGAGCGTGGGCCTGGACGCGAGCGGCCAACCCACCCAGGCCCTGATCAAGAAGCTGGCCTCCCTGGGCCTGGGCGCCGAGCAGGCCGCCCAGGCTTATCGCGAGATGGACGGCAAGGCCGAGGCCCTGTTCATCCAGACCACGGTGGCCGGCGCCACCCTGGCCGAGGGCCTGCAGAAGGCCCTGGAAGAGAGCCTGGCCAAGCTGCCCATTCCCAAGGTCATGAGCTACCAGCTGGCCGACGGCTGGAGCGATGTGAAGTTCGTGCGCCCGGCCCATGGCCTGGTGGCCCTGCATGGCCGCGAGATCGTGCCGGTGGGCGTGCTGGGACTGAACGCCGGCCGCGAGACCCGCGGCCACCGCTTCGAGGCTGCCGTGGAGCGCCTGGTGATCGAGTCGGCCGACAGCTATGCCGCCCAGCTGCGTGAGCAGGGCGCCGTCATCGCCAGCTTTGCCGAGCGCCGCGCCGAGATCGTGGCCCAGCTCAACGCGGCCGCGGCCCAGCAAGGCCTCAAGCCCATCGAGGACGAGGCCCTGCTGGACGAGGTCTGCGCCCTGGTGGAGCGGCCCAATGTGCTGAGCTGCCAGTTCGAGCCCGAGTTCCTGGCCGTGCCGCAGGAGTGCCTCATCCTCACGATGAAGGCCAACCAGAAGTACTTCCCCCTGCTGGACGCGGCCGGCAAGCTCACCAACCAGTTCCTGGTGGTGTCCAACATCCGCCCGGCGGACGCCAGCGCGGTGACCGGCGGCAATGAGCGCGTGGTGCGTCCGCGCCTGTCGGATGCCAAGTTCTTCTTCGACCAGGACCGCAAGAAGAGCCTGGCCGATCGCGTGGGCGGTCTGGCCAAGGTGGTCTACCACGGCAAGCTGGGCAGCCAGGGCGAGCGCGTGGAGCGCGTGCGCGCCATCGCCACCGCCATCGTGGCCCAGCTGGGTGGCTCGGCCACCCTGGCCGCCGAGGTGGACAGCGCGGCCCGCCTGGCCAAGGCCGATCTGCTCACCGATATGGTGGGCGAGTTCCCCGAGCTGCAGGGCATCATGGGTGGCTACTACGCCCGCCATGACGGCCTGAGCGAGGCCGTGGCCTTTGCCATCGAAGACCATTACAAGCCCCGCTTTGCCGGCGACGAGCTGCCGCGCAACGAAGCCGGCCTGGTCGTGGCCCTGGCCGACAAGCTGGAAACCCTGGTGGGCCTGTTTGGCATCGGCCAGCTGCCCACCGGCGACAAGGACCCCTTCGCCCTGCGCCGTCACGCCCTGGGCGTGGTGCGCATGCTCTCCGAGCGCGCCCCCGGCCTGGCGCTGGACGCCTTGATCAACGCGGCCCTGCCGGCCTTCGGTCCCCTGATCCAGGATCCGAGCGCGCCGCTGGCCGATTTCGTCTTCGACCGCCTGGCCGGTTCCCTGCGCGAGCAGGGCTACAGCGCCCAGGAGGTGGACGCCGTGCTGGCCCTGCGCCCGCAGCGCCTGGCCGAGGTGGGCCAGCGCCTGGCAGCGGTGCGCGCCTTTGCGGCCCTGCCCGAGGCAGCCTCGCTGGCCGCGGCCAACAAGCGCATCGGCAACATCCTCAAGAAGGTCGAGACCCCGGTCGAGGCCAAGGTGGACGAGGCCCTGCTGCAGGAAGCCGCCGAGCAGCACCTGGCCACGGCCTTGCGCAATGTGCAGCCCCTGGCGGACGGGCTCTTCCACCGCGCCGAGTACGCCGCCTCGCTGCGCGAGCTGGCCGCGCTCAAGGGCCCGGTGGACGCCTTCTTCGACGGCGTGATGGTCAATGCCGAGGACCCGGCCCTGCGCGCCAACCGCCTGGGCCTGCTCAAGACCCTGCACGAGGCCATGAACCGGGTGGCCGATCTGGCCCGCCTGGCCGCCTGAGGACGCCGCCATGCCCGCCCGCGCCGAGCACCACGGTCACAGCATGAAGCTGGTCATCCTCGGCCGGGACGGCACCATCAACCAGTACCGCGACGACCATGTGAAGTCCACCGACGAGCTCCAGCCCCTGCCCGGCGCGTTGGAGGCGGTGGCGCGGCTCAACCATGCCGGCTGGCACACGGTGATGGCCACCAACCAGCCCGGCATCGGCCGCGGCCTGCTGGACATGGCCGCGCTCAATGCGGTGCATATGCGCCTGGCCCAGCTGCTGGCCGAAAAAGGCGGGCGGCTGGACGCGCTCTTCTTCTGCCCGCACACGCCCGAGGAAGGCTGTGCCTGCCGCAAGCCCCTGCCGGGTTTGATCGAGCAGATTGGCGAGCGCTTCGGCGTGGAGCTGTCCGGCGTTCACATGGTGGGCGCCAGCCTCAAGGACCTGCAGACCGCTCAGGCCGCCGGCTGCATGCCGCATCTGGTGCGCAGCGATCGTCTGGGCCGGCTGGACGAGGCCCAGCTGCAGGCCCTGGTGGCCCAGGTGCCCGGCACCCGGGTGCATGACAATCTGGGGGCTTTTGCCGAGCACCTCATCCAGTCGGAGCGCCGTGCCCGGGCCGAGGCCCGCGGTGAAGCCCTGACCCCCGATACCAGTCCCGGAGACCTCTCTTGATCCTGTTTTACGCCCTGCGCTCGGCGCTGTTCATGCTGTGGATGCTGCTGACCGTGGTGCCGGTCGCTCTGGTGGTGGTGCTGATCTCGGTCTTCGTGCGCGGCAACCCGGTCTACTGGACCTGCATCTTCTGGCTGCGTCTGGCCACCTATGGCGCCCGCTATATCTGCGGCGTGCGCTGGCGCATCCAGGGCATGGAGAACCTGCCCAGCGCGGCCGAGCGCACCTCGGCCGTGATCCTGCTCTCCAAGCATCAGAGCACCTGGGAGACCTTTGCCTATCCCTCGCTGATGACGCACCCGCTGGCCTATGTGTTCAAGCGCGAGCTGCTCTACATCCCCTTCTTCGGCTGGGCCATGGCGCGCATGGACATGATCCATATCGACCGCAGCAAGCGCAGCGAGGCCTGGAACAAGGTGGCTGCCCAGGGCAAGCGCCTGGCGGCGCTGGGCCACTGGGTCATCATGTTCCCCGAGGGCACCCGCATCGCCCGCGGCAAGGTGGGCGAGTACAAGACCGGCGGCACCCGCCTGTCCATCGAGACCGGCGTGCCCGTGGTGCCCATTGCCACCACCTCGGCCCGCTGCTGGCCGCGCAAGAGCTTTCTGCTGCGCCCGGGCGTGGTGGACATCTCCATCGGCAAGCCCATCTCGCCCCTCGGCCGTGAACCGGCCGAGATGATGCGCGAGGTGCAGGCCTGGATCGAAGGCGAGATGCAGCGCCTGGACCCCGAGGCCTATGCCGGCACCGCGCCGCAGCCGGCTGCCAGCCGGGCCTGAGCAGCAAGGCCGCCGGACATGACGCTGAGCAAGCGACTGGCCGGCCTCTTCAAGTCCAGCCAGTTGTCCCTGTTCCGCGAGATCGAGCCGCCCGCAGCCACGCCGGCCACGCCGGCCGCCCCGCGTCCGCGTAGCCTGCTGCTGGGCGACCGGGCCGTGCGCTATGAGCTGCGCCGCGCCCGGCGCCGTTCCATCGGCTTCACCGTCAGCGCCGAGGGCCTGAAGGTCAGCGCGCCGCGCTGGGTGGGCCTGCCCGAGATCGAGGCCGCCCTGCGTGGCAAGCAGGACTGGATTCTGCGCAAGTTAGCGGAGCAGCAGGAGCGGGCGCGCCGCCAGCATGCCGCCCAGGTGCTGTGGGGCGAAGGCGGGCAGCTGCCCTATCTGGGGCAGGTCCTGACCCTGCGCCTGGGCGGTCTGGCGCGCTACGAGCCCGCGAGCCGCGAGCTGCATCTGGGCCTGCCCGCCGAGGCGGACCCTGCCCAGGTGCGCGAGGCCGCCCTGGCCTGGCTGGCTGGCCGGGCCCGCGCCCTGTTCGAGCAGCGCTGCCGGCACTATGCCGCGGCCCTGTCTGTGCGCTACACGCGCCTCTCGCTCAGCAATGCCCAGACCCGCTGGGGCAGCGCCAGCGCCAGCGGCGCGATCCGCCTGAGCTGGCGCTTGATCCTGCTGGCGCCGGAGCTGATCGACTATGTGGTGGCCCATGAAATGGCCCATCTGCACGAGATGAACCACAGTCCGCGCTTCTGGGCCGTGGTGGCCTCGGTCATGCCGGACTACGAAACGGCCCGCCAGCGCCTGCGCGAGGTGACCCTGCCCACGCTGGAGCCCTAGGCCTGAGTGCGACTGCTTCCTACTTCTGGGGGGCTTGCCGGGGGCGCTCCCGCCAAGCACACTCCCGGCCACGTGCTGTCATCACGACGCATCTGAGGCTGGTCGGTCCGACCGCCACCTCCCGGTTGCCGAACCGCCCCTTGGGGGCGAAACACCAGGCGCCGAAAAGTTGATGCCAAGAAGGCTCAGCCCGCCGCCACCGGAATTGCCGGTGGCGGCGGTCGCTGACTCCTCACACGCCCACTCTCTCTTGTCCCGCCAGGTGCTCAGACCGTGCTGAAGCGGTAGATACCGTCGGCACCGCGTTCGCGCCGCAGACGGCCTTCCAGCCAGAGCGCGTTCAGGTGCGCCACCGACTCGCCCATGGCGAAGGTGGTCTGGTGCAGATCCAGCTTGCGCTTGAACAGCAGGTCCAGCAGCTCGGCCGCATGGCAGGGCTTGGCGCGGCAGGCGCCCAGCACATCTTCCAGACGCTCGGCATGGTGCTCGCGCAGCTGATCGATGCGGGCGTGCAGGCCCTTGAAGGGCTTGCCATGGGCCGGCAGCACCAGGGTGCTGTCGGGCAGGGCCAGCAGGCGCTCCAGCGAGTCCAGGTACAGGCGCAGGGGATCGGCCTCGGGCTCCACATCCACCACCGAGACATTGGTGGAGATGCGCGGCAGCACCATATCGCCCGAGATCAGCACGCCCAGGCTCTCGCTGAACAGGCTGATGTGCTCCGGCGCATGGCCGTAGCCTACCAGGCAGCGCCACTCATGCGCGCCGATGCGCAGACGCTGGCCGTCCATCAGGCGGCGGTAGGCCGCCGGCACCTGGGGCACCATGCTGGGGTAGTAGCTGGCGCGGCCACGGATCTTGGCCAGCGAGTCCGGGTCCGTCAGGCCATGGCTGCCGAAGAAGGTCGCCGCGGCCTCGCCACCCATGCCCACGGTGGAGCCGCTGGCCACACGCGCCAGGTTGTAGTCCGTGGCGCTGATCCACAAGCGGCACTCATGGTCGGCCCCCACGTTTGCGGCCGCGCCGCTGCGCGGCCCGGCGGCGCGTCCGCTCCACTTCTCGGTCAGCCAATGCGCCAGGCCCATGTGATCGGGGTGAAAGTGCGTGACGATCACGCGCAGCACCGGCAGGCCGTCCAGATGCCGGGCGAAGATCTGTTCCCACTGGGCCTGGCTGGCCTCGTTGTGGATGCCGCAGTCCACGATGGTCCAACCTGAGCGGCCTTCGATCTCATCGCGCAGCAGCCAGAGGTTGATGTGGTCCAGGGCGAAGGGCAGGGCCATGCGCACCCAGCGCAGGCCCGGGGCCAGTTCCAGCGCCTCGCCCGGCGCGGGCAGGGCCTCGCCCAGGGGATAGCTCAGTTCGGATTCGCGCGGATTGGCCATCAGCTCGCCTGCCTTAGACTTACGTTTACGTTAACGTCATATTACAAGCCTGCCGCCATGTCTCCTGACACCGATGCGACTGCCAGCGCGAGCCCGGCCGGCGAGGGCCGGCTCTACACCATCACCGAGCTGGCCGCGGAGTTCGACATCACGCCCCGCGCCATCCGCTTCTACGAGGACATGGGCCTGCTGGAGCCCGGGCGCGCCGGCCGCAACCGCGTCTACACCCAGCGCGACCGCACCCGGCTCAAGCTCACCCTGCGCGGCAAGCGCCTGGGCCTGAGCCTGCAGGAGGTCAAGCAGCTGATCGATATGTACGACTCGGCCTCCGACACCGCGCCCCAGCTCAAGGCCTTTCTGGAGGTGCTGGGTCAGCACCGCCGCCAGCTGGAGCAGCAGTTCGACGATTTGCAGATCACCCTGGCCGAGATCGCCCAGCACGAGGAGCGCTGCCAGCTCTTGCTGGCCGAGGCCCAGGCCGGGCGCAAGCCGGCCTGATCGTCCGCACTCAGCCCAGCACGCGCAGCAGCCAGGCCTGCAGGGCCTCGATCTCGTCCGGGTGCACCTCGTGCCCCATGGCGTAGTCCTGCCACTGCACCGTGTAGCCCAGGCGCAGCAGCTCCTCGCGGGCGGCGTGGGCGCGGGCCAGGGGCACGACCGCGTCGTTGCGGCCGTGCGCCAGAAAGATGGGCGTGGCCTGGTTGGCCGCGCTGCGCTCGGCCTCGGTGCTGGCCAGCAGGGGCAGATAGCCCGAGAGGCCCACCAGGCCGGCCAGGCGCTGGCCGTAGCGCAGGCCCGTCATCAGGCTCATGGCGCAGCCCTGGGAGAAACCCATCAGCACGATACGCTCGGGCGCCACGCCGCGCTCAATCTCGCGCTCGATCAGGGCCTCGATGGCCGTCTGCGAGCGGCGCAGGCCCACGGGGTCCTCGCGCTGGTCCAGATCGGCGTCGCGGATGTCATACCAGGCCGGCATGGGATGGCCGCCATTGATGGTGACCGGGATCACCGGCGCGTGCGGCAGCACAAAGCGCAGACCGGCGCCGCCGGCCAGCAGGGGGCGCAGGTCCAGGGCCTGGCAGACCGGTTCGAAGTCGTGGCCATCGGCGCCCAGGCCGTGCAGCACGATGATGCTGGCGGTCGGGTTTGCCTCGGTTTGCAATTCCAGGGTCTCGAGTGTCATGCTGGGGCCTTGATTCATGAAGCCGCCATCCTAGCGAGGCCGCCCCGCCATGCCGCATTTCCTGCTCCGACTCGACCCGGTCCGGCCCGATATGCATGCCACCGGCCCCACCCAGCAAGAGGCTGAGGCCATCGGCGCCCATCTGGGCTATCTGCAGCGCCTGATGGAGCAGGGCGCGCTGCTGCTGGCCGGGCGCAGCCAGATCCTGGACCATGAGGCCTTCGCCCTGGTCCTGCTGCAGGCCGATAGCGAGAGCCGCGCCCTGGCCCTGATGCGGGCGGACCCGGCCGTGGCGCAGGGCGTGCTCAGCGGCGAGCTGCACCCCTTTCGCATCACGCAGTGGCGCGCTGAGCGGCCCGCGCTGGGCTGAGCGGCGGCCGGGTCAATCGGCCCGCAGTCGCTGCGGCCCCGGGGCCGGCCTGGCCCAGGGTGTCGGCCGGGTTGCGCAGGCGGCAGCGGTCCAGGGAGAGGCAGCCGCAGCCTATGCAGTCGTCCAGCTGATCGCGCAGCTGCTGCAGCTGGCGCAGGCGCTCGTCCAGCTCATGGCGCCAGGCGGCCGAGAGCCGGGCCCAGTCGGCCCGGCTGGGCGCCGTGCTGCCGCTGGGCAGGGTGGACAGCGCCTCCGCGATCTCGGCAAGCGGAATGCCGGTGCGCTGCGCCACCTTGATGACGGCGACGCGGCGCAGGATGCTGCGCGGATAACGCCGCTGGTTGCCGCGGTTGCGCTGACTGCGGATCAGCCCTTTCGTCTCATAGAAATGTAAGGTGGACACCGCAACGCCACTGCGCTCCGCGACCTCGCCGACGCTGAGCTGGGCCGGCAGGCCGCCGGGAGAGGTCTCGGGCAAGGGTGTGCGGGGAGGCGGCATGGTCGGGCAAGTCCGCGGGCGCGGCAGGGGCATGGGCTCGAAAGCCTTGACCTTAACATTGCTTGAGGTCTGAGACTGCGCGGCAGCTCCCCGGCGGCCCCAGCGCCCCGGGCTCACTCTCCCAGCAGCAAGCAAGCGATGGACAGCCCCATGACCACCCCCTCCTGCGCACCCGCACCCGCACCGGCCCTGACCCCCAGCGACGGCCCGGTCTTCCGGGCCGACAGCTTCAGCGTGCCTCTGGCCGTGCTGGACGACTTCATGGCTCAGGTCCAGCGCGTGGACCGGCAGCTCAGCGCCCTGCCGGGCTGCCGCCAGCACCTGGTGCTGATGCAGCTGGATGCCGCCGTCGCGGCGCGCGACTGCATCCAGGTCATGACCCTGGTGGAATGGGCCGATGCCCAGGCCCTGGAAGCGGCCAAGGCACATCTGCAGCAGCAGCATGCCCGCGCGGGCTTCAGCCCAGAGGCTTTCATGAAGGCCCTGGGCGTGCGCGCCGAGAAGGGCCGTCACGCGCTCCCGGCCTGAGCCTCCAGGCTGGGCCGGGGCGGGCCGGCAGGCAGGCGCGGCGCGGCCAGGCCCTCGGCCCAGGCGGCCTGGAAGCGCGCCAGTTCGACGGCCGCATCCGGCCGGTCCAGGGCCCGCACCAGGCAGGCCGAGGCCGCGCCCGCCGCGGCGCAAGCTCGCACCTGCTCAGGCTCCAGCAAGCCGCCAATGGCCACCACCGGCCGCCCGGCCATGCGCGCCCACCAGGCCAGATTGGCCAGGCCCTGGGGCCGCCAGGGCATGGCCTTGGTCAGCGTGGGCCAGACCGGGCCGCAGGCGATGTAGTGCGGGGCCAGGCCGCGTGCCCGCGCCAGCTCCCAGAGGCTGTGGCTGGACAGGCCCAGGGCCGGGCCGCCCGGGGCCAGCAGGCGCGCGCGCAGGCCCGGGTCCAGCGCGGCCCAGTCTTCCTGGCCCAGGTGCAGGGCGCGGGCTCCGGCCTCGAGGGCCAGGGCCGCATGGTCATTGATCCAGAGCCGGCAGCCGCGCCCGTCCACGGCGGCCAGGGCGGCGCGGATCTCGGCGTTCACTCGCGCAGGATCGGCGCTCTTGAAGCGCAGCTGCAGCTCGGGTAGGCCCAGCGCGGCCAGGGCGGCCACGCGCTGGGCGTCGGCGCCTATGGCATAGAGGCCCAGCGGTGCCGGGGGATCGCGGCTGTCGGCGGCCTTGGCGGCGGTGAGCAAGACCTGGCCCCAGCGCGCCTGGGTGGCGGCATCGGGCAGGGCGATCTCGTCGTCAAAGCCCATCACCGGCAGGGCGGCGGGGTCCAGCACAAAGCCCGGCGTGGCGCGCACCGGGCCGGCGCCCGCCCCCGCGGCATGGCCATCGCGCACCGCGCACCAGGCCAGCATCTTGGCCAGCACCACGGCGTCCGGCCCCACGAAGCCGCGGGCCAGGGCCGCGGCGGCGGCGCTGGCAAAGCTGCAGCCGCTGCCATGGTGGTGGTGCGAGGGCAGGCGCGGCAGGGCCAGCCAGCCGCTGGCCAGGGGGGCGTCCAGCCAGTCCAGGGCCAGGTCCGGCGCCAGGCCGGCGTCGTCGCCGCCGGTGATGACCACGGCCCGCGCGCCCAGGCTGCGCAGGGCCGCGGCCAGGGCCGGCACGGGGCTGGCGTCTTCGGGCGGTAGGCCCAGCAGGCGGCGGGCCTCGGCGCGGTTGGGCGTGAGCAGATCGCAGCGGGGCAGCAGCTCTTCTCGGTAGGCCTGCAGCAGGGCGGCATCGGCAAAGGCCGCGCCGCCCGCGCTGGCGCCCAGCACCGGGTCCACCACCAGGGCCACGGGCCCCTGCCGGCGCAGCGCATCCACGCTGGCGCAGAGCTCGCGCAGCGCGGCCACGCTGGCCAGCAGGCCGGTCTTGATCACGGCGGGGCGCAGATCGCTGGCCAGTGCCGCCAGCTGGCTGCGCAAGGCCTCGGCCGGCAGGGCATGGACGGCCTCCACGCCCCGCGAGTGCTGGGCCGTGACCGCGGCCACCACGGGGCAGAGGTGCGCGCCCAGGGCGGCGGCGGCGCGGGCATCGGCGCTGAGGCCGGCGCCGCCCCCACTGTCGGTGCCGGCCACGCTCCAGATCAGCGGGGGCCGGGGATCGAGCAGCCAGTCCTTCATCCCTGGCCTCCCAGCAGGAAGGCATGACCCGACACCGGGGTGGAGGCCACGGCAAAGTCCTGTGGGGCCATCAGCCCGGCGCGCCAGGCCTGGCGGCCGGCCTGCACCGCGTCGCGGAAGGCTGCGGCCATGGCCACGGGATTGCGGGCCTGGGACACGGCGCTGTTGAGCAGCACCGCGTCAAAGCCCAGCTCCAGGGCCTGGGCGGCTTGCGAGGGCGCGCCCAGGCCGGCGTCGATGACCAGGGGCACATCGGGCAGGCGCTCGCGCAGGCGGCGCAGGCCGGCCAGGTTCTGCAGGCCCTGGCCCGAGCCTATGGGCGCGCCCCAGGGCATCAGCAGGGGGCAGCCGGCGTCTTCCAGCAGGCGGCGGCCCAGGATCAGGTCCTCGGTGCAGTAGGGGAAGACGGTGAAGCCGTCCTTGACCAGGGTGCTGGCCGCGGCGAGCAGCTCGAAGGGATCGGGCTGCAGGGTGTGATCGTCACCGATCACCTCCAGCTTGATCCAGCGCGTGCCATAGAGCTCGCGCGCCATCTGGGCCAGGGTGATGGCTTCGCGTGCGCTGCGGCAGCCGGCCGTGTTGGGCAGCAGGCGCGCGCCCTGGGCCTGGGCGGTGGCCAGGGCCTGGGCCACAAAGCCGTTGTCCCCGGCCTGCAGGGTGCGCTTGAGGCCCACGGTCAGCACCTGGGTGCCGGAGGCGCGGATCGCGTCCTGCAGCACCTGGGGACTGGGGTAGCCGGCGCTGCCCAGGAAGAAGCGGCTGGACAGGGCCTGGCCGTCGATGATGAGGGGATCCGGGCTCATCTCAGCTTTCCATGACGGGGCGCGCTACTCGCAGCCCATGAAACAAGGGCGCCGGCGCAGATCGGGCGTAGCCTCGTGGCATGGGCGGCGGCGTCCACTCCGTGTCCCCCGACCGCTGCGCGGTCTCCTCCTTGACCTGCGTGGCCGCCCCCACCCATGCCCCGAGGCAGCCCACCGCTTGTCGTCCTCGCCGAAGCAAGGTGGTGGGGTACCCCATGGCGCAGGTCAAGGGGGAGGCCGCGCAGCGGCCGGAGGACACGGAGCCATGGGGTACCCCGCCGCCTTGCGCTCCCCGCGACAAATCATGTTTTTGCTGTTGCATCTCAGCCTCCGACGATGGGTTTGAAGAGCAGGATCTGGTCGCCGTGGCCCAGCACGGTGCCGGGTCTGGCCTCGCGCGGCACGAAGAGGCCGTTCAGGGCCGTGGCCACGCTCTCGGGCGCGCGCTGCTGCAGGGCCAGCAGGGCGTCCAGCGTGGTGCCGGCAGGCACTTCCAGCGGCTGATCGTCCAGATGGATGGCGATGTTCATCGGGTGTGTCATCGGGCGGTTCATGGGGTCTCCAGGGTGGCCAGGCCGCTGGCGGCCAGCAGGCCCTGCACCAGGGCGGGGGCCAGCAGCCAGCCGTGGCGGTACAGGCCGTTCAGACGCAGCAGACCCGGCTCGTGATGGGTGAAGGGCAGGTTGTCGGGCAGGGCGGGGCGCAGATTGCGGTCCAGCCGCGTGATGCGCGCCTCGGCCAGGGCCGGCAGCACGCTGTGGGCCGCGGCCATCAGCTCCACGGCGGTCTGCAGGCTCACAGGGCTGCGGTCCTCGCTCTCGATCTCGCTGGCGCCCAGCAGCAGCTCGTGCTCGCTGCGCGGCACCAGGTAGACGCCGCGGTAGCGCGGGTGCAGCAGGCGCAGGGGCCGGCGCAGGCCGTGGCCGGCCAGCTGCAGCCAGACCGTCTCGCCGCGCACGCCGCGCAGCGGCAGGGGTGGGCGGGCGCCCAGGCCGCGGGTGTCCAGGCACCAGTCGGCTTGCACGCGCGCGCCGCCGCGCAGATGCAGCAGGCCTGGCAAGACTTGGTCCACCGTCTGCTCCCAGTGCCAGCGCACGCCGGCGGCGCCCGCGTGAAGTGCGGCCATGGCCTGCACGGGGTTGATCAGGCCCTCGCCGGGCAGCAGCCAGGCCAGCAGACCGGCCGGCGCCAGGGCGGGCTCCAGCGTGCGCATCTGCTCGGGGGCCAGGGCTTGCGCCCCAGGCATGCGGGCCAGGGCGCGGGCGGCGGCGCCGCGGTCCGCACCATGGGCCAGCAGCAGGCTGCCTTCCACGCACAGGCGCGGCGGCTGAGGGCCCAGGCGGGCCACGATCTGCGGCCACAGGGCCAGGCTTTGCCAGCCCAGGGCCGCCACCTCGGCGCCCCCGCATTCCTGCTCGGCCAGGGGGCTGAGCATGCCGGCGGCGGTGAAGGCGGCCGCGCCCTGGCCGTCGAACAGGGGCGCGGGGCCGGGCGTGGGGTCGAAGACCTGTACCTCATGCCCGGCCCGGGCCAGCGCCCAGGCGAACAAGCGCCCGGCCAGGCCGGCGCCGGCGATGGCGATGCGGGCCATCTCAGCGCTTGGCGATGGGGATGTAGAGCTCGCCGCCCTGGGCCTTGAACTCGGCGCTCTTGTCGGCCATGCCCTGCTGGGCGGCGGCGTAGTCGCGCACCTCCTGCGTGATCTTCATGGAGCAGAATTTCGGACCGCACATGGAGCAGAAATGCGCGACCTTGTGCGCTTCCTTGGGCAGCGTCTCGTCGTGGAAGGCGCGGGCCGTCTCCGGGTCGAGCGAGAGGTTGAACTGGTCCTCCCAGCGGAACTCGAAGCGGGCGCGCGACAGCGCGTCGTCGCGGATCTTCGCCGCCGGGTGCCCCTTGGCGAGATCGGCGGCATGGGCGGCGATCTTGTAGGTGATGACGCCGACCTTCACGTCGTTGCGGTCGGGCAGGCCGAGATGTTCCTTCGGCGTGACATAGCAGAGCATGGCCGTGCCGAACCAGCCGATCATCGCCGCGCCGATGCCCGAGGTGATATGGTCATAGCCGGGAGCGATGTCGGTCGTCAGTGGCCCGAGCGTGTAGAAGGGCGCCTCGCCGCAGGTCGCAAGCTGCTTGTCCATGTTCTCCTTGATCTTGTGCATCGGCACGTGGCCGGGACCTTCGATCATCACCTGGCAATCCCTGGCCCAGGCGATCTGCGTCAACTCGCCGAGGGTTTCCAGTTCGGCGAACTGCGCGGCGTCGTTGGCGTCGGCGATCGAGCCGGGGCGCAGGCCGTCGCCGAGCGAGAAGGAGACGTCATAAGCGCGGCAGATGTCGCAGATCTCCTCGAAATGCTCGTAGAGGAAGCTCTCCTTGTGGTGGTGCAGACACCACTTGGCCATGATGGAGCCGCCGCGCGAGACGATGCCGGTGACGCGGTTCACGGTGAGGGGGATGTAGTGCAGCCGCACGCCGGCATGGATGGTGAAATAGTCGACGCCCTGTTCGGCCTGCTCGATCAGCGTGTCACGGAAGACCTCCCAGGTCAGGTCCTCGGCGATGCCGTTCACCTTCTCCAGCGCCTGGTAGAGCGGCACGGTGCCGATCGGCACCGGCGAGTTGCGGATGATCCATTCGCGGATGTTGTGGATGTTGCGGCCGGTGGAGAGGTCCATCACCGTATCGGCGCCCCAGCGGATCGCCCAGACCATCTTTTCCACCTCTTCCGCCATGGAGGAGGTGACGGCGGAATTGCCGATATTGGCGTTGATCTTCACCAGGAAGTTCCGGCCGATGATCATCGGTTCGGCCTCCGGGTGGTTGATGTTGGCGGGAATGATTGCCCGGCCGCTCGCGACCTCCTGTCGAACGAATTCCGGCGTGACGAAGTCCGGCACATGTGCGCCGAAGCTTTCGCCGTCGCGGACAAGAGCCTCTTTTGCGGCCTGGCGGCCGAGGTTCTCGCGGATGGCGATGAACTCCATCTCCGGTGTGACGATGCCGGCGCGGGCATAGGCGAGCTGGGTCACGTTGTGCCCATGCTTGGCGCGGCGCGGCGTGCGCTGCAGGCCGGCGCTGAGCTCGCGCAGCTTGAGCTGCTGCGCCTGGTCGCGCAGGCCGTCGTCGATGAGCTGGATGTGGCGGCCCTCGTAGGCCTCGGTGTCCTGCCTGGCTTCCACCCAGGCGGCACGCGGTGCGGGCAGACCGCGCCGCACATCGATGGCGGCATCGGGATCGGTGTAGGGACCGGAGGCGTCGTAGACGGTGACCGTCTCGCCATTGGTCAGCGAGATGGCGCGCATGGGCACCCGCAGCGCGGGATGCAGGCTGCCGGCCACATGGGTCTTGCGGGAGGCGGGCAGGGGCTCGCGGCTGAGCGCGATGCTCTGGGCCAGCTGGGCGTCTTGGGGGATGCGGTCGTTCATGGCTTGACGGTCTCCGGAAAGTAGGACTCCGGAGGTCGAGGCATGAGCCGGGCGGATGGGCGCGCGAGGGTGCTCGGGCGGCGCGGGGTGTGAGGGGGCCCGGGAGTTTGGCAGGGGAGGCACGGCCGCCGCAGCGGGCTGTCGCGCACTCGGCCCTGGAGCATCCAGGGCCCGCACCCAGGGCGTGGGAGCAGGCTCTTCTTACGCCGGTACAAACCGGATCAAGTTCGGCGGGTCCGTGGCTTCCACCACATCTCAGCCCGACGTCTGCAAGACGTAACAGGGCTCCCCGGAGCAGGTGCGCAGTATAGGGCGGGAGGCGGGGTGGAGTGTGAAATCTCTGACAGTTACTGCGCGCAAACCCGCTTGTCGCGTGGGCGACGCTCGCCCACACTGCGGCGCGTCATCGTCGCAACCTGGGGAGGGATGGGATGGAGTCCGAACGTTGCCGCCGTGGCCGCCTGCCACGGCAAGGCCTGGCCCTGGCCATAAGCCTGGCGCTGGGCATGCTGGCCCCGGGGGCCGGGGCACAGGAGCTGGGTGACCTGGCCGGCAAGGCCAAGCTCAGCGATGCGGAGCGCGCCAAGCGCGATGCCGACAAGGTCTACCAGTGGATACGCTTCCTCGGGGACAAGGCCGACAAGCCGGTGCGTCCCGCCGCCGCGGCCAAGGAGGCCCAGGCTGCGGCCAAGGAACCCAAGGAGACGGCCAAGGACGCCGCCGCCAGCCGCGAGGCCGCCCAGCGCGCCGCCGCGGTGCGCGCGGTGGCCACGGCCAGCCCCACGGCGGCCGGGCGGCCGGCGCCCGAGGCCTCGGCGCCGGCCCTGGCCAGCGCGGCACCCGCCGCCACGCCCGAAGCGCCGCCGCAAGCCCAGTTGATGGCCGCCGCCACACCCAGCGCGCAGCCGGTGTTGCCGCCGCCTGCGGCCCTGGCCGCGCGAGCCCCGGCGCCCGCGCCGGCCCCGGCCGAGGAAGAGGAACAGCTCAAGCTGCTGGAGCGGGTGGAGCCCGAGTTCCCGCACCGCCTGCTGCAGGACCGTGGCGGTTCGGTCACGGTGCGCTTCATGGTGCAACCCGACGGCTCGGTGCGCTCGGTGGAGGCGCTCAAGTCCAGCAACTCGCGCCTGGTGCGCGGGGTGGTGGACGCGGTGTCGCGCTGGCGCTTTGCGCCCATCGCCCAGGCGCGCAGCGCCGTGGTCGAGGTGGGCTTCAAGGCTGAGTGAAGCCGGGGCAGGCCCCGGCACGGGGCCTGCGTGGATCAGCGCCGGGCCGGGGTGGCCAGCAGGGTCTCCATCTCATCCAGAAGGCGGTCCATCTGCCGCACCAGGGCGCGGTAGGGCGCGGGCGAGTCCATGTCCAGGCCGGCGCGCTTGAGCAGGGGCACCGGATGCACCGAGCCGCCCGAGCGCAGGATGTTCAGATAGTTCTCGCGCTTGGCGGTCTGGCCGCTGAGCACCTCGCTGGCAAAGTGCTGGGCCGCCGCCATCGAGGTGGCGTACTGGTAGACGTAGAAGGGCCGGTAGAAGTGCGAGACAAAGGCCCATTCGCTGCAGACATTCGGGGCAATCTTCATCACGCCCGCGTCGGCGCCGTGGTACTTGCGCAGCAGGCCGCAGTAGAGCGCGCTCATGCGCTGGCCGGTGAGGGGCTCGCCGCGCTGCTGGCTGTCGTGCACCGCCAGCTCGAACTCGGCAAACATGGTCTGGCGGAAGAAGCTGCTGCGCAGCCGCTCGATGGCCTCGCTCAGGAAGAAGAGCCGTTCCTCGCGGCTGCGTGACTGCTTGAGCATGTGCTCCTGCAGCAGCAGCTCATGCGTGAAGGACGCGATCTCGGCCAGGAAGAGCGGGTAGCCCGCGGTCTCGAAGGGCTGGCTCTCGTTGGCCAGGATGGTGTGCATGCCATGGCCCCACTCGTGGGCATAGGTGCTGGCGCTGTCGAAGGTGTCCTGGTGGTTGAGGAAGACCAGGGGCGTCATGCCATAGACCCCGCTCTGGTAGGCCCCGGAGGACTTGCCCGGTGCCGGGTACATATGCATGGTGTTGGCCGCCAGGGCGCGGCGCAGCTTGGCCTGGTAGTCGGCACCCAGCGGGGCCACGGCCTCGGTGATCAGGCGGGCCGATTCCTCGGGGCTGAAGCGGCGCTCGCTGGCGATCAGGTCGGGGTAGATGTCGTGGTACTGCAGGTCCGGCAGCTTGAGCAGGCGCTGACGCAGCTTCAGATAGCGGTGCAGCGTGGGCAGGCCGGCATTGGCCTCGGCCACCAGGGTGCGGTAGACGCTCTCGGGGATGTCGTTCTCGGCCAGGCTGGCGGCCACGGCCGAGGGATAGCCGCGCAGCCGCGCCTCGGTCACGCCCGCTTCCACGCGCTGGCCCAGGGTGCTGCCCAGGGTGTTCTGCAGGCGGCCGTAGACGCTGTAGAAGGCCTGGAAGACCTGCTCGCGCACGGCGCGGTCGGGGTGGGCGCGCAGACGGCTGTAGCCGGTGTCGTTGATGCGCTCGCTGCGGCCCTCGATCTGCAGCGTGGGCCACTCGGTGTCCACGGTGGTGAGCAGGGTGCGGGTCTGGCCCTGGTTGCGCAGCACCGGGCCCAGGGCGGCCAGGGCGGCCTCGGTCTCGGGCGAGAGCTGGTGGCGGGCCTTGCGCAAGGTGTTGCGCAGGCGCGGGGCGTGGCGGGCCAGGCTGGGCTCGGCGGCGATGAAGGCCTCGATGCGTTCGGCACCGGCGGCGGCAATCGCGCCATCCACCCAGGCCAGGGCCGCGCCGAACTCGCCGCCCAGATGGCGCATCAGGGCCTGGCGCTCCTGGTTGCGGGCATCGCGGTTGTCGGTGGAGGCCTGGGCGCTGGCGAACACGCCCACGCGGCGCAGGCGCTGGGTGGCGGCCGAGATGCGGTCCAGCCCGGCGCGCAGGCGGGTGGCGTCGCGGGTGAAGCCCTCGCGCAGCGCGGCCAGGGCCGGCAGCTCGGCGCGCAGGGCCTCGCGCTCGGCGTCCCAGGCGGCTTCGCTGGCGAAGAGCGGACTCAGGTCCCAGGCGATCTGGGCGGCTGGCGGCGCCGGCTGGGCCAGGAGCGGGCTGAAACTGCCGCCCAGACCCAGGGTGAGGGCCAGGGCCAGCAGACGGGGGCGCAGCGGCGAGCGGGTGAGCGTCATGGCGGCGGGGTCAGGTCTTGTGGAAAGCGCGGATTGTGGCGGCGCCGGCCTCGTCCGGGCACTGCGGATCACCCCGGCCGTGCGCTTACTGCCCAGGACAGCTGGCCAGTTGCGCCGCCATGGCCTCGATGAAGAGCCGGCTGCGCAGCGGCATCAGGCGGCGCTCGGGAAAGACGGCCCAGCAGGCCACCGGGCTCAGGCTCCAGTCGGGCAGCACGCGCTGCAGCTCGCCGCCGGTCACCAGCTGGCGGGTGAAATGGTCGGCCACGGCCGTGATGCCCACGCCGGCGCGCGCCATCTGCAGCAGCAGATCGGGCGAGTTGACCAGGCTGCGCTTCTCGGGCGCGCCACTCCAGGTTTCGCGCGCCTCGCCCTCGCCGCGCTCGAGCTGCCAGGGCAGGGCGTCGCCGTTGCGCGAGAGGATCATCAGCCCGTGCATGCTGCTCAGGCCCTGGGGCAGCTGGGGCTCGCCCTCGCGGGCCAGATAGGCCGGGGCGGCGTAGAGCCCGCCAGTGAACAGGGCCAGGCGGCGCGCGGCGAGCTGGCTGTCCTCGGGCAGTTCACCCATGCGCAGGGCCAGGTCGAAACCCTCGGCAATCAGGTCCACCCGGCGCGGCGAGAGGTCGATCTCCAGCTGCACCTCGGGGTAGTCCAGGGCGAACTGGCTGATCACGCCCTGCAGGGCCGTGTTGGCCATGTCATGCGGCATGGACACGCGCAGCCGCCCCGTGGGGCGCTGCTGGCGGTGCAGGGCCAGGGCCAGGGCGCTGTCCACCTCGGCCGCCACGGCGCGCGCATGTTCCAGCACGCCCTCGCCGAACTCGGTCAGGCTCAGGCGCCGGGTGCTGCGCTGCAGCAGCTTCTCGCCCAGGCGCGACTCCAGGGCGGAGAGCCGGCGCGAGAGCGTGGATTTGGGCAGTTGCAGGCGCTCGGCGGCGCGGCTGAAGCTGCCGGACTCCATCACGCGGGCAAAGAGCAGCAGATCGTCGGCGTCCAGGCTCATGGGAAGTTATTGTTCCGTGGATGGAACAATCTTATCCATTTCATCGTCTTCTGTGCCGAGGGCGCCGTCAATACAGTGTGGGTCATGGTGATCGATCGCCGATCACCGCAACACCCCACCGGAGATTGAGCATGAACATCCTGCAACTGAATTCCAGCGCCCGCCGTGTCCAGGACGGTCAGGGTTCCGTGTCCACCCGCCTGGCCCAGGAACTGGTCGCCGCCCTGAGCGAGCGCCAGGCCGGCGCTGCCCTGACGGTGCGCGATCTGGGCCTGGACCCGGTGGCGCCCCTGGACGAAGCCGCCCTGGGCGCACTCTTCACCCCGGCCGAGCAGCGCTCGCCCGAGCAGGCCGCCCGTGTGGCGGCGGCCGACGCCCTGGTGACCGAGCTGATGGCCCAGGACGTGATCGTGATCGCCACGCCCATGATCAACTTCGGCGTGCCCACCCAGCTCAAGAACTGGATCGATGCCGTGGCCCGCGCCGGCGTCACCTTCCGCTACACCGCGACCGGCCCCGAAGGCCTGGTCAAGGGCAAGAAGGTCTATGTGGTGGTGGCCAGCGGCGGCATGCATCGCGGTCAGTCCACCGACGGCATCACGCCCTATCTGCGCACCGTGCTGGGCTTCATGGGCATGAGCGATGTGGAGTTCATCTATGCCGAAGGCATGGGCATGGGCCCGGAAGCCGTGGAAGCCGGCATGGCCTCGGCCCGCCAGCAGATCGCGGCGCTGACCGGCAACACCGTCGCCGCGGTGTAATCCATCAGGAGCAGGGGGCATCGCCCCCCGAGACAGAACAGGAATCACGACCATGAGCACGAACACCCTGAACAGCCCGGCCCGCGCCCTGAGCCAGCCCCGGGCGGTGGAACGCCTGGTCGCCGGCCAGGCGACCAGCGATGGCGCCGGGGTCAAGCTGACCCGGGTGCTGACCCAGAATCTGCAGCGCCGCCTGGACCCCTTCCTGATGCTGGACGCCTTTGGCTCGGACAAGGCCGACGACTACATCGCCGGCTTCCCCGACCACCCGCACCGCGGCTTTGAGACCGTGACCTATATGCTGGAAGGCCGCATGCGCCACCGTGACTCGGCCGGGCACGAGGGTCTGCTGGGCAATGGCGGCGTGCAGTGGATGACCGCCGGCCGCGGCGTGATCCACAGCGAGCTGCCCGAGCAGGAAGAGGGCCGCATGGAAGGCTTCCAGCTCTGGCTCAATCTGCCGGCGCGCGACAAGATGCGCGAGCCCTGGTACCGCGACATCCAGAGCCAGGAGATCCCCGAGTTCCGCACCGAGGCCGGCGTGCAGGCGCGCGTGATCGCGGGCGAGAGCCATGGCGTGGCCGGCGCGGTGCAGCGCGAGCACACCGAGCCGCTCTATCTGGACATCCATCTGCCGGCCGGCGCCCGCTTCGAGCAGACCCTGCCGGAGGCGCACAACGCCTTTGTCTATGTGTACCGCGGCGCCCTGCGCTTCGAGAGCGGCTGCACCGTGCCCCAGCAGCGCATGGCCATCTTCGCCAACCAGGCCGGCAGCGACGGCGTGCGCCTGCAGGCGGGTGACGAACCCACCCGCGTGATCCTGGTCGCCGGCCAGCCCCTGGGCGAGCCCATCGCCCAGTACGGCCCCTTCGTGATGAACAACGAGGCCGAGCTGGTGCAGGCGGTGCGCGACTTCCAGGCGGGGCGCTTCGCGGCCTGAGGCTCTCGGCGTGAGCCCGAAATCGGCGACGCATCAGGCGGGCCGTGTGCATTAGGGATTGAGCCGGATGGGTGCCCTGTTAGGGTGCCCTGGCATCACCCCAGGGGAGTCGTCATGGCCCTTGCCCGCCTGTGTTCCTTGCTGCTGGCCGCTGCGCTGGCGGCGTCCCAGACCCAGGCCGCGCGCCTGGACAGCCGCTACACCCCCAACGGGGGCAATAGCTGGAATGTGGAGCTGGTGATCAGCGGCGATGGTTCGCCGGCCCAGATCAGCGGTTTCACCACCTACTTCGCCGAGACCCTGTTCGAGAACCTCGAGCTGCTGAGCAGCCCGGGGCACTGGGACAGCCTGGTGATACAGCCCGACCCGGGCCTGCCGGCACCCGGATACCTCGATGCCCTGGTGCTGGATCCCGCGCCGGCCCTGGGCGCGGGCCAGTCGCAGGGTGGCTTCGTGCTGCGCTTCTCCTACCTGGGCGCGGGCACCCCGGGCAGCCTGCCCTTCGAGATCGTCGACACGAACTTCCAGGTGCTGTTCTCCGGGCAGAGCCAGGCGACGCTGGTCTCCGAACCCGCCTTGTGGCTGCAGCTGCTGGCCGGCCTGGGCCTGTTGGGTCGTCTGTACCTGCGTCGGAGGCCGGCATGAGGGCCGCGGCATGTCTGCTGGCCCTGCTGGCCGGCCTGGGCCTGGCGGCGTGCGGTGGGGGCACTGGCGAAACCGCGCCCCAAGTCTCGACGGCGGAGTCGCTCGCCAAGGCGCAGGCCGCGACGGCTGCGAGCGAGAGTGGCCCCCAGGTGCTGAGCCTCAGCAAGATCAGCGAGACGCGGGTGGGCCGGACGGTCTACGACTATGTGTTCAAGATCACGGTGCAGAACGGCATGGTGGCGCAGAACGGCCTGCTGGCCACCCTGCAGACCGCCGGCCCCGGCACCACGGTGCTGGACGGTGCGGTGAATGTGGGCAATCTGGCCGCCGGCGCCAGCATCACGCCGGCCGACACCATCACCCTGCGTCATGACCGCAACCTGCCCTTCCAGGCGGCCCTGCTGGTCTGGAAGTTCAGCAGCGCCGGACCGGTGCCGGCCAGCCTGCAGCTCAGTCTGAGCCAGTTGGTGCTGGGGGCGGGCGAAAGCCTGAGCATCCGCCCCCGGGTGCTGGACGCGGGCGGTCAGCCCATCCTGCCTGCACCGGCCATCAGCTACCAGGTGCTGCGGGCGCCCGAGGGCAATAGCGGACCGGCCCCCACGGTGAGCGGCGCCACCCTGAGTGCCGACCCGGCCACGCGTGGCGGCTTCACCCTGCAGGCCAAGGTCGATGGCAGCACGGTGGGAGCCAGCATCGACTTCACGGTCATCAAGAGTGCCCAGATTTCCAAGAACTCCGGTCTCTATGTCGGGCAGGCGGCCGCTCATGGCGTGCTGGCCGATCAGCTGGCGCTGCTGGCCGCCGCGGTGGCGGCCGGCGATGGCTCCGGGGCCACCGCTGCCAATGCCGCCTTGCAGATCGCCCTGGCCAAGGTCGATCCGGTGGCCCTGGGCTTCAGCACGCCCTACGAGCCCGATCTGGGCTTTCTGCCCACCACGGGCAAGCTCAGCGCCAATGGGATCGCGCGCACCAGCGCCGACCAGAGCTTTGGCAGCAACACCACGGCGCTGCGGGCCAAGCTGGCCCAGATCAAGGCCTTGCTGGATGCGCCCGGCAGCGATGAAGCCGCGGCCACCGCCACCCTGATCCAGTACGGCAACGAGCTCGCCCAACTGGCCGCCGCCCTGCGCGCCCCGGCGGCGCGGCCGGGGCTCTTCGGTCTGGTGGAGCAGCAGCCGCAGATCGACCGCCTGCTGGCGGTGGAGATGCCGGCCCTGCTCAAGTCCATCGGCGCGCGTGTCAATGCGCAGCTCGTGGCCCAGGGCCTGTCCGCCTCGACCCGCCTGCTGGGCGCCCCCCAGACGGCCGGCCCGCGTGCGCGCATCCAGATGGTCCAGGCGGCCGGTGCGCCCTCGGCCTTTCTGCTGGGCGGCCTGCTCAATGCCCTGGGGCCCATGGGCCAGCTGATCAACGACATCTATGGCGACTACCTGAACCAGCTGGAGAACATGAGCATCCTGCTGGGCAGCAAGGCCCTGCTGGACGAGTTCCTGACCCAGACCACCCGCATCAACGGGCTCAAGACCGGGGGCAGCTTCTCCTTCCATGCCTACAACATGCCGGGCAGCTATATCGATGTCTCGGGCATCTCTCTGGAAGACGCCCAGCGGGCCGATGTCTATCTGGTGGGGGGCGCGGCCATCGAGGCGCTCAAGGCCGTGGGCAAGGCCCTGCCGCCGCCCAAGCCCAAGAACATCAAGGAGCTCTACGACTATTTCGACGGTCTGCTCAGCGCGCTCAAGGGGGCCCGGCAGGCCTATGAAGACGCTCACCAGCAGCCCAGCCGGGTGGTCTATGACAGCTTCGACAACGGGGGCTGCCTGCCCAGCCTGAACGACAGCTGCATCGAGATGCAGTACGACGCCGGCTTCAAGAATGTGGCGGGCGGATCCGTGAGCTTCACCGTGCTGGTGCTGACGCGCACCCCGGGCGCGCGCGCCCAGTACGGCAGCCTGCTGGTCAATATCGCGCCCAATACCTGAGCGCCCGCCGCCCGGTGCCGCCGGGCGCTGTGGCGTTCAGCGCGGCGCGCGCAGCTGGGGCACGGGCGGGGCCAGCAGGCGCTCGCCCTCGAAGCCCTGCACGCTGCCGAAGTCGCCGGCGCCGGCATTCCAGTCGGCCGCGTACTGATGGATCTCCTCCGAGCTGCGGCCCACGAAGTTCCACCACAGCAGGGGCTTCTCTTCGTCCGCCAGCGGGGCGCCGCCCAGCAGCAGGGCGCGTGCACGGCCGCGCGCGCTCAGCGTGGCGCGGGCCGCGCCCGGTGCCAGATAGAGCAGGCCGCCGGGCTGCAGCGGCTCGGCCGGGCCGCCCTCGGGCGCCAGCAGGCACTCGCCCTCGGTGACCATCAGTCCATATTCAAAAGTCGGGTTCAGGTCCAGGCTGATCTCGGCCAGGCCCTCGCTCTCGCTCAGCAGGTCCAGCCCCAGCAGGGGCGAGTAGACCGTGCAGGGCGAGCGCAGGCCTTCCAGCTCGCCCACCAGCAGGGTGGCCGCGAAGCCGCCGCGCTCGAAGCGCGGCAGCAGCGGGTGATGCTCGAAGGCTGCCGGGCCATGGCGGCGGCTGTTGGGCAGGGCGATCCAGAGCTGGGCCAGGTGCATCTCGGGCGTCTGCGCCTCCTCGGAGTGGCAGATGCCGCTGCCGGCCGTCATCAGATTCACCTGGCCGGGTTGCAGCCGCTGCACCGTGCCCAGGCTGTCGCGATGCAGCACCTCGCCCTCCATCATCCAGCTGAAGGTCTGCAGGCCGGTGTGGGGATGCGGCGCCACACGCATGCCCTGGCCCGGCGCGCTGCGGGCGGGGCCGGCATGATCCAGAAAGCACCAGGCGCCGATGGTGCGGCGCTGCGGCACCGGCAGAGCCCGGGCAATGGGCAGGCCGCCCACCTCGCCGCGGTGGGCGCTGAGTCTCTCAAGCGTGATGGTCATGACGGGCGCTCCGGCGGCTGGGGTGGCGCGATCATGCCTGAAACCGGCCGCGGAACGGCTTCGCTTTCGTCGCGGCTTTTTGCAGTGCATCCGGCCTGGCTTGCAGTTCGTCGCGAGGCCGTGGCAGCGGCTGGCGGGCTTGCGCACACTGACATCACTGACACGGAAAACCGCACTGCCCAGGAGCCCACCATGAACACCACCCGCCGCCAAGCCCAGCCCCTCGTCGCCACCGCCCTGATCGCCCTGGGCGCCCTGGCCGCCGGCCTGCTGATGATGTCGGAGCCCGCCGCGACGGCGGCGCCCAGCCAGCCGGTGCTGCAGCTGGAGCGCGTGGTGATCGTGGGCAAGCGCACGCCCGCCGCCGAGGAGGGCGCCGCCGAGCGTCAGCTGGCCGCCGCGCCCCATGTGGAACAGCTGCCCCGCGTGAGCCTGGTGGGCAAGCGTGCCCTGCCGGAGGCAGGTCTGCAGCTGGCGGCCGCTGGTGCCCGCTGCAGCGCTGAGCGCGCCGCCTGCTGATCGCCGCGCGGCTTTCCTGACTCAGCTCCGCAACCCGGCCTTGGCCGGGTTTTCTTTGGGCCTTCGCCCGCGAGCTGCTCCAGGATGGGGCAGTCCGGCCGCTCATCGCCATGGCAGCAGCTGGCCAGGGCCTCCAGGCTGCGCTTCATGGCCTGCATCTCGGTCAGGCGGCGCTCCAGATCGGCCACATGGGCCAGGGCGATGCGCTTGACCTCGGCGCTGCTGCGCTGGCGGTTCTGCCAGAGCTTGAGCAGCTCGGCGATCTCGGCGATGGCAAAACCCAGATCGCGGGCGCGGCGGATGAAGCGCAGGGTGTGCACCTCCTTCTCGCCATACTGCCGGTAGCCCGACGCGCTGCGCGCCACCTCGGGCAGCAGACCCAGGGACTCGTAGTGGCGCAGCATCTTGGGCGAGATGCCCGAGCGCTGCGCGGCTTCACCGATATTCATCGCGCGTCTCCCTTCCAGCGGCTGAGCAGCAGGGCATTGCCCAGCACCGAGACGCTGGACAAGGCCATGGCCGCGCCCGCGATCATGGGGTTGAGCAGGCCCAGGGCGGCCAGCGGAATGCCCACCAGGTTGTAGACAAAGGCCCAGAACAGGTTCTGGCGGATCTTGGCGTAGGTCTTGCGCGAGACGGCGATGGCGTCCGCCACCAGGGCCGGATTGCCTCGCATCAGGGTGATGCCGGCCGCGGCCATGGCCACCTCGGTGCCGGTGGCCATGGCCAGGCCCACGTCGGCGGCGGCCAGGGCCGGCGCGTCATTGATGCCGTCGCCCACCATGGCCACCACGCTGCCGCTGGCGCGCAGTTCGGCCACGATGCGGGCCTTGTCCTCGGGCAGCACCTCGGCGCGCAGTTCGTCGATGCCCAGCGCGCGAGCCACGCGCTCGGCAGCACCCCTGTTGTCGCCGCTGACCAGGGCGGTGCGCAGGCCCTGGGCGTGCAGGGCGTCCACGGCCTGGGCGGCCTCGGGCTTGAGCGCATCGCCAAAGGCCAGCAGGCCGATCAGGCGCGGCGTCTCGCCGAGAGATGCGAGCCAGGAGACGGTGTGGCCCTCGGCCTGCAGCCCTTCCGCGCGCGGCAGCAGGGGCGCGAGCTCCACGCCCAGCTCGCGCATATAGCGGCTGCTGCCCAGGGCCAGCGCCTGGCCCTCGACCCGGGCACGCAGGCCGCGGCCGGCCACGGCCTGCAGCTCGCTGGCCGCGGGCAGGGCCAGGTCTTGCGCGGCCTCGCGCACCGCGCGGGCCAGCGGGTGTTCGCTACCGGCCTGCAGGGCCGCCGCCAGGCGCAGCAGCTCGGGCTCGCCCTCCTGGGCCACCAGATGCGGGCGGCCCAGGGTCAGGGTGCCGGTCTTGTCAAAGGCTACGAGGCTCACGCGATGGGCCTGCTCCAGGGCGGCGGCGTCCTTGATCAGGATGCCGCGCCGCGCCGCCACGCCGGTGCCGGCCATGATGGCGGCCGGCGTGGCCAGGCCCAGGGCGCAGGGGCAGGCGATCACGAGCACGGCCACGGCATTGAGCAGGGCGTGCTCCCAGTCGCCGCGGGCCAGGCCCCAGCCCAGCAGGGTCAGCAGGGCGATCAGCACCACCACCGGCACGAAGACGGCGCTGACCCGGTCCACCAGGCGCTGCACCGGCGCCTTGTGGCCCTGGGCCTGCTCCACCATGCGGGCGATGCGGGCCAGCGTGGACTCCGCGCCCAGGGCGCTGCAGCGCAGGCGCAGCAGGGCTTCGCCATTGACGCTGCCGCCCAGCAGGCGGGCGCCGGGCGCCTTGTCCACCGGTCGGCTCTCGCCGGTGATCAGGGATTCATCCACCGGCCCGCTGCCCTCCAGCAGCTCGCCATCCACCGGAATGCGCTCGCCGGGGCGCACCAGCACGGTGTCGCCCAGGCGCAGGGCCGCCAGGGGCAGCTCCTGCTCGCGGCCTTCGCGCAGCACCCGGGCGGTTTCGGGCTGCAGGGCCTGCAGGGCGCGGATGGCAGCCGTGGTCTGGCGCTTGGCGCGCGCCTCCAGCCATTTGCCCAGCAGCACCAGGGTGATGACCACGGCGGCGGACTCGAAGTAGAGGGCGTGGCCGCTGCCGCCGCCCAGCATCAGCCACAGGCTCAGGCCGAAGGCGGCGCTGGTGCCCAGGGCCACCAGCAGGTCCATATTGCCGCTGCCGGCGCGTAGCGCGGCCCAGCCGGCGCGGTAGAAGCGAGCGCCCAGCCAGAACTGTACGGGGGTGGCCAGCAGCAGCTGCAGCCAGCCTGGCAGCATCCAGTGCAGGCCGAATGGCTGGACCAGCATGGGCAGGACCAGGGGCAGGGACAGGGCCGCGGCCACCCAGACCGGGCCGCTGCCGCTGCGCCAGGCCGGCGCGGGCTCGGTCCGGGCGGCCTGCGCATCATGCAGGCGGGCCGAGTAGCCGGCCTTTCGCACGGCCTGCAGCAGGGTCTCGGGATCGGTGCCGGCCAGCAGGCTCACCTGGGCCGACTCGGTGGCCAGGTTCACCTCGGCCTTGCTCACGCCCGGCAGCTTGAGCAGGGCCTTCTCCACCCGGCCCACGCAGGAGGCGCAGCTCATGCCCTCGATGTCCAGGCGCAGGCTGTGTTCGCGCAGCTGGTAGCCGGCCTTCTGGACGGCGGCCTGCAGGGCGGCGAGCGGGGCCGTGCCCGCGACGCTGGCGGCCTCGGTGGCGAGGTTGACACTGGCGTCCTGCACGCCAGGCACGGCGCGCAGCGCCTTCTCGACCCGGCGCACGCAGGAGGCGCAGGTCATGCCGTCGATGGGGAGGGTGAGGGTGGCGTCCATGGCAGCATCTTCGACCTTGCCATCATGGCAAGGTCAAGGCCGCCATCATGCCCCGGCTGGGCTTGACCTTGCCATGATGGCAAGGATTAATCTGCCGCCATCCCTTGATCTGTTCACCGAAAGGAGCGCCCCATGAGCGCCACGCCCGAGTACCAGTTCCACCTGCCCGATATGAGCTGCGGCCATTGCGTGGCCAGCATCACCGAGGCCCTGGGTGAGCTGGACCCCGCCGCCCGCCTGGCCTTCGACCGCGAAGCGCGCCGCGTGCAGGTGAGCAGCGGCCTGCCGCGTGAGCAGCTGGCCGCCGCCCTGGCCGAGGCCGGCTACCCGGAGGCGCCGGCCGCGGCCTGAGCCCGGGTCATCAGGCCTTCTTGCTGGCGAGCGCGGCGCTGTCGATGGGCAGGCTGCGCAGGCGCTGGCCGGTGGCCGCGAAGATCGCGTTGCACACCGCCGGCGCAATGGGCGGCGTGCCCGGCTCGCCGATGCCGCCCGGCGCTTCCTTGCTGGGCAGGATCAGCACCTCCACCTGGGGCATCTCGTTCATGCGCAGCACCGGGTAGTCGTGGAAATTGCTCTGCTCCACGCGCCCGTCCTTGTGGCTGATGCGGCCGTAGAGCGCGGCCGAGAGCCCGTAGACGATGGCGCCCTCGATCTGGCGCTGGATGGTGAGCGGGTTCACGGTCTGGCCGCAGTCCACCGCGGCCACCACCTTGTGCACGCGCGGCGTGCCGTCGGCGCCCACCGAGACCTCGGCCACCTCGGCCACATAGGTCCCGAAGCTCTCCGCCACGGCCAGGCCGTGGAAACGCCCCGCCGGCAGCGGCTTGCCCCAGCCGGCCTTGGCGGCGGCCGCTTCCAGCACCGCGCGGTGGCGTGGCTTGCTGCTGAGCAGCTGCAGGCGGAACTGCAGGGGATCGGCCTTGGCCGCGTGGGCCAGCTCGTCGATGAAGCTCTCCAGGAAGAAGGCGTTCTGCGAATGGCCCACCGAGCGCCAGAACCAGACCTGGGGCCCGGGCTCGGCGCGGCCGTAGGCGATGCGCAGATGTGGGATGTCATAGGGCTGGTCGGCCAGGCCCTCCACCGCCATGGCATCCACACCGCTCTCGGGAATCTTCATGAAGCCCGAGGCCGCCATGATGGAGGGGCTGCCCACACCGGCGCGCAGCGCGCTCACGCGGCCCTGGGCATCCAGCGCGCCCTCGAAGCGCACCAGGGAGGCCGGGCGGTAATAGGCCGCGGCCATATCGTCCTCGCGGGTGTAGATCAGCTTCACCGGCCGACCGCTGAGCTTGGACAGCAGCACCGCGTCGATGGTGAAGTCCGGCGCGAAGCGGCGGCCGAAGCCCCCGCCCAGCAGCAGGGTGTTGACCTTGACCTTGGCCGGCGTGACCTGGGCCACCTGGCCCAGGATGCCTTGCGAGGGGCCCTGGCTCTGGGTGCCGGCCCAGATGGTGACCTCGTCGCCCTTCACCCAGGCCAGGCAGTTCAGCGGCTCCATGCAGGCGTGCGCCAGATAGGGCACCTCGTAGCTGGCCTTGAGCAGGCGCGCGCCCGGCGCGGCCAGGGCGGCCGGCGCATCGCCCGCCTGGGCGGCCACGGCGGCGGCGCTGTCGGCCGCGGCGGCGAGCTGGCTGCTGACCGCGGCGCTGGAGAGCTGGGTCGCTTTCTCGCCCATCTCCCATTCCACCGCCAGGGCGTCGCGGCCCTGTTTGGCGGCCCAGTAGCCCTCGGCCAGCACCGCCACCCCGCTGGGGATGGTGATCACGTTCAGCACGCCCTTGACGGCGCGGGCCTTGGCCTCGTCAAAGCGGCGCGGCTTGATGCCGGCGGCCGGCGCACGCGCCATCACCGCCACCACCATGCCTTCCACCTGGGCATCGATGCCGAACTTGGCCGTGCCGTTGACCTTGGCCGGCGTGTCCAGGCGTCGCGTGGGCTTGCCCAGGATCTTGAAGTCGGCACTGGACTTGAGCAGGGGCTTGTCCGGCACGGGCTGGCGCGCCGCGTCCTGCACCAGGGCACCGTAGGCGATCTTCTTGCCGCCCGGGCCCAGCACCTGGCCGGCCTGGGTGCGCAGCTGGGCCACGTCCAGCTTCCAGCGCTCGGCGGCCGCGGCCACCAGCATCTGGCGCGCGGCCGCGCCGGCCTGGCGCACTGGCGTCCAATGCGCGCGCACCGTGGTGCTGCCTCCGGTGGCCTGCATGCCGAACATGGGGTTGTTATAGGCCTGGTCCACGGGCGCCTGCTCGACGCCCACCAGGCGCCAGTCGGCGTCCAGCTCCTCGGCCACCAGCATGGGGATGGCGGTGAGCACGCCCTGGCCCATCTCGGCCGAGCCGCAGAGCACGGTGATGCGGCCGTCCGGCGTGATGCGCAGCCAGGCATTGGGTGCAAAGGTATTGCTCATCGCGCCCTGGGCGCGGGCGCTCCCCAGGGGCAGGGCAAAGCTCAGGCTCAGGGCGGAGCCGGCCTGCAGGAACTCGCGGCGGGTGGGGGCGTTCATGTTCAGGCTCCCTTGGCCAGCGAACCGGCGGCGTCCTTGATGGCCGCGCGGATCTGGTTGTAGGTGCCGCAGCGGCAGAGATTGCCGCTCATGGCGTTGTCGATATCGGCGTCGCTGGGGTTCTTCTTGCTCGCCAGCAGGGCGCAGGCGCTCATGATCTGGCCGCTCTGGCAGTAGCCACACTGCGGCACATCGATCTTGACCCAGGCGTGCTGCACGGCCCGGCCGGTGCGGCTGGCGGCTATGCCCTCGATGGTGGTGACCTTCTTGCCGGCCGCGGCCGAGAGCGGGGTGGAGCAGGCGCGCACTGGCTGCCCGTCCAGATGCACGGTGCAGGCGCCGCACAGGGCCATGCCGCAGCCGAACTTGGTGCCGGTCAGCTGCAGATCCTCGCGCAGGGCCCACAGCAGGGGTTCGTTGGGATCGGCATCCAGGCTCACGGCCCGGCCGTTGACGGTCAGCTTGATCATGGTGGGGGTCTCCAGGGTCTGGCGAGCGCCGAGCCTACACCGTTCCGGCCGGGCTTGCTGGCCGGGCCGTGAGTGCGGCCAGGGCGCTGGCCACCTCGCGCGCCACCGCCGCCTCCAGGGGCGCCAGGGCAGCCTCGGGTGCGCCCGCGGCCAGGGCCTGGGCCAGCACCTGGGCCGCGCCCTCCAGGGCCGGCGCGCGCAGACGCCGTGCCACGTCCAGCAGGTCCTGCACCAGGTGCTGGCGCGCCGCGCCCTGCACCGCGCCGGGGCTGCTGAGCTGGTCCCAGCTGGCCACCCAGGCGCCCAGAAAGACCTCGGCATGCGGGTCAGGCGCGCCATCGCGCGCCGGGCCGCCGGAGAGGGCGGGCGCGGGCGGGCGCCGCGGCCCCGGGGGCGGCCGGCCGGCGGGGCGGCCATGGCGGGCCAGGGCCGCCAGCAGGGCCGACTGGCTGATGGGCTTGCTCAGGTGGTCGTCGCAGCCGGCCTCGCGGCTGGCCTGCACATCGCTCGCGAAAGCATGGGCGGTGAGCGCGACCACGGGCACATGGTGCCAGCCCAGGCGGGCCTCCAGGCGGCGCAGCTCGCGGGTGGCGCTGTGCCCGTCCATGCCGGGCATCTGCACATCCATCAGCACCAGGTCATAGGCCCGCTCGCGCAGGCGTTGCAGGCCCAGGGCGCCGTTCTCGGCCACGGTGATGTGGTGCCCCTCGGGCTGCAGCATGGCCTGCACCAGCAGCACATTCACCTCGTTGTCCTCGCACAGCAGGATGTGCTGGGGCGGCAGCTCGGTGGGAACCGGTGCTGGCGGTGCTTCCGGGGCGCTGAGCGCCGGGCTTGTGAGGGCCGGCAGGGCCAAGCGGATGAAGAAGCGGCTGCCCTGGCCCGGCGCACTTTCCAGCCAGATCTCGCCGCCCATCATTTGCACCAGGCTGCGGCTGATGGACAGGCCCAGGCCCGTGCCACCGTAAAAGCGCGTGACGCTGCCATCGGCCTGCGTGAAAGGCTGGAAGATCAGCTCGTGCTTGCTGGGCGCGATGCCGATGCCGGTGTCGCTCACCGTGAGCAGCAGGCTGCCATCGGGCTCGCGCTCCGCGCTCAGCATGACCTGACCCTCGCGGGTGAACTTGATGGCATTGCCCAGCAGATTGATCAGCACCTGGGACAGGCGCTGGGCGTCGCCTTCCACGCAGCCCGCGGCCCGCGGGTCCAGCGCCAGCACCAGGCTCAACCCCTGGGCCTCGGCGCGCGATCGCAGCAGCTCGGTGCAGCGCTGCAGCAGGGCGCCCAGATCGAACGGGGCCACCTCCAGGCTGAGGCGGCCGGCCTCGATCTTGGAGATGTCCAGCAGGTCGTTGATCAGCTCGAACAGGGTCTGGCCTGCGCCGCGGAAGGCCTCCACGTAGCGGCGCTGCTCCTCGTTCAGCGGGGTCTTGGCCAGCAGCTCGGCCATGCCCAGCAGGGCGTTCATGGGGGTGCGGATCTCGTGGCTCACATTGGCCAGGAACTGGCTCTTGGCCAGGCTGGCTGCTTCGGCCACGGCGCGCTCATAGGCCAGGCGGTGCTGGGTCAGACTGTCCCAGCGCAGCTGGGCCAGCGCGCCCAGGGCCAGGCCCAGACCCAGCAGGGCCAGGGGGGCACATGGTGCCGCCAGCCACTGCCAGCCCAGACCCAGGGCGGTGGCGCCCAGCAGAGCGGCCAGGGCGGCGGCGCTGAGCAGGGCCTGGCGCGCCAGCTCGGGCCTCGGGCGCAGTGCCGCCCAGAGCAGGGGCGCCGCGGCAAGTGCCCAGAGCAGGCCCTGCCAGGGCCAGGGCGCAGGGCGCAGCAGGTCGCCGCGACGCAGGGCCGCATAGGCCGCGGCCTGCAGGGCCGTGCCGCCACGCAGGCCCTGGGGCGTGAGCACCTGGTCGGCAAAGAAGGCGCTGCTGCCCAGGAAGATCACCCGGTCGCGCAGCAGGGGGCGCAGGGCGGCGTCTTCGCGGGCGCCCAGGGCGGCTTCCATCAGCTCGTCCCAGCCCAGGCGCGGGATCGCGTCGGCCCGTTTGGACAGGCTGGGCAAGACCCGGCCCTGGGCGTCCAGGGGCCAGTGGTCCAGGCCGGGGGCGCCGCCGGCCCCGGGTTCGCGCATCAGGGCCGCCAGGGCCAGGGCCGGCAGGCGCTGCTCGCCCACGCGATGCAGCAGGGGCAGGCGGCGCAGGCGTCCGTCCTCGTCCAGCGGCACGCTGATCAGGCCCACGCTGCCCGGCGTGGCGCTCGTGAGCAGCGCAGGCGTGGGCAGGGTCAGGGCCGGCCAGGGCGTGGCGGGACCACGCAGGCCGCTGGGCAGGGCCAGGCGGCCCAGCGTATCGGCCTGGGCCGCCTCCAGACCCAGGGGCTGGCGCAGGCCGGCGGTGGCCAGCACCCAGTCGGGGCGCTGCGCCAGGGCGCGGGCCAGACTGTCGTCGCCCGGGCGCTGCTCGGCGAAGACCAGATCGATCACCAGCAGCCGGGCGCCGGCCTCGCGCAGATAGTCCAGCAGCAGGGCGTAGACCCCGCGTTCATAAGGCCAATGGCCCAGGCGCGGCTCGAGACGGCGCAGCGCGGCGTCGTCGATGTCCACCGCCAGCACCTCCTCGTAGCGCAGCTCGGGCGCGGCCCAGCGCAGCTGTGCATCCTCCAGGGCCTGGCCGGCGCCGCGGCCGAGGTCCAGCAGGCCGGCCAGCAGCAGCAAGGGCAGGGCCAGCAGGGGCAGCTGGGCGAGGCGCGGGCGCATGAGGCGAGGCGGCGGCCGGGCTCAGAGCGCCAGCAGCAGGGCGGGCAGGAGCAGCAGCCAGGGCCAGCGGCGGTCCGGCACCTCCAGGCGCTGGGTCTCGCCCCAGGGGCCGGCCTGGCCGTGCGTGTCCATGCCGCGCAGGCGCAGGTAGTAGCGACCCGGGGCCGGGCGCTCCAGCAGCAGGCTGTCGCCCTCCACCTCGCGGGGCGCGGGCGCATCGCCGAAGTCGGCCTGGGTGCTCCACTGCAGCTGGTAGCGCAGGCCGGGCTGGGCGACCCAGCGCAGGCGCAGCTGGTCGCCGTCCAGATCGGGCTCGCGGGCCGCGGGGCTGGGCGGCAGGGGGCGCAGCTCCACGGCCAGGGGCGGGCCGAAGGGGCCCTGGTCCTCGGTGCCTGTCAGGCTGGCCAGGCGCAGCCAGTAGCGGCCGGGCGGCAGGGGCAGCTCCAGCGCGGGGCGGTCCAGATCGGCCCGGTCCAGCAGGGTGCGGGCGAAATCCGGGCTGTCGGCCAGCTGCAGGCGGTAGGCGCACGCGCTCAGGGGCTCGGTCCATTGCAGGCGCAGGGTGTCGCTATAGGCCACGGCGCCGGGCGCCAGCCACAGCGGCGGCTCGGGCCGGGCCTTGAGCTGCAGGATGCTTTCGCTGGCGGGGCCTTCCAGGCCGAGGGCGTCGATGCTGCGCAGGCGCAGGCTGTAGCGGCCATCGGGCAGCTGGGCGGCCTGGGGCCAGACGATGTCGGGCGTGCTGACGCGGCCATCCAGCAGCAGGCGGTCGAAGTCCTGCTCGGCAAAGAGCTGCACGCGGTAGGCCCGGGCCTGGGGCGTGGCGGCCCAGCTCAGGCGTAGGGGCAGCTGCTCGGCGCGCAGCGTGGGCGGCAGGGCGGGCGGCGCCGGCAGGGCCTGGACCTGCAGGGGTGAGCCGGCCTGGGCCAGCGCGCCCTGGCCGGCGGTTAGGGCGGTGGGGCGGGCGGTGGGGCGGGCGCCGGCGTCCGCCGCCACCCGGCCGGCCAGCACCTGCACGGCCGTGCGCCCGGCCTCGGCCTGCACCCGGAACTCGGTGCCGCGCACGCCCAGGTTCAGGCTAGGGGTGCGCAGCTCGTAGCGCGGGGGCACGGTGCTCCCGGGCTCCACCCGGCTGTCGGCGCCGCCCTGCTCCAGGCGCAGCTGGGTGCTGGTGAGCGCGCCGCGGCCCTGCACCAGCAGCTGTTCCAGGCCGAGCAGGCTGTCGGCCCCGAGCAGCAGGCGCGAGCCATCCGCAAAGCGCAGGGACAGGGAGGCGGCGGGCCCGGTCTGCAGCCGGTCGCCGGCCTGCAGGCTCATGCCCTCGGTCAGGGCGGCGGCGGCGCTGCCCGGACGCAGCAGCCGGGCCTCGCCCCGCACATGCAGCACCCGGGCCACCGCGCTGTCGCGCTGCAGCCAGGCCAGGGGCAGGCGCAGCACGCCGCCGGGGGGCAGCTTGTAGGGGTCGGCCACGCGGTTCAGGCGCTGCAGGTCCTGCCAGCCGTGGCGCTCGTCCAGATAGGTCTGGGCCAGCTGGATCAGGGTGTCGCCGGGCTGGATGCGGTAGGCCCAGTGCTCGGCGGCCGGAGCGCCGGTCTGGGCCTGCAGCCAGCCGGGGGTGCAGGGCAGGGCCAGGCACAGGGTCAGGAGCGCCTGAAACGTCCGCCGGGCGGACCATGAGGGCAGCAGCTTCATCGGGAGCCTCCCTGGGCGTGCTGATCGCGCCCTTGCTGCGGCCATATTAAGGCGCCGGCCCTGGCCCCGGGGAGCGGGACTGTCCCGCAAACAGGCGCTGGGGCCTCAGCCCGCGCTGCCCACCGTGCCCTGCAGCAGTACCAGCATGGCTTCCTGGGTCTTGCGCAGCTGGGCCAGCTCCACATCCGGCGCCTGCAGGGCGGGCCAGAGCAGGGCCACCAGGTCGCGGGCGCTTTGCTCCACCTCGATCTGGCGGCCGGTGATGACCACCTCCCAGAGCATGTGCTCCATGGGGCCGAAGACCAGGGAGCGCAGCAGGCGCAGCGGGATGTCGCGGCGCAGCTCGCCGCTGGCCTGGCCGCGGGCCAGCAGGTCCATCAGGGGCTGGGTGTAGCGCCGCTGCAGCTCCACAAAGCCCTCGCCCAGCTCCTGCTGGCCCTTGCTGCGGCCCTCGCTGAGCACCAGGGCGCACAGGCCCGTGCCCTGGATCAGGAAGAGGCGCAGATGGGTGTGGACGATGAATTCGAGCTGCTCGCGGATGGGGCGCTCGCGCGGCAGACCCTCTTCGATGGTGCCGATGATCTCGTCATACCAGTCGCCGATCACCCGCATGCAGAGCTCGCGCTTGCCGCGGAAATAGGTGAAGACCGTGGCCTCCGAAATGCCCAGGCGTTGGGCGATCTCGGTGGTGGTGGCGCGCTCGTAGCCCAGGGCGGCGAAGACCTCACGGCCCACGCGCAGGATGTCGCGCACCCGCTGCTCGGACTTGGCGCTCACCGGCGCGCGGCGCTGGGCCGGCAGCACGGTGGCCGAGGTGGGGGTGGAGCGCGGCGTGCGAGGCATGAGCCGGATTCTGTAGAAATTCTGAGGAAAGCTCAAGAATTGTTTGATGCAGGCTGTGTCGTGATTTATGCTGCGAAGTTCTGGCATCCCGGCCGCATGGGTCTGGGGCGCGTACGACTCAAATTGAGCCAGTCTCAGGCTGGCTGATCCAGGAGACAAGACGATGGCTGTTCTCGCCACCAAGCTCAATGCCCGCTCGGCCGACTTCAAGGCCAATGCCGATGCGATGCGGGCGGTCATCGACGATCTGAATGCCAAGCTGGCCAAGATCGCCGAGGGCGGCGGCGAGGCGGCGCGCGCCAAGCACGTTTCCCGCGGCAAGCTCCTGCCGCGCGACCGGGTGGCGCAACTGCTCGATCCCGGCTCCGCCTTCCTCGAAATCGGCCTTACCGCCGGCCACGGCCTCTATGACGGCGCCTCGCCCTCCGGTGGCATGATCGCGGGCATCGGCCGCGTCGCCGGCCGCGAATGCATGATCGTCAGCAACGACGCGACGGTGAAGGGCGGCACCTATTACCCGATCACCGTGAAGAAGCACCTGCGCGCGCAGGAGATCGCCGCGGAAAACCGGCTGCCCTGCATCTACCTCGTCGATTCCGGCGGGGCGAACCTGCCGAACCAGGACGAGGTCTTCCCCGACCGGGATCATTTCGGCCGCATCTTCTACAACCAGGCGCAGATGTCCGCGGCCGGCATTCCACAGGTCGCCGTCGTCATGGGAAGCTGCACGGCAGGCGGGGCCTATGTGCCCGCCATGAGCGACGAGACCGTCATCGTCGAAAACCAGGGCACGATCTTCCTCGCCGGCCCGCCGCTGGTGAAGGCCGCGACCGGCGAAGTGGTGACGGCGGAAGACCTTGGTGGCGGCGACGTCCATACCCGCCTTTCCGGCGTTGCCGACCATCTCGCCCGCGACGACCGCCACGCGCTGGAAATCGCCCGGCAGATCGCCGCAAACCTCAATATGCGTAAGCCAGAGATTACGAAATCCGGCGCCGGAGACGCCCCGCTCTACGATCCGGAAGAGCTGCTCGGCATCGTGCCGGCCGATACGCGCACGCCCTATGACGTGCGCGAGGTGATCGCCCGCGTGGTCGACGGGTCGCGTTTCGATGAGTTCAAGGCGCGCTTCGGCACCACGCTGGTCTGCGGCTTCGCGGCGCTGCATGGCCTTCCCGTCGGCATCATCGCCAACAATGGCGTGCTCTTTTCCGAAGCCGCGCTGAAGGGGGCGCATTTCATCGAGCTCTGCGCGCAACGCGGCATTCCGCTCCTCTTCCTGCAGAACATCACCGGCTTCATGGTCGGGCGCAAATACGAGGCCGAAGGCATCGCCAAACACGGTGCTAAGCTCGTCACCGCCGTCGCGACGGCGAATGTGCCGAAGCTCACGGTGCTGATCGGCGGCTCCTACGGCGCGGGCAATTACGGCATGTGCGGACGGGCCTATTCGCCGCGTTTCCTGTGGACCTGGCCGAACAGCCGCATCTCCGTCATGGGCGGCGAACAGGCGGCCGGCGTGCTGGCGACCGTCAAGCGCGAGGGCATCGAGCGCACCGGCGGACGCTGGAGCGCCGAGGAGGAGGCCGCCTTCAAGGCGCCCATCCGCCAGCAGTACGAGGACCAGGGCCACCCCTATTACGCCAGCGCCCGTCTCTGGGACGACGGCGTGATCGACCCTGCCGACACCCGCCGCGTGCTGGCCCTGGGCCTGGCCGCTGCGCTCAATGCCGAGATCCCCGAGACCCGGTTCGGCGTCTTCCGCATGTGAGGTCCGCGTGAGCATAGACATCCGCCCCCTGCGCGAAAGCGACGATCTGCAGGCCCTGACGGCCCTGCTGCACACGGCCTATGCCACGCTGATGGCCCAGGGCTGGAACTTCACCGCCGCCACCCAGAGCGTGCAGACCACGCGCGAGCGCGTGGCCGCCGGCCAGGCTTTTGTGGCCGAGCAGGCCGGGCGCCTGCTGGGCACCATCACCATCGGCCCGCCCAAGCCGGTGCAGGGTCAGTACCTGGGTGATCCGGTGCCGGCGCTCTACACCCGGCCAGACACCGCCATCCTGGCCCAGCTGGCCGTGCACCCCGAGGCGCGCGGCCAGGGCCTGGCCGAACGCCTGATGGATGCCGCCGAGGCCTGGGCGCGCGAGCAGGGCTATGCCCAGGTGGCCCTGGACACGGCCGAGCCCGCCACCGCCCTGCGCACCCGCTACCAGCGCCGCGGCTATGTGGAGCAGGGCGGCGTGCAGTGGGCGGGCAAGCGCTACGCCTCGGTGTTGATGAGCAAGACCCTGCAGCAGGAGCCGAAGCGATGAGCGAGACCCACCTCAAGATCACGCGTCGCGGCGCCGTGGCCACCGTCACCCTCAGCCGCCCCGAGGTGCGCAATGCCTTCAACGAGGCCCTGATCGCCGAGCTGACGACGGCCTTCAAGACCCTGGGGCAAGACCCGGCCCTGCGGGCCATCGTGTTGGCCGCCGAGGGCAAGGCTTTCTGCGCCGGCGCCGACCTCAACTGGATGAAGGCCATGGCCGGCTACAGCTGGGACGAGAACCATGCCGATGCCGGTCGCCTGGCCGAGATGCTGTGGACCATCTACAGCTGCCCGCTGCCCGTGATCGCGCGGGTGCAGGGCGATGTCTATGCCGGCGGCGTGGGTCTGGTGGCCTGCGCCGACATCGTGGTGGCGGTGGACGCGGCGGGCTTTTGCCTCAGCGAGGCCAAGCTGGGCCTGTTGCCCGCCACCATTGGCCCCTACGTGGTGCGCGCCCTGGGTGAGCAGGCCTCGCGCCGCTACTTCGTCACCGCCGAGCGCTTCTCGGCCGCCGACGCGCATCGCCTGGGCCTGGTGCATGAGCTGGTGACCACCCCCGAGCAGCTGGACGAGAAGGTGGACGCCCTGGTCGCCGCCCTGTGCGCCAACGGCCCGGCCGCCGTGCGCGCCTGCAAGAAGCTGGTGCAGGACCTGGCCCATGCGCCCATCACGCCCGCGCTGCGCGATGACACCGCACGCCGCATCGCCGACATCCGCGCCAGCGCCGAGGGGCGCGAGGGCGTGCAGAGTTTCCTGAACAAGAGCAAGCCGTCCTGGCTGAGCCAGGACCGAGGTGAGGCCACTGCGGCCTCGCCGACGCCTGGCGAAGCGGCCGGGCATGCAAAGCCCGGCCGTGGATGAGCTGAACAACATCATGTCTTTGGCAGTACCAGAAGACTTGCAGCGCCGCAGCCTGGATGCGGTGTGGCACCCCTGCACCCAGATGGCGCGTGCCGAGAAGCTGCCGCCCCTGCCCATCATGCGCGGCGAGGGCGCCTGGCTCTTTGATGCGCAGGGCCGCCGCTACTTTGACGCCTGTTCCTCGTGGTGGGTCAATCTCTTCGGCCACTCGGACGCCTGCCTGAACACCGCCATCAAGCAGCAGCTCGACACCCTGCCGCATGTGATGCTGGCCGGCTGCACCCACGAGCCGGCCGTGCGCCTGGCCGAGCGGCTCTCGGCCCGGACCGGTGGCGCCCTGGGCCATTGCTTCTTTGCCAGTGACGGCGCCAGCGCCGTGGAGATCGCGCTCAAGCAGAGCTTCCACAGCTGGCGCAACCGCGGCCGCAGTGAAAAGCGCGAGTTCGTCTGCCTGCGAAACGGCTACCACGGCGAGACCATCGGCGCGCTGGCCGTGACCGATGTCGCGGTGTTTCGCGACGCCTACGACCCGCTGCTGATGCGCGCCCATATCGTGGACTCGCCCGACAGCCGCCTGGGCAATGAGGCGCAGGCCCTGGCCGCGATGCGGACGCTGCTTGAGCAGCGCCACGCCCAGATCGCGGCCCTGATCGTCGAGCCCCTGATCCAGGGCGCGGCCGGCATGGTGATGCACAGCCCCGACTACCTGCGCGGCCTGCGCCAGCTCTGCAGCGAGTTCGAGGTGCATCTGATCGCTGATGAGATCGCCGTGGGCTGCGGCCGCACCGGGACCTTCTTTGCCTGGGAACAAGTGAGCTCCCGGCCGGCGGGTACGCCGTCCGCCCCCCGAGGGGGCCAAGCCGATACCTTGTGGCCTGACTTCCTGCTGCTCTCCAAAGGCATCACCGGCGGCACCCTGCCGCTGTCCCTGGTGCTGAGCGCGGATGCCGTGTTCCAGGCCTTCTGGGACGAGCAGGACGTGGGGCGCGGCTTTCTGCACTCGCACTCCTACACCGGCAATGCCCTGGCCTGCGCGGCGGCGAACGCGGTGCTGGACCGCTTCGAGCTGCAGGGCCAGCTGCAGGCCAATCAGGCGCAGGCGGCCCTGCTGGCCCGGGCCTTCGCGCCCCTGGCCGAGGACGCGCGCCTGGCGCATCTGCGCCAGCGCGGCATGGTGCTGGCTTTCGATGTGAAGCAGCCGGGCGAACGCTTCGCCGAGCGCTTCCATCTGGCCGCGCGCGAGCGCGAGCTGCTGATACGGCCCATAGGGGCCACGGTCTACCTGATGCCGCCCTATCTGATCGATGCCGAGGCCGCGCACTTCCTCTTCAAGGCCGTGAGGGCCACGCTGGACGAGGTGCTGCGTCATGGCTGAGCCCCGCCTCTTCGACGCGCTGCACCGCAAGCTGGACCGTATCGCGGCGCAAGACCTGACCCGCTTTCTGCGTGCCGCCGAAAGCCCCACCGCGCCGCGCCAGCGCGTGCGCGGCCCCGATGGCCTGGCGCGCGAGCTGCTGCTCTTCTGCGCCAACGACTATCTGGGCCTGGCCGCCCACCCGCGCATCGCCCAGGCCCTGGCGGAAGGGGCCGAGGTCTATGGCGGCGGCTCGGGCGCCTCGCACCTGATCAGCGGCCACTCGGTGGCGCATGAGCGCCTGGAGCAGGCCCTGGCTGCCTGGTACCTGCCGCACATCCCGCAGGCACGGGCCCTGAGCTTCAGCACCGGCTATATGGCCAATCTGGCCGTGGTCACGGCCCTGGCGGGCCTGGCTGAGCAGCCCGGCGAGGCCGAGATCTTCTCCGAGGCCCTGAACCACGCCTCCCTGATCGACGCCTGCCGCCTGGCGCGCGGCGCCAGGCTCAGCCGCTATGCCCATGCCGATATGGGCGCGCTGCGTGCCCAGCTGCAGGCCAGCACGGCGGCGGTGAAGATCATCGTGAGCGACGCCGTCTTCAGCATGGATGGCGACATCGCCCCGGCGCCCGAGCTGCTGCGCCTGGCCGAGGAGTTCGAGGCCTGGCTGGTGCTGGACGATGCCCATGGCTTCGGCGTGCTGGGCCGCCAGGGCCGCGGCTGCCTGGAGCATTTCGATCTGCGCAGCGAGCGCCTGCTGCTGGTGGGCACCCTGGGCAAGGCGGCCGGTCTGGCCGGCGCCTTTGTGGCAGGGCATCACCTGGCCATCGAGCTGCTGCTGCAGAGCGCGCGCAGCTATATCTTCACCACCGCGGCCCTGCCGGCCGTGGCCCACGCCCTGCTCACCAGCCTGGACCTGATCGAGAGCGAGACCGGCCAGCAGCGCCGCGCCCGCCTGCTGCAGCTGCAGGCGCGGCTGCGCGAGGGCGTGAACCAGCGCCTGCTGCCGCGCCGCCCGGCCTGGCGCCTGGCGGATTCCGAAACGCCCATCCAGCCCCTGATCATCGGCGGCAATGCCGAGGTCATGCGCCTGGCCGCCGCCCTGGAGCGCCGCGGCCTGCGCGTGCCCGGCATACGCCCGCCCACGGTGCCGGCGGGCGAGGCGCGGCTGCGCATCACGCTCTGCGCGACACATGCCGATGCCGATGTCGAGCGGCTGCTGTCCGCCCTGGAGGCCTCGCCATGATGCTTGACCCCCACAGCCCCCAAGGGGGCCCAGCCGCCCTTGGGAGCGGCCCGGCGGGTGGCTCGCGCGGCTACTTCATCACCGGCACCGACACCGAGATCGGCAAGACCGCCATCACGGCCGGCCTGAGCTGGCTGGCCGCCTCGCGCGGCCTGCGCGCCGCCGCCATCAAGCCGCTGGCGGCGGGCCAGGAGCTGATTGACGGCCAGTGGGTCAACGAGGATGTGCAGCGCCTGCGCGCGGCCACGAATATGGGCCTGAGCGATGCCGAGGTCGGCCCGCTGCAGCTGCGCACCCCCTGTGCCCCGCATATCGCGGCCGCGCTGGAAGGCGTGCGCATCGAGCGTGAGCCCCTGCTGGCGGCGGTGCGCGCCGTGGCCGCGCGCGCCGATATCGCCTTTGTCGAGGGGGTGGGCGGTTTCCGCGTACCCCTGATCCCCGGCTGGGACACGGCCGACCTGGCCGTGGACCTGGGCCTGCCCGTGATCCTGGTCGTGGGCCTGCGCCTGGGCTGCATCAACCACGCCCTGCTCACGGCCGAGGCCGTGCGCGCCCGCGGCCTGCACCTGGCTGGCTGGGTGGCCAATACCGTGGACTCCGCCATGCCCCATGTGGACCAGAATCTTCAGGCCCTGGCGCAGGGCCTGCACGGCCTGCCGTGCTGGGGCCATGTGCCCCGTCTGGCCGACCCCGGCCCCGCGGCCGTGGCCGCGCATCTGAACCCGCTTTTCCCCCATTCCTCTCCCGCTCTGCAGCCATGAACCAGATCCAGACCCTGACGCCGACCACCGACGCCGACCGCCGCAACGCCAAGCCCTGGACGGTGGACGAGGTGGCCGCCCTGTTCGAGCTGCCCTTCAACGATCTGCTCTTCCGCGCCCAGCAGGTGCACCGCGAGCATTTCGACGCCAATGCGGTGCAGCTCTCCACCCTGCTGTCCATCAAGACCGGCGGCTGCGAGGAAGACTGCAAGTACTGCCCGCAGTCGGCCCATTTCGACACCGGCCTCAAGGCCGAGAAGCTGCTGCCGCTGGAAGAGGTGATGGAGGCCGCCCGCGCCGCCAAGGCCAATGGCGCCACGCGTTTCTGCATGGGGGCGGCCTGGCGCGCGCCCAAGGAACGCCATCTGGAGCAGATCGGCGAGATGATCTCGAACGTCAAGGCCCTGGGCCTGGAGACCTGCCTGACGGCCGGCATGCTGGCCGAGGGCCAGGCCGAGCAGTTGAAGGAGGCGGGCCTGGACTACTACAACCACAACCTGGACACCGCGCCCGAGTTCTACGGCCAGATCATCACCACCCGCACCTACCAGGACCGCCTGGACACCCTGGAGCGGGTGCGCGCCCAGGGGCTCAAGGTCTGCTCGGGTGGCATCGTGGGCATGGGCGAAACGCGCCGCCAGCGCGCCGGTCTGGTGGTGCAGCTGGCCAATCTGAATCCCTACCCGGAGTCGGTGCCCATCAACAATCTGGTGCAGGTGGAAGGCACGCCCCTGGCCGGCACGGCCGCGCTGGACCCCTTCGAGTTCGTGCGCACCATTGCCGTGGCCCGCATCACCATGCCGCGCGCCATGGTGCGGCTCTCGGCCGGCCGCGAGGAGATGCCGGAAAGCCTGCAGGCCCTGTGCTTCCTGGCCGGCGCCAACAGCATGTTCTACGGCGACAAGCTGCTCACCACCAGCAACCCCCAGGCCGAGAAGGACCGCCAGCTGATCCAGCGCCTGGGCATGCACTGCGCCAGCGAGGCCGAGCTGAGCGCCGCAGAGGCCGGCGAGGCCTGCGGCGGCCACTGCCACTGAACGATTCAAAGACCGGAGACATTGCCATGTTCAAGAAGATCCTCATCGCCAATCGCGGCGAAATCGCCTGCCGGGTCATCCGCACCGCACGGCGCATGGGCATTCAGACCGTGGCGGTGTATTCCGAGGCGGATGCCCGGGCCAAGCATGTGCAGGCCTGCGATGAGGCGGTGCTGATCGGCGGCCCGGCGCCCAAGGACTCTTATCTGCAGTGGCAGCGCATCCTGGAGGCTGCGAAGGCCACCGGTGCCCAGGCCGTGCACCCGGGCTATGGCTTTCTGTCGGAGAACGAGGACTTCGCCCAGGCCTGCGCCGAGGCGGGCCTGGTCTTCATCGGCCCGCCGCCCTCGGCCATCAAAGCCATGGGCCTGAAGGCCGAGTCCAAGCGCCTGATGGAAGCGGCCGGCGTGCCCCTGGTGCCGGGCTATCACGGCGCCGACCAGGACCCGGCCCTGCTCAAGCGCGAGGCCGAGCGCATCGGCTATCCCGTGATGATCAAGGCCTCTGCCGGTGGCGGCGGCAAGGGCATGCGCGCGGTCTACGCGGCCGAGGAGTTCGAGGCCGCGCTGGCCTCCTGCCAGCGCGAGGCCATCAACAGCTTCGGTGACGACGCGGTGCTGATCGAGCGCTATGTGCAGCGCCCCCGCCATATCGAGGTTCAGGTCTTCGGCGACGGCCACGGCAATGTCGTGCATCTCTTCGAGCGCGACTGCTCGCTGCAGCGCCGCCACCAGAAGGTCATCGAGGAGGCGCCGGCCCCCGGCATGACGGCGGAGATGCGCGAGGCGATGGGCGCGGCTGCGGTGCGCGCGGCGGCGGCCATCGGCTATAGCGGCGCGGGCACGGTGGAGTTCATCGCCGACGTGTCCGAAGGCCTCCGGCAGGACCGCTTCTATTTCATGGAGATGAATACGCGCCTGCAAGTGGAGCATCCGGTGACGGAAGCGATCACCGGCCTCGATCTCGTCGAATGGCAGCTTCGCGTCGCCGCCGGCGAGCCCCTGCCGAAAGGGCAGGATGCGCTCTCCATCGACGGCTGGGCCTTCGAGGCGCGGCTCTATGCCGAAAACCCGGCGCGCGATTTCCTGCCCGCCACCGGCACGCTGAGTGTGGCGCGTTGGCCGGCGCATGTCAGCTTCGAGCGCGGCGATGTGCGCATCGACTCGGGCGTGGGCGAGGGCGATGCCATCAGTCCCTTCTACGACTCCATGGTGGCCAAGCTCATCGTCTGGGGCGAGACCCGCGAGCAGGCCCTGGCCCGCCTGGATGCCGCCCTGCGCGACACGCATATCGTGGGCCTGCAGACCAATGTGGCCTTTCTGCGCCGCTGCGCGGCCACGGCCTCTTTCGCAGGGGCTGATCTGGACACGGCCCTGATCGAGCGCGAGCGCGCCGCGCTCTTCGAGCAGCCAGGCCTGGCCCTGGACGTGGCGGCTGCGGCCGTGGTGGCCCACACCCTGGCGGCCGAGGCGGCTGCCCAGCGCGCGGGCGATCCCTGGAGCCAGCGCGATGGCTGGCGCCTCTTTGGCGCTGCCACCCGCCGCTTCGAGCTGGACATTGCCGGCGCCCACCATCCGGTGCTGCTCTCCCGTCACCACCGCGGCGGCATGAGCCTGAGCGTGGCGGGTCAGGTCTTGCCCTTTGCCGTGAACAGCCACGGTCTGGAGCGCCATGAGCTGCTGCTGGGCGAGGGCCTGGCCCAGCGCCGCGTGATGGCCACGGTCTATGGCCTGGGCGAGAAGGTGGCGGTGTTCACGGCCCAGGGCTCGGCCCTGGTGACCGAGGTCGACGTGATCGCCCATGCCGGCGAAGGGGCATCCGAGGCCGGGCGCCTGACCGCGCCCATGCCGGGCAAGATGGTGGCTTTCCTGGCCCAGCCGGGCGACAAGGTGAGCAAGGGCCAGGCCCTGGCCGTGATGGAGGCGATGAAGATGGAACACCAGATCCATGCCCCGCGCGACGGCGTGGTGGCCGAGCTGCTCTATGCCGTGGGCGACCAGGTGGCCGAAGGTTCCGAACTCTTGAAGCTGGAGGCATGAGATGAGCTTGCCCAGTCACGTCACCCTGGTCGATGTGGGCCCCCGCGACGGCCTGCAGAACGAGAAGCAGCCGGTGTCCACCGCGCACAAGGCGCAGCTGGTGGCCCTGCTGCAGGAGGCCGGTCTCAAGGAGATCGAGGTCACCAGCTTTGTCAGCCCCAAGTGGGTGCCGCAGATGGCCGACAACGCCGAGGTGATGGCCGCCATCGCGCGCCGCCCCGGCGTGCGCTACTCGGTGCTCACGCCCAATATGAAAGGCTTCGAGGCGGCCCTGCCGACCCGGCCGGATGAGATCGTGGTGTTTGCCGCGGCCTCCGAAGCCTTCTCGCAGAGGAACATCAACTGCTCCATTGCCGAGAGCATCGAGCGCTTCGCCCCCGTGGTGGCCGCGGCGCATGAGGCCGGCATCAAGGTGCGCGGTGCGCTGTCCTGCGCCCTGGGCTGCCCCTACCAGGGCGAGGTCAGCGCCGACGAGGTGGAGCGCGTGGTGCAGCTGATGAAGAGCATCGGCGTGGACCATATGGGCGTGGCCGACACCATAGGCGTGGGCACGCCGCGCAAGGTGCAGGCCGCCATGGAGCGCGCGCTCAAGCACTATCCCCTGGTGGAGGTGAGCGGCCATTTCCACGACACCTACGGCCAGGCCCTGAGCAATATCTACGCCTGCCTGGAGCTGGGCGTGCACACCTTTGACGCCAGCGTGGCCGGCCTGGGCGGCTGCCCCTATGCCAAGGGTGCCACCGGCAATGTGGCGACCGAGGACGTGGTCTTCATGCTCAACGGTCTGGGCATCAGCACCGGCATCGATCTGGACCGCCTGGTGGACGCCGGCGCCTTCATCTCCGGCGTGCTGGAGCGTCCGCCGGTCTCGCGCGTGGGTCGCGCCATCCTGGCCAAGCGGGCGGGCTGAGCGCCGAGGCGGGGCCGGGCCGCGGCCTGTCCCGCCCATCGTGCGCTTCGTCGCAAAGCGGCGGGCGCCGGCGGCGCAGGCCCCTAGCATCGGCGGCTGTCATCGACTCATGCCGCCGAGGAGGGCGGGCCCGCATGTCTCACACGACCCCGACACCGCTGTTCACCCCCGCCAGCCCCTTGCGCGCGCGCCTGCTGCTGGCCGGCCTGCTCTGCGCCAGCGGCTTCGCGGCGGCCCAGGCGCCCGCGCCTGCCGCCACGCCGACCGCCCGCACCGTGATCAGCTCCGCCGAGCAGCTGCCGCGCCGCACCATCAAGCTGGAGCGCCTGCCCAGCGCCTATCTGGCCGCGCCCCTGCCCGAGGTGCTGGCCCTGGCCAAGCCCCTGGAAGCTCAGGCCCAGGCCGATCTGCAGCGCTACGAGATCCGCGACGCCGCCACCCTGCGCAGCTACTACGGCATGCTGCTGTCCGTGGCCCAGCTCAAGAGCGACTGGGCGGCTGTGCCGGGCCTGGTGCAGCAGCTGCGCGCCCAGCAGGAGAAGCCGGGCCCGCGTGCCGTCACCGGCCTGAGCGCCGAGCTGATCGCCCAGATGAAACGCGAAGGTCGCGACGCCGCCTGGCTGCAGGCCGAGCTCACACGTCGCCTGCGCGCCCTGAACTGGGCCGAGGCGGGCGACACGGTCAAGGGCCTGAAGGGCCAGCTGGAGCTCTTCAACCCCGAGCTGGTGCGTGGCAGCTTCGAGCAGCAGCTGGACGTGATGGCCCGCAACGCGCAGATGGACGTACCCGAGGCCGTGGGCGCCATGGTGCTGGGCGCGCGTGCCCAGCTGGAGTTCCTGCCGCCGCTGCGCCCGGCCCTGATCGCCGCCCTGCAGACCGTGATCGATGAGCGCCAGGCCGCGCAGGGCCAGGCCAAGCCCGATGTCTGGACCCCGCGCCAGTTCGCCATCGCACCGGATGCGCGTGCCAGCGTGGTCAATATTGCGATCTGGGATTCGGGCGTGGACCTCAAGCTCTTCAAGCCCACCCAGCCCGCCGGCCTGGCCTTTGAAGACGATGGCCGGCCGGCCCAGAGCCTGCTGCGCCCCCTGGGCGAGGCCCAGGCGCGCTGGCCGCAGCTCAGCGCCCAGGTCAAGGGCAGCATGGACCTGCGCGCCGCCCTGGACACCGAGGACGCACGCCGCCTCAAACTGACCATTGCCGGGCTCAAGGCCGATCAGGCCAAGGCCTTCCAGGAGGACATGGGCCTGGCCGGGCTCTACATTCATGGCACCCATGTGGCCGGCATCGCTACCGAGGGCAATCCCTTTGCCCGCGTCTTCGCCGGCACCATGCTGTGGAGCCACAAGCTAGAGCCCTTTGTGCCCAGCGAGGCCCGCTCGCAGCGCACGGCCCAGGCCTACCGCGAGATGGTGCAGGCCTTCCGCACGGCCAAGGTGCGGGTGGTGAACATGAGCTGGCGTTACGGCGCCAGCGCCCTTGAGGCCGCGCTGAGCTATCACAACCAGGGCGGCAGCCCCGAGGAGCGCAAGCAGCTGGCCCGCAAGCTCTTCGCCATCGAGCGCGATGCGCTGCGCGAGGCCATGGCCGGGGCGCCCGAGATCCTCTTCGTGGCCGGTGCGGGCAATGAGGACAATAGCGCGGACTTCGAGGAGTACATCCCCGCCGGCCTGTCCCTGCCCAATCTGATCACGGTGGGCGCGGTGGACAAGGCGGGCGACGAGACCAGCTTCTCCACCTTCGGCAAGACCGTGGTGGTGCATGCGAATGGCTTCGAGGTGGACAGCTTCTTCCCCGGCGGCGAGCGCGCCAAGCTCAGCGGCACCAGCATGGCCAGCCCGCAGATTGCCAACCAGGCGGCCAAGCTCTTTGCCCTGAACGACAAGCTCACGGTGGCCCAGGTCAAGCAGGCCATTCTCGAGAGCGCGGACGCGCGGGGCCGGGTGCGCCTGGCCAACCCCCGCGCCAGCGCCGAGCGCCTGGGCCTCAAGCCCTGAGTCTCGCGGATCCGCCTTGATTCTTGCAGGCCCCGTGGGTGCCCGTCCGGCGCCCACGGGGCCTGCTGCTTGATGCAGGTCAACGCCCGCGCCGCCCGGCTTGCGCACAGTGCGGGCAGGCGGGCGAGGGCCCGCGCTAGCGCAAGGGAGCAGGGTCATGGCGGAGATGATGAAGGCGGCGGTGGTGCGGGCATTCGGCAAGCCCCTGGAGATCGACGAGATGCCGGTGCCCGAGGTGCCGCCGGGCCAGGTGCTGGTCAAGGTCATGGCCAGCGGTGTATGCCACACCGATCTGCATGCGGCCGAAGGCGACTGGCCGGTCAAGCCCAGCCTGCCCTTCATCCCCGGGCATGAAGGCACGGGCTATGTGGCCCGGGTCGGCGCGGGTGTGAAGCATCTCAAGGAGGGCGACCGCGTGGGCGTGCCCTGGCTGCACACGGCCTGCGGCCATTGCGAGCATTGCATGGGCGGCTGGGAGACCCTGTGCGACCACCAGCAGATGACGGGCTACACCGTCAACGGCGGCTATGCCGAGTATGTGCTGGCCGATCCCGGCTATGTGGGCCACCTGCCGGCGGACCTGGACTTCGCACCGGCCGCCCCCGTGCTCTGCGCCGGGGTCACGGTCTACAAGGGGCTCAAGGTGCTGGACTGCAAGCCCGGCGACTGGGTGGCCATCTCGGGCATCGGCGGCCTGGGCCATATGGCGGTGCAGTACGCCAAAGCCATGGGCTTTCATGTGATCGCGGTGGATGTGGCCGAGGACAAGCTCAAGCTGGCCCGCGAGCTGGGCGCCGAGCTCTGCCTGAACGCCGCCGCCCAGGATCCGGTGGCCGAGGTGCAGAAGCATCTGCGCGGCGCGCATGGTGTACTGGTCACCGCGGTTTCGCGCGCCGCCTTTGCCCAGGGCCTGGGCATGCTGCACAAGCGCGGCACCATGTCCCTGGTGGGCCTGCCGCCCGGCAGCTTCGAGCTGCCCATCTTCGACGTGGTGCTCAATGCCAAGACAGTGCGCGGCTCCATCGTCGGCACCCGGCTGGACCTGATGGAGGCCTTGCAGTTCGCCGGCGAGGGCAAGGTGCGCTCGCACTACAGCACCGACAAGCTGGACAACATCAACACCATCTTCGGCGCCATGAAGCGCGGCGCCATCGACGGCCGCGTGGTGCTGGAGCTGTAGACGCCCCCGGGCTGCAGCGGGGCGCCCGAGGACGGCGGTCGCTGCAGGCTGCCGGCGGGCTCGCGCCGGGAGTCGGGCGCGTGGCGCTCAGCCCAGATGCCGCCCGAAGAAGTCCAGCGTGCGGGTCCAGGCCGCCTGCGCGCAGGTGGCGTCATAGACCTCGGGGCGCTTGTCGTTGAAGAAGGCGTGGTCGGCCGGGTAGCGGTGGATCTCGGGCGACTGGCCCTGCATGGCGGCGACCAGGCCGTCCACCGCGGCCGGGGTGCACCAGTCGTCGCGCTCGGCGAAGTGTCCCTGGAAGGGGATGGCGATGCGCGCCGGGTCGGCGAACCCGGCCGGCGGGATGCCGTAGAAGCAGGACGCGGCGGCCAGGCCCGGCAGGTGCACCGCGGCGGCAATGGTCAGCGCGCCGCCCATGCAGAAGCCGGTCACGCCCACCTTGGGCGCCAGCGCCTGCAGATGGCGCAGGGCGCCGGCCAGGTCCTGGTGGGTGGCATCGGCAAAGTCCAGGCCCGTCATCAGGTGATTGGCTTCGTCGGCGCTGGCGGCAATGCGGCCGCGGTAGAGATCGGGGGCCAGGGTGGTGAAGCCGGCCGCCGCAAAGCGATCGGCCAGCTCGCGGATATGCGGGTTGAGGCCCCACCACTCCTGGATCAGGATCAGGGCGGGGCGGCCGGGGCCGGCCTCGGCCAGCCAGGCCGCGCTGCGGCCGCCGTCGGGGCGCTGGAATTCGATCATCTGTCCCATGGTCTGCGGGCTCCGTGCAAGTGGGGGTGTTGAAGGCTGGCGCGATGCTGCCAGCCGGGCCACCCCCGGGTCAAGCGCGTGGGGCGCCGGCCGCATACTCCGGGCCTGGGAGGTGGTGGCGCGATGCTGTGGCTGATCTGGATGCCCTTGCTGATTCCCCTGCTGGGGCTGGGCTGGCTGCTGCGCCGGCAGCAATGGCGCGGCCTGGCCGAGGGCGCGGTGCTGGGCCTGCTGGTGATGGGGGTGGGCGTCTGGGCGGTGTTCCAGTCGCGCTCCTCCACCGGGGCCCTGGGCCTGCTGCCCCTGCCTTTCTATGCCAGCCTGGCGGCCCTGCTGGGCTGGGCCGGAGGCCGGGGCTGGCGCAGCCCGCGGCGCTGGCAGCGCGGGCTGGCTGTGCTGGCGCTGGGTGCAGCGCTGCTGCTGCCCGTTCTCCTGCTGGCCGACGGTCTGCGCACCCGCGCACGCAACCAGGCTTTCGATGCCCAGATGGCGGCGCAGCGCGCCGAGATCGAGCGCCACCGCGCCGTCATCCGCGCGCGGCTCGCGCAGCATCCCGAGGCAGAAGGCGAGCAGCTCGAGGCCCTGAGCCGCGAGCATGCGGACGATCGGACCTGGCTGCTGCCCCTGCTGGAGCAGCCCGACATGCCGGTGTCGACCCTGGAGCGCCTGGCGCAGACGCAGGACGGTGGCCTGCTGCTGGCCGCCATCCGTCACCCGCGCGCGCCGGCCGCCCTGCTGGAGCGGGTCTACCGCGAGAGCAGCTGGCCCGACTACTTCTTCAGCGATCTGGCCCGCCACCCCAATACACCGCCCGCCCTGCTCACCGAGCTCTACCGCCGGCCGCGCAGCATCCAGCATCTGGACCGCCAGTTCGCGGCCAATCCGGCCCTGCCGGCCGAGCTGCGGCGCGAGCTGCTGGCCCAGACCCGGGATGTCTATGTGGTGCAGGGCCTGCTGGGCCTGCCCGCGCTCGACTGCGCGCTGCTGCCGGCCCTGCGCCAGGCCCTGGCCCGCAGCGAGCGGCCGGACGATGAGTACAGCCAGCGCCAGCTGCAGGCCCTGAGCGCCGGCCCCTGCGCCCCCGCTCAGGCCGGTGGATAGCGCAGGCGCAGGCCCAGGCCGCGGCCGTCCAGGCCGTCCACGAAATCCAGCACCGCGCGCTCGCGCTCGGCAATGCGTTTGACGATGGCCAGGCCCAGCCCCGTGCCCTGGGCGCTGCTGCCGGGCACGCGGTAGAAGCGCTCGAACACGCGCTCGCGCTGCTCGGCGGCCAGGCCGGGGCCGTTGTCGCGCACGCTGAGGCTCAGGCCGGCGGGGCCCTGCTCCAGCGCCACCTCCACCTGGGCGCCATCGGGGCTGTAGCGGATGGCGTTGTCCACCAGGTTGTCCACCACCGAGCACAGGCCACTGCGCTCCACCAGGGCCTCGCACGGCGCGGGCGCCTGCAGCGCCAGCTGGATGCCGCGCTGGCGCGCCAGCGGCGCCAGCAGGGCCACGCGCTCGCGCAGCAGGGCCGCCACATCCAGGCGCTCGGGGCGCAGGGCCTGGGCTGCGGTCTCGGCCCGCGCCAGGGTCAGCAGCTGGGCCAGCAGATGCGACACGCGCGCCACGCCGGCCCGCAGGGCGCTGGCGGCCTCCTGCCGGGCCTCGGCTTCCTGCTCGCTCAGCAGCAGATGGGCCTGGGCATTGACGGCCGCCAGCGGCGTGCGCAGCTCATGGGCGGCATCGGCCAGAAAGCGGCGCTCCGCCTCCAGGCGCTGGCCCTCGCGGCGCAGCAGGCCGTTGAGCGCCGTCACCAGGGGCGCGGTCTCGGTGTAGAGCCGGTCCACCTGCACCGGCGCCAGATCGCCCGCGGGCCGGCGCGCGATGCGCTGGGCCAGCTGGGCCAGGGGCCGCAGGCCCAGGCGCACGCTGAACCAGATCACCAGGCCATGCCAGAGGAACACGCCCAGCTGGCTCTTGAGCACCAGCAGCAGCACGGGCATCAGCGTGCTCAGCGGCACCTCGCGCGGCTCGGCGATCAGCAGCTGGCGGCCCTGGCCGGCCTCCAGGCGCTGCAGCACCCAGGGCGAGGCCTGGCCCGCAGGCATGGCGGCGTCGAGCCGGGTCTCGGGGGCGCGCGGGCTGCGGGCCAGCAGCCGGCCCTGGGCGTCCCAGACCTGGTAGACCGGGTGCAGGCCGCTGCCCACTTCTTCGTCCAGACCCAGCAGGGCCATGACCGCGGCATCGGCCGCGGCCAGGCGCTGGGCCAGCTCGGGTTCGGGGCTGCCGGCGGCGCTGATCAGCACCGTGCCCATCTGCTGCAGGCGCTGGTTCACCTCCTCGCTGCCCCAGGCCACCACGCGCCAGGTGAGCAGGGCGGCCAGTACCAGCCAGGCCAGCACCAGGGCCAGGGCTTGCCAGGCGATCAGGCGGCCGCTGAGCGAGGCGGGGGCCCAGCGCGCGGGGCGCAGCCAGGCGGCCAGGCGGGCACTCATGCGCCGGTGCCCACGCCGGCCCCGGCCGTGATCGGCGCCTCCAGCGCATAGCCCACGCCGCGCACCGTGGCGATCCAGTCATTGCCCAGCTTCTTGCGCAGCTTGTAGACGTGCACATCGATGGCATTGCTGTCCAGCAGCTCGCTGCCGCTGAGGGCGCGCTCGATCTGCTCGCGCGTCATCACCCGGCCAGGCTCGGCGGCCAGGCTCAGCAGGATGTCGTACTCGCGGGCCGAGAGCGAAATCTCCTGGCCCTCCAGCAGCACGCGCCGTCGCGCGGTATCGATGGCCAGGGCGCCCAGCTGCCAGGTGTTGCTGGCCTGGCCGCTGTGGCGGCGCAGCAGGGCGCGCACGCGCGAGAGCAGCTCCTCCATGGCGAAGGGCTTGCCCAGATAGTCGTCGGCGCCGCAGTCCAGGCCTTCGACGCGCTCCTCCACGCTGTCGCGTGCGGTGATCATCATCACCGGGGTCTTGCGGCCCTGCTGGCGCCACCAGGCCAGCAGCTCCAGGCCGGTGCCGTCGGGCAGCATGATGTCCAGCAGCAGCAGGGCGAAGTCCTGGCTCTCATCGGCCAGAAAGCGCCGCGCGTCCGCCGAGGTGCGCAGCCACAGCACCTTGTGGCCGGCCATGCCCAGCACGCGCTGCAGGGACTGGCCCAGCGGCAGATCGTCCTCGAGAAGAAGAATGCTGGCCATGCGCGGCCCCTCCCTGTGTGGCCCGGGGGTCGATCTCCCGCGGCATCGACGCGTCCCTGTTGGCGGCGGATTCTAGGAGGGCGGGGCGGCAGGGGCGTTGCGGGTCCGCCCCGGGGTGTTCATCGCGGCTTCATCTGGCCGGCGGCGCGCTTCATGGCCGCTTCATCGCCGGCTTCGGACACTGGCCCGCGTCGCAACACCGAGCCGGAATCGTCTCCTCATGAAGTCCTATCTCTGCACCCTCGCCCTGGCCCTGGCCAGCTCCCTGGTGATGGCCCAGGCCCCGGTTGGCGCCGCAGCGCCGGCCGGCGACTGGCAGCTGCGCGGCGGCGGCGCCCTGCTGGTGCAGCCGCGTTACAGCGGCGGCCAGCGCCTGCGCGCCCTGGGCGCGCCCCTGCTGGAGGCGCGCTGGCGCGAGAACGTTTTCCTGAGCACCGTGCGCGGCCTGGGCTACGAGGTGCGCCTGGGCGAGGGCGCGGCCCTGAGCCTGGCCCTGGCACCCGATCTCTACCAGCGCCGCGCCAAGGACGGGGATCGCCTGCGGGGCCTGGACGAGGTCAAGATCGCGCCGGCCCTGCGCCTGGGGGGCGAGCTGGCCCTGGGGCCGGTCTTCCTCAATGCCGTGGCCACCCAGCGCCTGGGCTCGTCCGGCAAGCCGGGCGGGCGCGGCCTGCATGCCGAGCTGGAGCTGGGCTACGGCCTGCTCCGCAGTCCCGATCTGGCCCTGGCCCTGGCCCTGGGCCTGAGCGCCACCGCCATGGACGCCAAGCTGGGCCAGGCGCTCTATGGTGTGAGCGCGGCCGAGTCGGCCCGCTCGGGCCTGGCCCGGCACAGCGTGGGCGCGGGCCTGCACAGCGTGGGCGGCTTTGCCCAGGCCAGCTACCGGCTGGACGCTCACTGGCTGCTCTTCGCCAAGGCCGGCTTGTCCAGCCTGCGCGGCGACGCGGGCGAGAGCCCCGTGGTGCTCAAGCGCCGCCAGCCCAGCCTGGCCCTGGCCGTGAGCCGGAGCTTCTGATGCGCCGCCGCCCCTGTCTGCGCCTGCTGCTGGCCCTGGCGCCCTTGCCCCTGCTGCCGGCCTGCGCCGGCCGGGGCGCCGAGGGCTGGGAAGAGCGAGAGCCCCGCTGGCCCGATGCGCCCCGGCGGCCCGAGCCCGCGCTGGGCAGCGAGTGGCTGGCGGTCGACGGCCCGCTGAACCTGAACCTGGAGCAGGGGCCGCCCGGCGAGCCCCGCTACGAGCGCGCCGGCAGCGAGCCTTTGCAACTGCGCGCTGAGCGCGAGGGCCTGCTGATCTACCAGCCGGGGGATCGCGGCGCCCGGGCCCGCCTGAGCCGGCCCGCGCTGCGCGAGCTGCAGGTGCGCGGTGAATCCCAGGTGCAGCTGGGCCCCTGGCGGGCCGAGAGCCTGAGCCTGGTGCTCAGCGGTGGCGGCAGCCTCAATGCGCCGCGCCTGGAGGCCCGCCAGCTGCGTCTGCGCCTGCTGGGCTCGGGCCGCATGGTGCTGAGCGGGCTGCGCTGCGAGCGCCTGGAGGTGCTGATCAGCGGCTCGGGCTCGCTCAAGCTGGAGGGCCTGCAGACCGAGCTGCTGGACGCGCGGCTGCGCGCCTCGGGGAACTTCAGCGCCCGCGGCCGGGCCGAGCGCCAGCACTGGCAGCTCAGCGGCTCGGGCGATGTGGATGCCGAAGACCTGAGCGGCCGCGCGGCCCAGCTGCGCTCCTTTGGCAGCGGGGATGCGGCCCTGGGCCCGCTGGAGAACCTGGAGGTCGAGCTCTTCGGCTCGGGGGATCTGGTCTACGGCGGCCGGCCGCAGCTGAGCCAGCGCAGCCTGGGCTCGGGGCGGGTGAAGCCGCGCTGAGCGCGGGCGCGATTCAGCCGCGCACGCGCTGGCAGAACCACCAGAGGTGGCCGTCGCAGTCCAGCGCGCCATAGCCGCGGTCGGCCCAGTAGGCGGGGCCGTAGTCCTGCAGCGCGGGCTCGGCCACGATGGTGGCGCCGGCGGCCCGGGCGCGGGCGCAGTGCGCGTCCACATCGTCCACATAGAGCATCAGGCTCTGGCTGTTGGCCCCACCCAGATGGCGCGGGCTGCGCAGGGGTACACCGAAGCGCGGTGCGCGCGCGGCGCCGCCTTCGCCCACCATGATCAGGGCCTCGCCAAAGACCAGCTGGCTGTGGGCCACGGAGCCGTCCGGCGCGTCGACCACCAGCTGGATCTCGAAGCCGAAGGCCGTCACGAGCCAGGCGATGGCTTCGCGTGCGTTGTCGTAGAGCAGGGTGCTGGACAGGCGGGGCCAGCCGGCGGGTGGGGCTTGCAGGGTGGGCATGGTTTCAGGCCTCGCGGTTCAGGATCTTGGGCACGGGGTTGGGCCGCAGGCGGAAGGCATCGGGCATGCCCGAGCCCAGCAGCGGGCGCAGATAGAGGCGGAAGGCATCGGTCACATCGGTGCCGCTGGCGGCGATGAACTCGTCCTCCATCACCCGGGTCTTGCCGGCCACGGCGGCCAGGGGCAGCAGCTCGTAGTCCACCGAGTAGTAGCCGCTGCGGCGTATGGCCACCGAGCCGTCGCGATCACCATGGAAGGCGAACTGCACCGCCTTCTCGCCCACCTCGCGTGCCTCGCGCTGGTCCACGTCCGAGACGCAGCCGATGAAGCTGCGCTGCAGATAGCCCAGGGTGTCGCCGCGCACGCGCTTGAGGCCCAGGCGCTGCTTGATCTGCTCGCACAGCAGATCGGCCAGGGCGCCGCTGCCGGAGAGCTGCACATTGCCATGCGCGTCCCGCTCCAGGTCCTGGGTCAGCTGGCTGATGATGGGCCGGCCCGCGGCATCGTGGATGCCCTCGGATACCGCGATCACGCAGCGGCCGTGACGCTCATGCATGGTCCTCACATCGGCCAGAAAGCGCTCCAGCTCGAACACCCGCTCGGGCAGGTAGATCAGGTGCGGGCCGTCCTCGGCGAACTTCTTGCCCAGGGCCGAGGCCGCGGTGAGAAAGCCCGCGTGCCGGCCCATCACCACGCCCAGGTAGACACCGGGCAGGGCTGCGTTGTCCAGGTTCGCGCCGGCAAAGGCCTGGGCCACGAAGCGCGCGGCCGAGGGGAAGCCGGGCGTGTGGTCATTGCCCACCAGATCGTTGTCGATGGTCTTGGGGATGTGAATGCAGCGCAGGCCATAGCCCACGGCGGCGGCCTCGTCGGCCACGATGCGCAGGGCATCGGAGGAGTCATTGCCGCCGATATTGAAGAAGTGCGTGATGCCATGGGCCTGCAGCACCTTGAAGATCTCGTGGCAGTAGGCGCGGTCGGGCTTGTCGCGGGTGGAGCCCAGGGCGGAGGAGGGCGTCTGCGCCACCAGCTCCAGGTTGTGGCTGGTTTCCTGGGCCAGGTCCACGAAGTCCTCGCGCAGGATGCCGCGCATGCCATGGCGCGCGCCGTAGACGCTGGCCACGCCGCGCTGGCGCCGCGCCTCCAGCACCACGCCCACCAGGGACTGGTTGATGACGGCGGTGGGGCCGCCACCCTGGGCGACGAGGATTCTTGCACCGGACATGGCAGGGCGCTCCTGGGGCTGGGTTCGGGCCATTTTGACCCAGCTCACGGTGTTTGAGCGCTGAGCGGATGGCGCGGGCGCCTGCCGCCCACTGCGCAGCAGATGGGCCCGGCCACGGGCTTTTCTCACACGCTGGATGGCGCGGCCGGTCGCCTAACCTTCTTGACGCCGGTGCGCGCCAGCGCCGCGTACAGAAGTAGAACGACTCTCACGGAGACCCTGGATGACTCTGAGCAATATGAAGATCTCGACGCGCCTGGCCCTGGGCTTTGGCGCCATGGCCCTGCTCATCGTGCTGCTGGGCCTGCTGGCCTGGACCAAGCTGGACGCGATGAACGCGCATTTCAAGCTGGCGATGGAGGACCGCTATCCCAAGGTCAAGGCCTTCAATGCGATCAAGGCCACCAACAGCCAGGTGGCGCTGTCGCTGCGCAATCTGATCCTCCTGAACGACCCGGCCGAGATCGAGGCGGAGTTCGCGCTCATCGAGACGGCTTCCAAGTCCACCAGCGACAAGATCGAGGAACTCAGCAAGATCATGAGCACGCCGGGCGGCAAGGCCGGCATTGCCAAGCTCAACGAGGCGCGCGCCGGCTTCCGGGCCGAGCGCGAGAAGGTGACCCAGGCCCTGCGTGCCGGCGATATCGACAAGGCCCGGCGCGTGCTGCTGGGCGAGCTCAAGCCCAGGCAGCAGGCCTATATGGCGGCCGTGGACGAGCTGGTGAACCTGGGCGGCAAGCTGATGGACCTCTCGGCCCAGCAGGCTGAGGCCGAGGCGCGCAGTGCCAAGCTGCAGATCGCGGCGCTGATCGCGGTGGCGCTGGTCCTGTCGGGGCTGATGAGCATCTGGCTGATCCGCTCCATCATCGGTCCGCTGAACGCGGCGGTGCAGGTGGCCAGCGGGGTGGCGGCGGGCGATCTGGCCATGGCCATCGAGGCGGGCGGCGCCAACGAGACCGGCCGCCTGCTGAGTGCGCTGCATGAGATGCAGGGCCGCCTGGCCGCCATCGTGCGCGAGGTGCGCAACGGCGCCGAGAGCGTGGCCACCGCCTCGGCCCAGATCTCCTCGGGCAATAGCGATCTCTCGGCCCGCACGGAGCAGCAGGCCTCGGCGCTGGAGCAGACCGCGGCGTCCATGGAAGAGCTGGGCAGCACGGTGCGCGGCAATGCCGACAACGCCCAGCAGGCCAATCAGCTGGCGCTGGCCGCCTCCACGGTGGCGGAGCAGGGCGGCACGGCCGTGGGCCAGGTGGTGGAGACCATGCGCGAGATCAGCGAGAGCTCGCGCAAGATCAGCGACATCATCGGCACCATCGACGGCATCGCCTTCCAGACCAATATCCTGGCCCTGAATGCCGCGGTGGAGGCAGCGCGGGCCGGCGAGCAGGGCCGCGGCTTTGCCGTGGTGGCCAGCGAGGTGCGTGCGCTGGCCCAGCGCAGCGCGGCGGCGGCCAAGGAGATCAAGACCCTGATCCAGGCCAGCGTGGAGCGCGTGGAGCTGGGCTCCAGCCAGGTGGACCGGGCCGGCAGCACGATTGCCGAGGTGGTGGCGTCTATCCAGCGCGTCACCGACATCATGGGCGAGATCAGCGCCGCCAGCCGCGAGCAGAGCACGGGCGTGGCCCAGGTTGGTGAGGCCGTGACCCAGATGGACCGCGCGACCCAGGAGAATGCCGCCCTGGTCGAGGAGTCGGCCGCCGCGGCCGAGAGCCTTCGGCTGCAGGCCCAGCAGTTGGTCCAGGCTGTGGCCGTGTTCCGGCTTTGAGCTGATCGCTTGTGCCAGCGCATAAATCGGCCTGTCGTCCTACAGCGTGGCGACATAACATGGTGGTAGCCTAAGCGCTTCCTGCAACCCTGCTGACAAGGAGAGTGTCATGCCCACAACTCAAGCTCAGAAAGAACGACTGGTTAGCGATCTGCACGCCGTCGTTGCCGAAGCAGAAAGCCTGCTGCGCGCTACGGCCGGCCAGGCCGGCGAGGGCGCGGCCGAACTCCGTGCCAAGGTGCAGGCCACGCTGGAGCGCGCCAAGGACAATCTGCATGATCTGCAGGAGGCGGCGGTCGAGCGCGCCAAGGCCGCGGGCCGCGCCACCGATGCCTATGTGCATGACAACCCCTGGCAGTCCATCGGCGTGGCCGCTGGCGTGGGCCTGCTGCTGGGCATGCTGATCGCGCGGCGCTGAAGCCCGGCTTTCGCGCCACAGCAAAACAGGCCCCGCGGGGCCTGTTTTTCATGGGGCGGCGCGCGGCTCAGGCGGCGGCCGGCTGCTCGCCCATCCACTGCTCCAGCTGATCGGCCGGCATGGGCTTGGCAAAGAGCCAGCCCTGGCCCTCGTGGCAGCCCAGGGCCAGCAGCTGCTGGCGCTGCTCCTCGGTCTCCACGCCCTCGGCGATCACGGTCAGGCCCAGGCCGCGGCCCAGATTGATGACCATGTGGGCGATGGTGAGGCCGGCGCTGGAATGCTGGGCCTCGCGCACAAAGGCACGGTCGATCTTGAGTCGACCCACCTCCAGCTGGCGCAGCTGGGAGAGCGAGGAAAAGCCGGTGCCGAAATCGTCGATGGCCACGGTGGCGCCGCTGCGCTTGATCTCGGACAGCAGCTGGCGCACCAGGGTGCTGTCTTCCATGGCCATGGACTCGGTGATCTCCAGCTCCAGATTGCAGGGGTTGATGCCGGTGTCCTGCAGGGCGCGTTCCAGGCTGGCGATGAAGCCGGGGTGGCGGAACTGGGCCAGGGAGATGTTCACGCACATGCGGAAATCGCGGTAGCCGCGATCCTCCATGCGGCGCAGCTGGTGGCAGGCGGTGCGCAGCACGAACTCGCCGATGCTGATGATCAGGCCGCTCTGCTCGGCCAGGGGGATGAACTGGTCGGGCGGCACAAAGGCGCCGTCCGCCGTGCGCCAGCGCAGCAGGGCCTCGGCGCCCAGGGCGCGCTTGCTGCCCAGATCCACCTGAGGCTGGTAGACCACGAAGAGGCGGTTCTCCTCGAAGCCGGCGCGCAGGCCCTTGAGCAGCTTGAAGCGCTCGCGCGCATCGGTGCCCATCTCGGGCGAGAAGTACTGGGCCGCGCCGCGGTGCTGCTGCTTGGCGCGCTTGAGCGCGATCTGGGCGTCCAGCAGCAACTCGGAGCCGCGTGCGGCGGAGTCGGTCAGGCGCACCAGGCCGGTGGTGGCCGAGATCTGCAGGCGCTCGCCGGCCACCTCGAAGGGGTCCAGAAAGGCGGAGCGTATGCGCTCGCTGTTGACCAGTTCCTCGGGGCCTATCAGGCCGAAGGCATCGGCCGCCACGCGGGCCATAGAGGTGTTGAAGCCCAGGCACTCGCCCAGGCGTTGGGCCACGGCCTGCAGCACCTGGTCGCCAAAGGCATGGCCGAAGGCGTCGTTCACATCGGCGAAGTCGTCCAGGTCGATCAGGGCCAGGGTGATGCCGCCGGGCTCCTTGAGGTTCTGGTCCAGCAGCTCGATGAAGCGCACCCGGTTGGGCAGGCGCAGCAGCGGGTCCTGATGGGCCTGGTCCAGCAGCTGGCCATAGAGCACCACGTTCTCGAAGCCCACCGAGATGTTGGAGCAGAAGGCGCGCAGCAGCTGCAGCTCCATGCTGTTGAGTGCGCGGCCGGTCTCCACCAGGGCGGCCATGGCCCGGCCATTGGCCAGGCCGAAGAACAGGCAGGTGCCGCCGGGTTCGTCAAAGAGATGCTGGCGTGCCTGCAGGCAGCGCGTGAGCTGCTCCCGCACATGGGCCACCTGCACGCTGGGCAGCGGGGTGTTGATCAGGCCGCTGTACTGGCCGGCGGCGGCGATGATGCGCATCTCGCAGAGATCGCCGGGGCCGTCGCTGCCGGCCTGGGCGCAGACCAGGCCCTCGGGCAGGATGCCCAGCAGGGCGCAGATCTGGGTGACCACGCCCTCGGCGAAGCGGTGCAGGCCGCGCAGGCGGCTGAGCTCGGTGCTGGCCTCGACGATGAGCTCCAGGCCCTGGCGGTTGGACTCCAGCGCGCAGATCTGCTTGTAGGAGCGGATGGCCGCGGTGAGCACCGTGTAGAGCCGGGTGCGGGTCAGCTCGGACTTGGTCTTGTAGTCGTTGATGTCATAGGCCTGCACCGTCTCGATCTCGGGCGCATAGCCGGGCTGGCCGGTGCGCAGCACGATGCGCACCGCATGCTGGTTCAGGTCTTCGCGGATCTGGCGCACCAGCTGCAGACCGGCGTCCTCGGACTCCATCACCACGTCCAGCAGCACCACCGCCAGATCATGCTCGCGGCGCATCAGCTCATGGGCCTGGGCGGCGGAGCTGGCGTGCAGAAAACTCAGGGGGCGGCCCTCGATCAGCAGGCCCTGCATGGCCAGCTCGGTGGCCTTGTGCACATCGGCATCGTCATCGACGATCAGGACCTGCCAGGGCACCGTGGCCGGACCGGATAGGGACTCTGCGGCGCCTTCGGGGCCGTCCACGAACTCCAGCAGATCGTCGTCGTCGGGGTGAGTGCCCGGCGAGGCTGCTCCGGCTGGCTCCTGGTTCTCGGACATGGGCGGTTCCTGTGCCGTCACGCTGGGACGGTCTCCTTGACATGGTCGCAGAAAGTACTGGTCTTGTTCCGGTCCGGCTTTGGTGAAAGCGCTTGCCGAAGCTCGGGTTATAGACGATTTACCTGTCTGTCAGACATTGCAAAACCGGCTTTGTGGCAAGTCAGCCGCGAGTCGCCGGGAAAGTCCTAGGGCCGGTTTAAGCTTCATGGTCTGGATCAGACCGGAGAAGGAGCAGGGATGGGCAAGCAAGAGCCGGGCGCCGCAGCGGCCCCGAGCGGCCTGATGGAGGCGCTGCGGCGTCTGCTGGATCATGTGCTGGAGCTGCTGCAGCTGCGTCTGAGCCTGCTGGGCACGGAGCTGGAAGCGGAGAAGCTGCGCCTCTTCGGCGCCCTGCTGGGCGCGCTGCTGGCCCTGCTCTTTGGTGGCATGGCCCTGGGCCTGCTGAGCCTGGCCATCGTGCTGCTGAGTCCCGACGCCTGGCGCTGGCTGGCCGCCCTGCTGCTGGGGGCCGTCTACCTGGGGCTGGCCTGGTTCTTGTGGACCCGGGCGCGCGAGCGCCTGGCCGCCCCGAGTGGCCTGTTCGCCGCCAGCCTGGCCGAGCTGGGACGGGACCGCGAGGAGCTGGGCGGAGGGCCCAACTGATGCTGGATGCCGCCGAACGCGAGCTGCGCCAGCGCCAGCTGATGCTGCGCCTGCGCAGCGCCGAGCTGCGCGGCGCCTTGCGCGAGGACCTGCAGGCCCTGCAGCGTCCCCTGGGCTGGGCGGAGCAGGGCTGGTCGCTGTGGACCGGCCTGCGCCAGGGCCTGGCCACGGCCGGAACCGGCCGCGGCTGGTGGCCGCGCCTGGGGGCGCTGGCCCTGGGGCTGCTGGCCCTGCGCCGGCCGGGGCGGGCCCTGCGCTGGATCAGCGCGGGCCTGGGCTGGTGGCGGCTGGGGCGGCGCCTGATCGAGCTGCTGCGCGCGCCGCGCTAGGGCGCGCCGCGGGCCTCAGCGCGGCTTCTTGCCGGCGGGCGGCTTGGCGCTGCCGGTCACGCGCGGAGGCAGCCCCGTGTGCTGGGTCAGCAGCCGGCCCTTGACGGGCTTTGGCGGGGCCACGCGGCCGGCGCCGGCACCGGTCTTGGCCGGGGCGGCCTTGGCGGCCACCGTGGGCTTGGCATGGGGCAGGGCGGCGCTGCTGGAATTCTTGCGGCGCGCGCTCTGGTAGCTGCCGTCCGTGAGCGGCTGGTAGCTGGGGATCAGGTGGTGCTTGCCATTGCCGATCAGGTCGGCCCGGCCCATGGCCTGGAGCGCCTCGCGCAGCACCGGCCAGTTGTTGGGGTCGTGGTAGCGCAGAAAGGCCTTGTGCAGGCGGCGGCGGCGCTCGCCGCGCACGATGTCCACGTCCTCGCTGTCGCGCGTGACCTTCTTCAGCGGGTTCTTGCTGGAGTGGTACATGGCCGTGGCCGTGGCCATGGGGCTGGGGTAGAAGGTCTGCACCTGGTCGGCGCGGAAGCCGTTCTTCTTGAGCCAGACCGCCAGGCTCATCATGTCCTCGTCCGAGGTGCCGGGGTGGGCGGCGATGAAGTAGGGGATCAGGTACTGCTTCTTGCCGGCCTCGGCACTGGCCTGCTCGAAGAGCTGCTTGAACTTGTCGTAGGTGCCGATGCCCGGCTTCATCATCTTGGACAGCGGGCCGCCCTCGGTGTGCTCGGGCGCGATCTTCAGATAGCCGCCCACATGGTGGGTGACCAGCTCCTTGATGTACTCGGGGCTCTTGATGGCCAGGTCGTAGCGCAGGCCCGAGCCGATCAGGATCTTCTTGATGCCCTTGAGCGCGCGGGCGCGGCGGTACATCTTGATCAGGGGGCCGTGATCGGTCTGCAGGTTCTGGCAGATGCCGGGGTAGACGCAGCTGGGCTTGCGGCAGGCGGCTTCGATCTCGGGGCTCTTGCAGCCGATGCGGTACATATTGGCCGTGGGGCCGCCCAGGTCGGAGATGACGCCGGTGAAGCCCTTGACCTTGTCGCGGATCTCCTCGATCTCGCGGATTACGCTGTCTTCCGAGCGGCTCTGGATGATGCGGCCCTCGTGCTCGGTGATGGAGCAGAAGGTGCAGCCGCCGAAGCAGCCGCGCATGATGTTCACGCTGAAGCGGATCATCTCCCAGGCCGGGATCTTGGTGGCGCCGTCGTGGCTGCCCTGCTCGTCGGCATAGCTCGGATGCGGAGCGCGGGCATAGGGCAGGTCGAACACATGGTCCATCTCGGTCGTGGAGAGCGGGATGGGCGGCGGGTTGACCCAGAGGTCGCGGTCGCCATGGGCCTGGACCAGGGCGCGGGCATTGCCGGGGTTGGTTTCCAGATGCAGCACGCGGTTGGCGTGGGCGTAAAGCACCGGGTCGCTCTTGACCTGCTCATAGGCCGGCAGGCGCAGCACGGTCTTCTCGCGCGGCGGCAGGGTCAGCTTGGCGCGGGGATGCACCGTGATGGGCTTGGGCGCGTCGGGCGCGCCGGGCTTCTCGCCCGCGGCGCAGCTGGCGCCTTTGTCGGCCGCGGTTTCTTCCACGGTCTGGTAGGGGCTGATCAGCTCGTCGATGCGGCCCGGCGTGTCCACCGTGGTGGAGTCCATCTGGAACCATTCGTCCAGGCCGGTGTGGTCGTCGCGGCGCATGAAGGCGGTGCCGCGCACATCGGTGATCTGGGTCACCGGCTCGCGGCGCGCCAGGCGGTGCGCGATCTCGATGATGGCGCGCTCGGCATTGCCGTAGACCAGCAGGTCGGCCTTGGCGTCCACCAGGATGGAGCGACGCACCTTGTCCTGCCAGTAGTCGTAGTGGGCGATGCGGCGCAGCGAGGCCTCGATGCCACCGATAATGACCGGCACATCGCTCCAGGCTTCCTTGCAGCGCTGGGTGTAGACCAGGGTGGCGCGATCGGGCCGCTTGCCGCCTTCGCCGCCAGGGGTGTAGGCATCGTCCGAGCGGATCTTCCGGTCGGCCGTGTAGCGGTTGATCATCGAATCCATATTGCCGGCCGCCACGCCGAAGAACAGATTCGGCTTGCCCAGCGCCTTGAAGGGCTCGGCGCTCTGCCAGTCCGGCTGCGCGATGATGCCCACGCGGAATCCCTGCGCCTCCAGCGTGCGGCCGATCACCGCCATGCCGAAGCTGGGGTGGTCCACATAGGCATCACCGGTGACGATGATGATGTCGCAGCTGTCCCAGCCCAGCTGCTCCATCTCCTTGCGGCTCATGGGCAGGAAGGGGGCCGGGCCGAAGCGCTTGGCCCAGAAGGGCTTGTAGCCGGTCAGGGTCTTGGCGGGCTTGGGCGGGGCGATGGCGGCGTGGGCGGACATAGGGCTAGGCGGCTGGCGGGCAACCCGCTATTGTCCCTTGACCTGGGGCAAACCCGGTCATTTCCCGGTGTTAGCCCGGCAATTCATGGGGCTTCGCGGTGGATTTGTTCCGTTCTTCGCGCCACGCTGCAAGCACCGGCCAGGCCCAGGCGCTCGCGTTCGGCCGCACTCAGGGGCGGCAGCAGGCTGGTTTCAACGCCGCCCACCAGGCTGCCGAGGAAGCCTTCAACGGCGGTCTGTCCCACTTCCATCAGGTCGAAGCCTTCGGGGTCGATGATCCATTGATGCAGCAGACCATCCACCAGGGCCACCAGGGCCACCGCCGCCAGGGTCACGTTCAGGCCGGGCGGCAGCAGGCCCTCGGCGATGGCGCGCTCGAAGGCGGCGCGGTTCTGCGCCCGCCAGCCCTGCATGGCCTGGAGCTTGCGCTCCTGCAGGGCCTGCAGCTCCCCGGTGTACTCCACCTTCTTCATCGCGATCTCGAAGACGCGGCGGGTGCGCTCGTTGTGCACCGCGCAGTGGAAGATGTTCACCAGGCCCCAGCGCAGCTCCACCAGGCTCAGCGGGGTGGATTCCACCGCGTCGGGCGGGGTCATGCCCTCTTCCAGGGGCATGGTGGCGCGGTCCATCATGGCCTGGAAGAGTTCGGCCTTGTCCTTGAAGTGCCAGTAGACCGCGCCGCGGGTCAGGCCGGCGGCCTCGGCGATCTGCTGCAGCGAGGTGCGGGAGACCCCCTGCCGCTGGAACAGCTGTTCCGCAGCATCGAGGAGTTTGTGGCGCGTCTCGAGCGCCTCTTGCTTGGTCTTGCGTGCCATGACCCCACCATTTTAAACGGATTTACATACATTCACGTATGTATGTGTATACTGCGGGACATCCCTGAGTTCAAGCCGCCGGCGTCAAACGTCGTGCGTTTGTCGCCGGCCTTGTGCGCGCCGGAATTCTTCGAAGAGAGGCCTCATCCGTGATCTGCTCAGCAAAGACCCAAGAAACCGCCGACCACGCTCCGCTCAGCCTGGGCAGTCGGATGCTCTACCTGCTGCCCCTGACGGTGGCGATTGCCGCCGTGCTGGCGGGCTGCTCCAAGGAAGGCGGCGCCCCGGCCGGTCCGGGCGGTGGCGGCATGCCGCCGGCCGTGGTGGGCGTGGTGACGGTGGCCGAGCAGGCCGTGCCGGTGCAGACCGAGCTGCCCGGCCGCGTGGAGGCCCTGCGCACCGCCCAGGTCCGTGCCCGCGTCAACGGCGTGGTGCTGCAGCGCCTGTTCACCGAGGGCTCCGAGGTCAAGGCCGGCCAGTCCCTGTTCCAGATTGATCCCGCGCCCTATCAGGCCCAGTTCGACAGTGCCCAGGCCAGCCTGGCCAAGGCCCAGGCCAATCTGAGCCAGGCCGCGGCCCTGGCCGAGCGCAACAAGCCCCTGGTCGAGGCCAAGGCCATCAGCCAGCAGGAATACCTGCTGAGCGTGGCCAGCGCCAAGCAGGCCGAGGCCGATGTGGCCGCCGCCAAGGCCGCCATTGCCACGGCCAAGCTCAATCTGGATTACGCCCGCGTCAGCGCGCCCATCTCGGGCCGCATCGGCCGCGCCCTGGTCACCGAGGGTGCCCTGGTCAGCGCCGGCGAGGCCACCCAGCTGGCCCTGATCCAGCAGACCTCCAGCGTCTATGTGAACTTCACCCAGTCGGCCAACGAGGTGCAGCAGCTCAAGCGTGCCCTGGCCAAGGGTCAGATGCGCAGCGCCGGCAACAATGCCGCCCAGGTGCAGGTGTTGCTGGACGACGGCAGCAGCAAGCCGGGCAAGCTGCTCTTCACCGATCTGACGGTGGACACCACCTCGGGCCAGGTGTCCCTGCGCGCCGAGGTGCCCAATGCCGACGGAGCCCTGCTGCCGGGCCAGTATGTGCGTGTGCGCCTGGCCCAGGCCGAGCTGCCGTCCGCCATCCTGCTGCCCCAGCAGGCCGTGACCCGCGGCAGCGCCGGCGACACGGTGCTGGTGGTGGGCCCCGACAGCAAGCCCCAGCCCCGCAAGGTCAAGATCGGCGGCGCCGAGGGCAATCAGTGGGTGGTGCTGGAAGGTCTGAAGCCGGGCGAGCAAGTGATTGCCGACGGCTTCCAGAAGATGTTCGTGCCGGGCGCGCCGGTCAAGCCGGTGCCGTTCGCGGCCAGTGCGGCCAGCGCGGCCGCCCCGGGTGCCGCACCGGCCTCGGCCCCGCAAGCCCCGGCCTCGGCCGCCAGCCGCTAAGCGCAAGAGGTCTGCAATATGGCTCGTTTCTTCATTGATCGCCCCATCTTCGCGTGGGTGATCGCGCTCTTCATCCTGGTGTTCGGCGGGGTGGCCATCACCCAGCTGCCGGTGGCGCAATACCCCACGGTGGCGCCGCCCTCGCTGTCCATCAACGTCGCCTACCCCGGCGCCTCGGCCAAGACCCTGGACGAGGCCGTGATCTCCGTCATCGAGCAGGAGCTCAATGGCGCGCCCGGCCTGGCCTATATGGAATCGGTCAGCCAGGCCAATGGCACCGGCGCCATCACCGTGACTTTCGAGTCCGGCACCAATATCGACCTGGCCCAGGTCGAGGTGCAGAACCGCCTCTCGCGCGCCAGCCCGCGCCTGCCGGCGGCTGTGACGCAGCAGGGCGTGCGCGTGGACAAGGCGCGCAACAACTTCCTGCTCTTCGTGATCCTGTCGTCCAAGGACGGCTCACAGGACCCGATTGCGCTGGGTGACTATGCCGCCCGCAATATCGTGCCCGAGATCCAGCGCATCCCCGGTGTGGGTCAGGCCCAGCTCTTCGGTACCGAGCGCGCGATGCGCATCTGGCTGGATCCGGCCAAGATGCTGTCCTTCGGCATCAGCCCGGCCGAGGTCAATGCCGCCATCGCGGCGCAGAACGCCCTGGTGCCCGCCGGTGTGATGGGTGACCGCCCCAACCTCTCCAGCCAGACCATGTCGGCCACCGTGGTGGTCAAGGGCCAGCTGGAGAACGTGGAGCAGTTCGGCAAGATCGTGCTGCGTGCCAATGCCGACGGTTCCACCGTGCGCCTCAAGGATGTGGCGCGCCTGGAGCTGGGTGGCCAGAACTACGGCACCTACGCCCGCCTGAACGGCCAGCCCTCCACCGGCATCGGTGTGCAGCTCTCGCCCAGCGGCAATGCCCTGGGCACGGCCACCGCGGTGAAGCAGCGCATGGAAGAACTCAAGCAGTACTTCCCGGCCAGCGTCGAGTACAGCGTTCCCTACGACTCCTCCAAGTTCGTCAAGATCTCCATCACCCAGGTGGTCCACACGCTGCTCGAAGCCGTCGGCCTCGTGTTCCTCGTGATGTTCCTGTTCCTGCAGAACATCCGCTACACCATCATCCCGACGCTCGTCGTTCCCGTCGCGCTGCTCGGCACCTGTGCCGTCATGCTCGCCATGGGATTCTCGATCAACGTCCTGACGATGTTCGCCATGGTGCTCGCCATCGGCATTCTCGTCGACGACGCCATCATCGTCGTTGAAAACGTCGAGCGCATCATGTCGGAAGAGGGGCTGCCGCCGAAGGAGGCGACCCGCAAGGCGATGAAGCAGATCACCGGCGCCGTCATCGGCATCACGCTGGTGCTCGCCTCGGTGTTCATTCCGATGGGCTTCTTCCCGGGCGCGGTCGGCGTCATCTACCAGCAGTTCTCGCTGACGATGGTCGTCTCGATCCTCTTCTCGGCCTTCCTCGCGCTGTCGCTGACGCCTGCGCTTGCCGGCAGCTTCCTGAAGCAGGTTCCGAAGGGCCATCACCACACCAAGCGCGGCTTCTTCGGCTGGTTCAACCGCGGCTTCGACCGCAGCTCCAAGGGCTATGAGGGCTGGGTCGCCAAGCTGCTCAAGCGCAGCCCCAGCATGATGGTGGCCTTCCTTGCCGTGGTCGCCCTCGTGGGCTGGCTCTATGTGCGCATGCCCACCTCCTTCCTGCCTAACGAGGACCAGGGCTACCTGATCGTCAATGTGCAGTTGCCCCCGGGCGCCACGACCAACCGCACCGAGGCCGCCGTCAAGACGGTGGAAGACTTCCTGCGCAAGCAGCCCGAGGTGGCGGACACCGTGGGCGTGATCGGCTTCTCCTTCTCGGGTCAGGGCCAGAACGCCGCCCTGGTGTTCGTGCCGCTCAAGCCCTGGGACGAGCGCCACGGCGCCGAGCACAGCGCCCAGGCGCTGGCGCAGCGCACCATGGGCGCCATGATGTTCGGCGTGCGTGATGCCTTCATCTTCCCGCTCTCGCCGCCGCCCATCCCTGAGCTGGGCAATGCCACCGGCTTCGCCCTGCGCCTGCAGGACCGTGCGGGTCTGGGTCACGAGGCCTTGCTGGCCGCGCGCAACCAGCTCATGGGCATGGCCAGCAAGAGCAAGCTGATCACGGGCATGCGTCCGGACGGCCTGGAAGATGCGCCGCAGCTGCAGATCGACATCGACCGCGACAAGGCCCAGGCCCTGGGCGTCAACTTCGATGTGCTGGCCCGCGTGCTGGGCACGCAGCTGGGCTCGGCCTATGTGAACGACTTCCCGAGCAGCGGCCGCATGCAGCGCGTGGTGGTGCAGGCCGACGCCGTGGCCCGCATGACGCCCGAGGACCTGCTGGCCCTGAACGTGACCAATACCGCGGGCAAGAGCGTGCCGCTCTCGGCCTTCGCCAGCACGCGCTGGATCACGGGCCAGATGCAGGCCACGCGCTATAACGGCTATCCGTCCATGCGCCTCAGCGGCGACACCAAGCCGGGCTTCTCCTCGGGCGATGCGATCGCCGAGATGGAGCGGCTGGCCGCCCAGCTTCCGCCGGGCTTCGGCTACGAGTGGACGGGCCAGTCGCTGCAGGAAATCCAGTCCGGTTCGCAGGCGCCGATCCTCGTCGGCCTCTCGATCCTGCTGGTGTTCCTGTGCCTTGCGGCGCTCTATGAAAGCTGGTCGATCCCGTTCGCGGTCATCCTCGTGGTGCCGCTCGGCGTCATCGGTGCGGTCATCGCGGTCACGATGCGCGACATGTCCAACGACGTGTACTTCAAGGTGGGCCTGATCGCGATCATCGGCCTTTCGGCGAAGAACGCGATCCTGATCATCGAGTTCGCCAAGGAACTGATGGAGGACGGCAGGTCGCTGATCGATGCGACCATCGAGGCCTGCCACCTGCGCTTCCGCCCGATCCTGATGACCTCGCTCGCCTTCACGCTCGGCGTTCTGCCGCTCGCGATCGCGACCGGCGCAAGCTCGGGCAGCCAGCGCGCCATCGGCACCGGCGTCATGGGCGGCATGATCACCGCCACGGTGCTCGCCATCTTCTTCGTGCCGATCTTCTTCCTGGTGGTGCGGCGCATCTTCAAGGGCAGTGAGCGCCAGCGCAAGATGTACGCGCATGAGCTGGAAGCCAATCCGGTGCGTGACGCCGAAGGGGTTTGATCCATGAACAAGAGCTACAAGACCTTCTCCTCCCTGAGCGCCCTGGCCGCGGCCCTGCTGCTGGCCGGCTGCGCCAACCTCGCGCCCGAGTACCAGCGTCCCGCCGCCCCGGTGGCGGGCGACTGGCCCAGCGCCGCCAAGCCGGCCGAGGCCGCCCAGGCGCCCAAGGCCGCCGAGCTGCCCTGGCAGCAGTTCTATGCCGGCGACGCCCGCGTGCGCGCCCTGATCGAGCTGGCCCTGCAGAACAACCGCGATCTGCGCGTGGCCCTGCTGAATGTGGACAAGGCGCGCGCCCAGTACCGCATCAGCGATGCCGCGCGCTGGCCCACGGTCAGCGCCGGCCTGTCCGGTCAGCGCTCGCCCGCCAGCAACGGCAGCGGCACGATCAACGGCGTCTACCAGGCCGGTCTGCAGGTCACGGCCTATGAGCTGGATCTCTTCGGCAAGCTGAAGAACAACAGCGAGTCGGCGCTGGCCAGCTACCTGGCCACGGCCGAGGGCCAGCGCGCCGCCCGCCTGAGCCTGGTGGCCGGCGTGGCCGCGGCCCAGCTGAATCTGCAGGCCGCCGAAGAACTGCTGACGCTCAGCCGCCAGACCCTGGCCACGCGCGAGGACAGCCTCAAGCTCAGCCGCACCAAGTTCGATGTGGGCGCGGCCTCGCAGCTGGATCTCTCCAGCGCCGAGTCCGCGGCCGGCGCGGCCCGGGCCAGCCTGGCTGCCGCCCAGCGTGCGCGCGACGAGGCCGAGAACGCCCTGGTGCTGCTGGTGGGTCAGCCCCTGCCAGTCAGCCTGCCGGCAGCCCAGCCGCTGCAGGCCCTGCAGCTGCCGCGCGTGCCGGCGGGCCTGCCCTCCGAGGTGCTGGTCAGCCGTCCCGATGTGCTGCAGGCCGAGCAGCAGCTGCGTGCCGCCAATGCCAATATCGGCGCGGCGCGTGCGGCGGTCTTCCCCAGCATCACGCTCACCGCCAGTGCCGGCACGGCCAGCACCCAGCTCTCGGACCTGTTCCGCAACAGCGCCTGGAGCTTTGCCTCGCAGATCCTGATGCCCATCTTCGATGCCGGCCGCAACCAGGCCAATATCGAGGTGGCCAAGGCCAATCAGGGCATCGCCCTGGCGCAGTACGAGAAGACGGTGCAGACCGCCTTCCGCGAGGTGGCCGATGCCCTGGCCGGCCTGGCCACGCTGGACGAGCAGCTTGGCGGCCAGGAGCTGCAGGCCCGCGCCGAGGCCCAGCGCCTGGCCCTGGTGGAGCTGCGCTTCGGCAACGGTGTGTCCAACTCCCTGGAGCTGCTGGATGCCCAGCGCGCCAGCTATGCGGCCCAGCAGGCCCTGCTGCAGGTGCGCCTGGCCAAGGCCCTGAACCGCGTGCAGCTCTACAAGGTGCTGGGCGGCGGTGCGGCCGACGAGGCCAAGCCGGCCTCCTGATCGGACCGGACGGCTGCGGCCGCTCCATGAAAAAGGCGCCCTGCGGGGCGCCTTTTGTTTGGGCTGAGCGTGTCAGCCGAGGTTCAGTGGGCCTGGACCCAGGCCAGGCCTTCGGCCTTGGCGTAGCGCAGGGCGGCGCGTGGGCTCTCGAAGCGGGGCACGAAGCGCATGACGCGGTCATGGCTGGCCATGCCCTGGCCCGAGCGGATGGAGACCGCGGCGCTGAATCCGCCGTCGGCATGGGGTTTGATCATCGGTGAGACAAGGTAACGCCCCACCTCAATGCTTTTGGTTTGCATAGTTTCTTTGAGGTGTGCGCCTTGATCGGCTATGGCTATCCGTCTTGGCGCGGTTTTTGGATGTGGCGGGTGAATCGACGCCGTGTCCTGTCACGGGGTCGGGAACCTGCGCGGCTTTCCCCATCGGTTTCCGGGCACAGCTGTCGCCATGTGCCGAGCGAAAGAGATCAAGGGAAGGGCTGCGGGGCTGGTATCGAGCGTAGAGCTCGAACAAGGACCGGCTTGGGAGGCCGGCTCATGGGGCTTTTGCCTGGCGTATTGGTCGTGAGTTCTTGACCAGGTTGCCCCGCGTTCTGACTGAGGCCTGTCTTTGGCGGAGCCAAGGTTCCCAGTGCAGAGGCGCCGAGTATACCGCAGTTCTCAGCGCTCGGCCTGTCGGGCGTTTTCCAGTCGTTTCTCGCTGAGCGCCAGGCACAGGATGCCGCCCAAGATGAGCGCGGCACCCGCCCATTGCAAAGGGCTGATGCGTTCGCCGAACACCAGCATGCCGGCCACGACGACGCCCACGGTTTCCAGGTGTGAAGCGGCAAAGGCCGGGCCGACCGGCGCGCTGCGCAGCAAGGTCATCCAGAGAAAGAAGGTGGCGATGTAGCAGGCCACCGCGCCCCAGGTCCAGGGCAGCAGCGCCACACGGAGCACCCAGTCCAGATCGACCGAGGCCGGCGCACTGGCATCGGCGGCGAACTTGAAGAACACATGGGCCAGCGTGTCCAGCAGCATCAGGCAGCCAAAGCCCAGGGCGTAGCCGCGAAGTTTCATGGTGCAGCTCCGAGGCCAACCAGGACCACGCCCAGGGCAATCAGCGCGATGCCGGCACTGCGCAGCGGCAGGAGTTGTTCATTGAAGAGCCAGCGTCCGGCCAGCATCACGGTCACCACGCCGGCCGCAGCCAGCAGCACGCCGTGCGACAGAGGGACCAGGCTCAGAAAAGCCATCCAGGTGAAGAACTCCGCGCAGTAGCAGAGCAGGCCTATCCAGACCCAGGGGCGTGCCGCCATGGCGGTCCAGCGGCGTGGCGCCTGCTCGATTCGGGGATCGGAGGCGGCGGCCTTGAAGGCCAGTTGACCGCAGGTGTCGAGCAGAAGATTCAGGAGCCAGAGGCCGGCCGTGAGCATGTCTTGGGGGATGGGGGCTTATCAATAGGGCGGGGATGACGCGAGCAAATCTTCATACAAGCCTAAAGCTGCGCGGCAATCGGCCTCCATAATAGTTGGCGCCTTTGACCCCAGGCTTTGCAGATCATGAACGACCTCGAGAAGACCATCTTCGACATCATTGCCAAGGAAGCGCAGATCCCGCGCGAGAAGATCTCGCTCGACGCCACCATGCAGGACCTGGACGTTCACTCGCTCGACGCCATCCAGGTGGTGTTCGAGATCGAGGACCGCTTCGGCATTTCCGTCCCCGAGCAGGACGCCAATTTCAACAGCAGTACCGTCGGCGACCTGTTGCGCTCCGTGCAGGCGCTGGTGAACGCCAAGGCCGCGAATGCAGCGGCCTGAGCGCACGCGGGTCGTCATCACGGGGGCCGGCGCCATCACGCCGCTGGGCCTCACCGCGGCCCAGAGCTGGCAGGCCATGCGCGAGGGGCGCTCCGGCATCGGCCCGTTCGAGCGTCTGGCCGGCCATGAGTTGAAGGCGCCGCTTGCCGGCGAGGTGCGGGGCTACGATCCCGCACAGCATTTCGATGACAAGCGTCTGCAGCTGCTGGACCTGACCTGCCAGTACGCCCTGGTGGCGGCCCGGGAGGCTGTCGCGCAGTCCGGGCTGGACCTGAGGGCGCCGGAACTGTCCGAGCGCAGCGCCGTGGTGATCGGCAGCGGCGCGGGCGGCGAGAGCACCCACGATGCCAGCTACCGCCGTCTTTATGCCGAAGGCAATCCCCGGCTGCATCCGCTCACCATCGTGCGCCTGATGATGAATGCGCCGGCCTCGCAGCTGAGCCTGGAGTTCGGTGCGCGCGGTCCGGCCTTTGTCGTGTCGAGTGCCTGTGCCTCCTCCAATCACGCCCTGGCTCAGGCCTTGCTGATGCTGCGCAGCGGTCAGGCCGACGTGGCCCTGGCCGGTGGTGCCGAAGCCTGTCTGACCCTGGGGGTGGTGCGGGCCTGGGAGGCGATGCGGGTGCTGGCCGATGACGCGTGCCGGCCCTTCTCCAAGGACAGGCGAGGCCTGGTGCTGGGCGAGGGCGCTGCCGTGTTCGTGCTGGAAACGCTGGAGCATGCCCAGCGCCGCGGCGCCACCATCCTGGCCGAGCTGGCCGGTGCGGGCATGAGCGCCGATGCCGCCGACATCGTGATGCCGGATGCCGAAGGCGCCGGCCGCGCGATGCGTCTGGCCCTGCAGGACGCCGGCCTGGCGCCCGAGCAGATCGGCTATATCAATGCCCATGGCACTGGCACCCAGGCCAATGACGCGACCGAGACCCGGGCGATCCGCGCGGTCTTCGGCGCGCACGCCCAGGCGCTGGCCGTGTCCTCGACCAAGTCCATGCACGGTCATGCGCTGGGAGCGGCCGGCGCGCTGGAGCTGCTGGCGGTGCTGGGGGCCTTGCGCGAGGGCGTGCTGCCGCCGACCATCAACTACCGCGAGGCCGATCCGGCCTGCGATCTCGATGTGCTGCCCAACCAGGCGCGCGAGCGCCGCATCGAGGCCGCGCTCTCCAATTCCTTCGCCTTCGGCGGGCTCAATGCCGTGCTGGCGCTGCGGCGCTGGGACTGAGCGCTACCGCGCAGACTCGAAGAAAAGCGCATCGCCCATGCGCGCGGAGGGCGGTTGGCATCTGCGTTAGTGCTGCCGAGGGCAGGGGCGGGTGCTTACGCTCATGTCCCCCGCCCTTGGCCGACCTGGGCGCCTGCCATCAGGCGCCTGCCATGGCCTTGCGGATCAGGACGGCAGTGGGCCTCTCGCAGCGAAGTCAAGGAGGAGGCGCCGGCCGCGGGCCGGTGCCGGGGGACATGAGCGGAGGGAGGCCCGCTGGCGCCCTGATCTTCGACCCATCTTCCCAGGGCGGCTCCGTGCCGACAGCCGTCTCCGCGCACGGGCGCTGATCCCAGAAAAAAAGGCCCGGCAATGCCGGGCCTTTTCACTGGCGGCAGCGATCAGCCCTTCTTGGCCTTGGTGAGCAGTTGGTCCAGCAGGACCAGGCCCAGATCGATCTCCTCGGTGCTGATGTGCAGCGAGGGCGCGAAGGTGATGACGTTCTTGAAGTAGCCACCGATGTCCAGCACCAGGCCCATGGCCTGACCCTTGTGCTCCAGCGCGCCGGCCAGGCCGATGTCGACCATGCGGTCCACCAGCTTCTTGTTGGGCGTGTAGCCATCGGCCTCGCAGATCTCGGCGCGCAGGGCCAGGCCCAGGCCGTCCACTTCACCGATCTCGGGGTGACGCTTCTGCAGGTCCTTCAGGCCCTCCAGGAAATGCGCGCCCTTGGCCATCACCATGCTTTCATAGTCGGTCTCGGCCAGCATCTTCATCGTCTCCAGGCCGATGGCGGTGCCCAGCGGATTGGAGGCGAAGGTGGAGTGGGTGGAGCCCGGCGGGAACACGGTCGGGTTGATCAGCTCCTCGCGCGCCCACAGGCCGGCCAGGGGATTCAGGCCATTGGTCAGGGCCTTGCCGAACACCAGCACGTCGGGGGTGACGCCGAAGTGCTCGATGCCCCAGAGCTTGCCGGTGCGGTAGAAGCCCATCTGGATCTCGTCCACCACCATCAGGATGCCGTACTGGTCCAGCACCTTCTTCAGGCCGGTGAAGAAGTTCTTGGGCGGGATCACATAGCCGCCCGTGCCCTGCACCGCCTCGACGTAGAAGGCTGCGTACTCGCACTCGCCCACCTTGGGATCCCAGGCGCCGTTGTACTCGCTGTCGAACAGGCGCGCGAGCTGCTGCACGCAGTGCTCGCCATACTCTTCCTTGCTCATGCCCTTGGGCGCACGGAAGTGATAGGGGAAGGGCAGGAAGTGCGCGCGGTCGAAGTGGCCGTAGCGGCGGCGGTAGCGGTAGCTGGAGGTGATGGCCGAGGCACCCAGCGTGCGGCCGTGGTAGCCCCCCTCGAAGGCGAACATCAGGCCCTTGCCGCCCTTGGCATTGCGCACCAGCTTGAGCGAATCCTCGATGGACTGCGAGCCGCCGACATTGAAATGCACGCGTCCGTCCAGACCCCATTTGGCCTTGGCGTCCTCGGCGATGACCTTGGCCAGCTGGATCTTGGTGGGATGCAGATACTGACTGGCCACCTGCGGCAGGGTGTCGAGCTGGTGCTTGAGCACATTGTTCAGCCGCTCATTGCCGTAGCCGAAGTTCACCGCCGAGTACCACATCTGGAGGTCCAGAAAGGGCGTGCCGCGGCCGTCATAGAGATAGCTGCCTTCGCAGCGTTCGAAGATCTTGGGCGGATCGGCGTAGTGCACCGTGTCGCCAAAAGAGCAGTAGCGGGCCTCGTCGGCAAGCAGGCTGGCGTCATTCATTGTGAGGGAACTCCTTGTTGTATCGAGAAGGGGAGGGGAGGCGTGAGGTGCGCGGCTCGAGGTGCTCGAGCTCCGGCAGTTGTCGCAGGGCCTGGGCGAAATTGGCAACGGGTCGATGCGGCAGATTGCGGTCCAGGCAGTGATCGAGCAGGCGCTTGCGCGCCCAGTTCAGATCGGCACGGCCGGCCACGCAGAAGTCGGAGGCACCGTCGCCAATCATCAGCACCGGCCGATCCGGCTCGGCGGCAAAGCGGCACTTGCAGGTTCCGCTGCTGCAGTCCCTGACGGCATGCGGAAAGTCGAGCCGCCAGCGACGCGGCCCCTCGGGCAGCAGGCGATTGGCCGCCACCGGCAGATGGCCCAGGCCGTGCCGGCGCAGGAGCCGGCCTATGGCCAGATCCAGCCCGTCGCTGACGATGTGCAGCCGATGCCCCGCACGCTCCGCGGCGGCCACGAAGGCCGGAAAGTCCGGGTCGATCTCCAGGCCGGCGAGGTGCTCGTCCAGTTCGTCGGCGCTGCAGTCCAGCAGGGCAATCTGGCCCGCCAGACACTCGCGCGAGCCGATGCGGCCCTCGCGCCAGTCGGCCTCCAGCCGGTCCCAGCCGGGGCGGCCGAAGCGCAGCAGCAGAGAGTCGGTCACGTCCTCCAGGGAGATCGTGCCGTCGAAGTCACATAGCAGGGTCCAGTGCATCAGCTCTTGTTCGGGTTGGAGGTTGGGGTGGAGGCGGCGGGCGCCTTGGGGGCGGGCGGGGTCTCATCCAGGAAGCGAACCAGAACCCGCTGCCCGACCTTGAGGCTGCCGGGCTCCAGGCTGAGCACGGCTTCCAGCACGCGCTGGTCGCCGGGCGCCTGACCCTCTTCCGGTGCACGCGCGGCGCGGAAGCTGGCGCCCAGCCGCAGCACGCGTGCCCGCTGCACCGGCCCCTGGGCGGATGCGGCCTGGACCTCGGCGCTCATGCCGGGGCGCACCTGAGCGGCCACGGTTTCTCCCAGCTCTGCGATCACCAGCACGGGCAGCGCGGGCAGCAGCTGCTGCAGCGGCTGGCCGGCTTCCACCTGGTCGCCGACCTGCACCTGGCGCTCAAGCAGCAGGCCGGCGATGGGGCTGCGCACCACGGTCGCCTCCAGTGCCAGCTGGGCCTGCTGAATCCGGTGACGGGCCACGTCCTGCGCCGCCCCGTCGGCCCGCAGCTGCGCCTGCAGCTCGGCCAGGGCGGCCTGCGCGTCGTCGGCCTCCTGGGCAGCGCCCAGGCCCTGGCGTGCGGCCTGGCGAAGCCGCTCCGCGCGCAGACGCAGCGTGGGCAGCTGAGCGGCCCGCACTTCCGACTGCGCCTGCAGCAGCTTCAGCTCGGCGCGGGCCTGATCCAGCTGCAGCCGGGCCTGCGCATCGACCAGCTGAACCAGGGCCTGCCCCGGCTCGACCTGGGCGCCGGGCTCGCTCAGCCAGCGCTGAACGCGGCCCGCCTGGCTGGCGCTGAGGCGGCGCAAGCCGCCCTCGACCTCGACCCAGCCCCGTGCCATGACCGCGCTGGTGCCTGGGCCGGCAGTGGCGCTCTGGTGGGCGGGCTCTTCCTGTGCTGGCTGGCAGGCCGCGAGCAGCGCGGCCAGCCCCAGGGGCAGCAGGCGGCGGCTGGGGCGCCAGAGAGAAGACATCATTGATTTGGGCAAGGTACTCACTCCAGGGGCGCCCCCAGGGGGCGGCGCCTCTCATCGTCCAGGATGCGACCGTCTTCCATGTGCAGCAGACGGTCGGCATGGCTCAGCAGGCGGGGGTCGTGGCTGACGCACAGCACGGCCGCGCCATGCTCGCGTGCCGCGCGGTGCAGCAGCTCGATGACGCGCTGGCCGCTGGCCGCGTCCAGGGCGCTGGTGGGTTCGTCGGCAAAGATGAGGCGGGGCCGCTTGGCCAGCGCCCGCGCCAGGGCCACGCGCTGCTTCTCGCCGCCCGAGAGCTCGGCGGGCTTGAGCGTGGCACGTGGCGTCATCCCCACCTCGTCCAGCGCGGCGCGGGCGCGCGCCAGCACTTCGCGACGGCTCAGCTTCAGATAGCTCAGCGGCAGCATCACCTGCTCGAGGGCGCTGAGGGCGCCGAAGAGATTGAAGCCCTGGAAGACGAAGCCGGTGCTGAGCAGGCGAAAGCGCTCCAGCGCCTCGGGCTTGAGCGACCACAGGGCCTGACCCAGGGATTGCACGCTGCCCGCATCGGGGCGCTGCAAGCCGCTGAGGGCGGCCAGCAAGGTGCTCTTGCCGCAGCCCGAGGGACCGGCCACCAGGGTCAGCTCGCCCGGGAACAGATCCAGCTCCACCTCGCGCAGGGCCGGAATGTCCAGCGTGCCGCTGCGGAAGGACTTCACCAGCCCGCGCGCCTCGATCAATGCCCGTGTCGGGTCGTGTTCAATCAGACTCATGGATTCAACGCAGAAGGCTGGCCGGATCGCTGTGCCGCAGCGTGCGCAGCGCCGCCAGCCCTGAGACCAGGGCGATGATCAGCACCGACAGCGCGCACAGGGCGCTGATGCCGGCATGGATCTCCACCGGGACCGCATGGCTTCTGGCCAGGGCCAGGGCCAGGGCCGACAGCAGCGCCCCCAGCAGCAGGCCGCCCACACCGATCCAGCCCGCCTGCTCCAGCACCACGCGGGACAGCGCGGCGCGGCCCACGCCCAGGGCATTCAAGGTGGCGTACTCGTTGCGGCTGCCGGCCACGGCCGCCATCAGGGTCTGGCTGGTGATCAGGGCGCCGACCAGGGCCACCACGATGGCCAGAAAGATCACGGCCAGGCCGGCGCCGGTCTCCAGCATCCAGAACTGCACCGACTTCTGGGCAAAGGCCTCACGCGTCCAGAGCTCAAACCCCAGGGCCTGCGCCTGCGGCGCCAGCCGGGCCTGGATGCGGGCCGCCTCCTCGGGACGGTGCAGGTCGGCCAGGTAGTAGCTGTAGCGGGGCTCTTGCGGCTGCAGCCGGGCCGCGGTGTCCAGCGAGGCCAGCACGATGGGCGCCCCCAGGGCCCGCAGACCGTCCAGCGCGGCCACCACCCGCACCCGGCGGCCATTGATGCGGGCGGCGCCGCCTACGCTGACACCCAGCTTGTCGAGATCGGCCCGGTCCACGATCACCGACTCGGGCTCGCGCAGCAGCTGACGCTGCGCGGTGTTCAGCAGGGCACGGAACATCAGGGCCTGATCCTGGGTGTCTATGCCGGACACATAGATGGACAGGGCGCCGCTGCCGGCCCGCCAGTCGGCATCTATCCAGCGGAAGGGCTCGACCCGCCGCACCCCGGGGGCCTGGCGCAAGACCAGCTCCGTGTCGGCCGGAATGGCCCGCCCGAGGTCGACGCTCCGTGTTCCCGGGTAGCCAGCCCAGAGCTGGGCCCCCGAGGTCTGAACAAAGACCGCCGCGCTGCCGAAGATGCCCTGCACGAGGGCGGCCTGCACCAGCAGGAGCAGGGCCGAGAGGGCAACCGCCAGCAGCGCGGGCAGGAAGCGGCGCCACTCATGCAGCAGGGTCTTGCGGGCCAGTGCGATCATCCGCCGACCTCGGGCGTCACGGCGGGGGCGGGCTCGGGCAGCGGATGTCCCAGGGCCTTGAACAGAGCAAGATAGGCCAGCTCCTGCGCGAGCCGGGCGTTCCGGCTCTGCTCGCGGGCCTCCTGGCGCGCCCGCTCCAGTTCGGGGTCCGGGGCGGCGGCACTCAGCCCGATGCGGGCCTTCTCGGACAGGCCCCGTGCCTGCGTATCCAGCGTCAGCAGCCCTCGCTCCGCGGCCAGGCGTCGCTCCTGGCTGTGCTGCAGTCGCAGCAAGGCGGCTTCCACGTCCGCCTGGGCCTGCAGCACGGCTTGCCGCTGCTCCAGCACGGCCGCCTGCAGCTCATGGTCCCGCGCCGTGACCATGGCGCGACGGCGTCCGGCGTCCAGCAGCGGAATGTCGATCAGCGGGCCCAGGGCCACCATGGGAATCGGGTCGTTGCCGGCGCGGCGACCCAGCACCGGGAGCGCCACGCCGAGGTTGGCCGCCAGGGCCAGGCGCGGCCAGCGATCGGCTTCGGCGAGACCGGCCTGCGCTGCCGCCTGGCGCAGCCTCTGCTCCGCCCGGCGCAGGCTCGGGTGGTCCAGCAGCCAGGCCGTGGGGACGCTGTCCAGCGCCGTCGGGGTGCTGCCGCCGGCCGGGGCGGGGGCGGGCAGCTCGGCCCGCAGATCACCCAGCAGGATCTGCAGACGCTGGCGCTGCAGGGGCAGCAGCTGCTCGATCTGGCGCTGCGCATCCTGCGCCGTCGCGAGCCGCTGCTGCTGGGGCAGGATGGCGCTGTCCGCGATCAGGCCGAGTTCGGCCCGGCGCATCAGGCCCTGGAGCTGCTGCTTCTCGCTGTCTGCCGCGAGGCGCGCACCGGCCGCGCGGTTCAGCTCATGCCGCCATTCCAGCCAGGCGCGGGCGAGTTCGGCCGCCAGGCTCAGCCGGGCCTGACCCAGTGCGGTCTCGGCCTGATCGAGCTCAATCTGTGCCAGGGTCTGCGTCGCCACATCCCGGCCGAACAGCGGCTGCTCCCAGCGCGCGTCGAAACCCAGCTCGAGCCAGCCGCTGCGGCTGTCGGGCGTGGCGACGGCGCCGCTGCGCAGAAACAGCTCGGGCTTGTGCGCGGCCTCGGCGGCGGGCCTGAGGGCTCTGGCGGCCTGCAGCCGCTGACGCGCGGCCTGCACGTCCGGGCTTTGCCGCAGGGCCTGCTCGATCAGCCGGTCCAGCTGCGGATCAGCAAAAGCCGTCCACCAGGCGCCGGGGCCGGGGGTCTCCGCCGGAGGCTGGCTCGTCGGTTCGGCGCTGTCTCCGCTGGCGCGCAACTGGGCTTGCGGGCCGGGGCGGGCCGCCTGGGGCGATACCACCGAGGAGGCGCAGGCCACGAGCAGCGGCAGCAGGAGCAGCGTGCAGCCGGCCCTCGTACCTGAAGAGAGTCTTAACATGAAGCCAGTGTCGACGGGGAAAACGTTTTCGCGAACCGTAAACTGCCCACCTGTAGCAAAGATGAAGACGGCAGCGTCTGCCGTTGCTACCAGTGCCTCTCATGATCAAGCGATCAGATTACGTTTTGCAGGGCGGGCCCCAAGGGGTTCTCCTGATACATGGCCTGACAGGCACCCCGGCTGAAATGCGTTTTGTGGCCAAGGGGCTGCATGCGCGCGGGTTCACCGTGCATGGCATGCAGCTCGCCGGTCATTGCGGTGATGAGGCCGACCTGCTGGCCAGCTGCTGGCGCGACTGGACGGCCAGCGTGGAGGAGGCGGCGCTGGCGCTGCGGTCCCAGGTCGATCAGCTCTTCGTGGCCGGGCTCTCCATGGGCGCGGTGCTGGCCTTGCATCTGGCGATGGAGCGACCCGGCCTGGTCAGCGGCCTGGGCCTGTATGGCACGACCTTTGTCTACGACGGCTGGACCATCCCGCCCGTGGCACGCCTGTCCTTCCTGCTGCCCTGGGTCTGTGCCCTGGGGCTGGGGCGGGGACGCAGCTTCATGGAGGCGCCGCCCTACGGCATCAAGGATGAGCGCATCCGCGCCCGCATCGCCGGCAGCATGCTGGCCGGCGACAGCGCGGCGGGCGGCCTGCCCGGCAATCCCTGGCCCTCGCTGGCGGAGTTCTACCGCCTGGCGCGCCGGGTGCGCGCGCGGCTGGGGGAGGTCCATGTGCCCTGCCTGGCGGTGCACGCGCAGGAGGACGATGTGGCCAGCCTGCGCAATGTGGAGATCCTGCGGCGCGGGCTTCCCACGCCGCTGCAGACCCTGATCCTGCCCGAGAGCTATCACATGGTCACGGTGGACCAGGAGCGCGAGCGCCTGATCCAGGCCTCGGCCGATTTCTTCACGTCCCTGCTGCCCCAGCCGGTTCGGCAGGCTCCGGCCTGCGCGCTGGCATGAGTGAGGGCCTGAGTGAGGGCCTGGGTGCAGGTGCTGGCGACACGGGCTGGCGTTTTCTGGTCGAGCCCGCGGCGCTGGTGCGGGCCTTTCTCAAGCATCCGCCGCAAGGCTTTCCGGTGGCGCTCAGTGCCTCGGGCACGCCCTTGTTCGCGGCGCCGCTGGACCTGCTGACCACGGTGGAGGACGGGCTGCGCCGGCGCATCAGCGCCTGGCCGCTGTACCGGATCTGGGGGCGCTGGCTGCGCCTGCGCGGCTGCTTTGCCGGCAGCACGGTCTCGGAGTACCTGCCGCTGGGGGGCGCCGGCCTGGCGGCCGAGGCGCAGGTTCGCGAACTGCTGGAGACCGCCTCTGAGCGGCCGGAACTGGCACGTCATGAACTGCTGGTGATCAAGGACCTGCCCCAGCAGTCGCCGCTGCTGGGCGAGGCGGACAACCAGCATGCCGAGGCGCTTGCCCAGGCCCTGGCCGGCGCCGGCTTTGTGTTGCTCCAGGGTCAGGCCCTGGCCTGGGTGCCGATTGATTTCGAGAACATCGAGGCCTATCTGGCGGCCCTGTCCAGCGGGCGCCGCCGTGATCTGCGGCGCAAGCTGCGCAGCCGCGCCGACCTGGATCTGGAGCAATGGTCCACCGGCGATCCGCGCCTGGCGGATGCGGCGCTGCGCGCGGAGATCTACCAGCTCTACCTGAATGTGTACGCGCAGAGCGAGATCCACTTCGATCTGCTCAGCCAGGACTACTTCGACGCCCTGCTGCAGGACGGCACCCTGCCGGGGCGGCTCTTCCTCTACCGCGCCGAGGGTCGGCTGATCGGCTGGAATCTCCTGTTCGAGCAGGAGGGCCTGCTGATCGACAAGACCATAGGCCTGCTCTACCCGCAGGCGCGCCAGCACAACCTCTACTTCGTCAGCTGGATGGTCAATCTGGAGTACGCCCTGGCACGGGGGCTGCGCGCCTATGTGGCGGGCTGGACCGACCCGCAGGTCAAGGCGGCGCTGGGCGCGCGCTTCAGCCTGACCCGGCATGCGGTGCGCCCGCGCCGGGCCTGGCTGCGCTGGGCCCTGCGGCGGCTGGCGCCGCTGTTCGAGGGTGACCACGCCTGGCACAGCCAGGCCCAGTCGCGATGAGCGTTGTGCCACGCGCGCCCCTGGTGCTGGATCTGGACGCCTCGGTCGGGCCGCTGCCCGGCGAGCGGCGCCTGGACTTGCGCGCCCATCAGGAGGCGCTGCGGTTCGGTTGCCGGCGCTCGACCCTGGCGAGCTTCATGGCGGGCATCGAGCCGCAGCTGCCCGCCGAGCCGGGCACGGTGTTCATGGGCAGCGGGGACTTTCACCACCTGAGTGCCGCCCTGCTGGCCCGCCTGGCCGACCGCGGGCCCTTCGACGTGCTGGTCTTCGACAACCATCCCGACAATATGCGCTACCCCTGGGCCATCCATTGCGGTTCCTGGGTTCGGGCCGTGGCGGCCCTGCCCCATGTCGGGCATGTGCAGGTGATCGGTATCGGCTCGGCGGACGCCGGCTGGCGCCACGCCTGGGAGAACCATTGGCTGCCGCTGTGGCGTGGGCGCCTGAGCTATCGCTGCCTGGGCGCCGACGTGGGCTGGGCCCGCCGCGCGGGGCTGGGGCAGGCCATCCAGGGCTTCCAGGACGAGGCCGAGCTGCTGCACTGCCTGGCGCGCGAGCAGGCGCAGGCGGCCGGCCGGCCGCTCTACATCTCCATCGACAAGGATGTGCTGGATCCCCGGGTGGCGCGCACCAACTGGGATCAGGGCCGTCTCAGCGAGGCCGGTCTGATGGGGGCGCTGGACCTGCTGCGCGCACGCCCCCTGGTTGGCAGCGATATCACGGGCGATGTCTCGATCTATCGTTATCGCAGCCGCCTCAAGCGCTGGCTCAGCGGCCTGGATGCGCAGCCGCAAATCGATCCCCTGCAGCTGCAGGGCTGGCAGGCACAGCAGCACCAGCTCAATCTGCGCTTGCTGGCTCGCCTGCAGACCCTGGGCTGAGGGGAATCCCTCCCCCTGATCGAGCCTTGTCCTCGGGACGAGGCTGCCGGTATAAAGGCGGCCCGTTGTTACACCGCCTGCCGTGCCCCTCATCAAGCTGCCGCCGCTCCTGTGTCTTGTGTTGACGCTGGGGGTTCAGGCCGTGCTGGCCGCGCCCGATGAGGACCGTCTGGGTCGGGCCCAGGGCTATCCGGTGGGCACGGCGCAGAACTGGTTCTGGCAGGAAGCGGTGCGGGTGGGCTCCTTCACCCACCAGGCCGAGATCCGCGGCCTGCTGCAGGGCAAGCCCAATGCCATGGCCCCGGCTGCCCAGCCCCTGGCCCTGCCGCGCGCGGCGCGCGAGCCGGCCTACCGCTGGCGCATCGAGGGCCGCGAGCTGGGCATCGACGACTATCTGGCCCGCCAGCGGGTGATGGGCCTGCTGGTGCTCAAGGACGGCGAGATCCAGCTCGAGCGCTACCAGTACGAGCGCGGGCCCGAGCACCGTTTTCTGTCCAACTCCATGGCCAAGTCCCTGGTTTCCCTGGCCATCGGCCTGGCCCTGCACGAGGGCCATCTGCGCTCGCTGGATGACCGGGCCGACGCCTATGCCCCGCGCCTGGCCGGCACGCTCTACGGCGAGACCACGCTGCGCAATCTGCTGCGCATGGCCTCGGGCGCGCGCTTCGAGGAGCGCTACGACGGCCAGGACGATCTGGCCCGCTTCGGCGCCGCGGTGCAGCGCAGCGATCTGGAGAGCGCCGCCGCCGTGATCAGCGAGCGCGCGGCGCCGCAGGGCCAGCGCTTCAACTACGCCAGCGCCGAGACGCCCATGCTGGCCGCCGTGCTGCGCGGCGCCACCGGGCTCTCGCTGAGCGAGTATCTGCAGAGCCGGCTCTGGCAGCCCATGGGGGCGGAGAGCACGGCCTACTGGTGGAGCGACCGCAGCGGCCTGGAAGCGGCCGGGGGCAACTTCAACGCCACCTTGCGCGACTACGCCCGCCTGGGCTGGCTGCTGGCCAATGACGGCCAGCGCCCCGACACCGGCCAGCAGCTGCTGCCGCGCGAGTACCTGCAGGACGCCACCGACTGGCGGCGCCAGCCCGCGGCCTTCCAGCCCGGGCGCGCCACGCCTTACTTCGGCTATGGCTACCAGTTCTGGCTCTTCCCGGGCCAGCCGCGGCGCTTTGCCCTGCTGGGCGTCTACGGCCAGATGATCTTTGTGGACCCGCAGCTCAAGCTGGTGATGGTGCACACGGCGGCCAATGCCACGGCCCGCTCCGGCCAGACCAGCCTGGGCCGCGAGGCCGACGCGCTCTGGCGTGGCCTGGTGATGCACTACGGCGGGCGCTGGGAACGCTAGCTAGCGCTGCTGCGCCTGCGGCGGGGCCGCCGGCCCCTGCACGCTTTCCAGATAGGCCAGCAGATCGGCCACCTTGCGCTCGTTGTAGCCAAAGCCCAGGAAGCGCATCTTGGTGCCCGGCACCGTGCCCGAGGGGCTCTTGATCAGGGCGGTGAGCGTGGCCGTATCCCAGACCAGGCCGGACTGCTTCATGGCCTCCGAGTAGGCGTAGCCGCTCAGGCTGCCGGCCTTGCGCCCGCGCAGCTGGTTGAGCTGCGGGCCGAACCCGTGGCGGGCCGAGGGGCCGACCTCATGGCAGCTGGCGCAGGCGGCGAAGGCGGCGCGGCCCGCGGCGATGGACTCGGCCGGGGCGGCGCTGCCTGCACCCGACGCGAGGGTCAGCATCAGGAGCAGGCCGGGGGCAGGGGAAGGCAGGCGCATGGCGGCATTTTCAGTGCAAGGTCTTCAGCGCGCTGCGCAGCCCTGCAAAGCCTGATTGAAACGGGGCAGGAAATTGGGATGGGCTGCGGTGAAGCGCTGGCTGAAGTAGACGCCCAGGGGCTTGTCCTGCTGCAGCACCGAGCGGACCTGGCCCATGGCCCCCTGCTCGGCCAGCATGCGCTCCATCACCAGATGGTTGGCCAGCACCGCGTCCAGGCGGCGCTTGAGCAGCATCTGCAGCAGCTGTTCGTTGCGCGGCGGCGCGGCCTCCAACTGGTAGCCCTCCTGGCGCAGCCAGCTCAGCATATTGCCGCCCAGAAAGCTGCTGACCCGGGCCTGCTGGCGGAACTCGGGCGAGAGCGGGTCCAGTCGGCTCTCGCGCAGCAGATACCAGCGCCATTGCTGGGGCGCGATGGGCGCCGAGAGCATGGCCCAGGCATCGCGCTCGGCCGATTGCGAGGCCGCGAAGAAGCCGTCCAGCTCACCCTGGCGTGCCGCCGACTGCGCCCGCGCCCAGGGCAGGAAGACGAACTCCACCGCCACCCCCTGCTTGCGCAGGGCGCAGCGCACCGCCTGCACGGCCAGGCCCTCGGCCTGGCCGTTGACCTGCTGGCTGTAAGGGGGCAGCTCATGCGTGCCGAGCTTCAGCTGGGCCGGCCCGGCCCCAGCCCCCAGAGGCAGTCCCAGCGCGAGGGCCAAAGCCCCCTCGCGGCAGTACCTCGCCATATGCATCCTCTTGTCTCCCCGTGGCCACCGGCGGCGCGTATCGTGCGCCGATTGTGCCCTCGGGAGATGACACCGCGCGGCCTCTACATCTGCTTGAAGAGATGCGTGTAGCTCTCCGCCACCAGCAGGGTGTCCTCATGGGCCTTGAGCCGCAGCTGCAGGCGGCCGCGGAAGTCGCGCGTCACGCCGGCCACGGCCGCAGCGTTGACCAGGGTGGAGCGGTGGATCTGCCAGAACTGCTGCGGGTCCAGCTCCTCCACCAGCTCCTTGAGCGGCTTGCGGATCAGGGCCTCGCCCTCGCGGGTGGCGACCCGGGTGTATTTGTTGTCGGACTGGAAGTACAGCACCTCGTCCACCGTGATCAGGCGCAGGGTCTGGCCCACCGAGGCATTGATCCAGCGCAGAAAACCGCTGCGCGCCGGGGCCGGCGCCGTGGCGCCCGGGGCGCCGCCCAGCTGGCCCAGCACGCCGGCCAGATCGGCCGGTGGCAGGGCCAGGCGCTGCTTGACGCGCAGGATGGTGGTGAACAGGCGCGAGGCCTGCAGGGGCTTGAGCAGATAGTCCACCGCACCCTGTTCGAAGGCCTCCACCGCGTACTGGTCGTAGGCGGTGACGAAGACCACATGGGCACGCCCCGCCACCTGGCGGGCGACTTCCAGGCCGGTGGCGCCGGGCATCTGGATGTCCAGGAAGAGGATGTCGGGCCGGCACTCATCCAGCAGGCGCAGGGCCTGCACGCCATCGGCGGCCTCGCCCACGATGCTGAGCTCGGGCCAGAGCTGGGCCAGGCGCTCGACCAGCTCCTGGCGCAGGGTGGCTTCGTCTTCGGCCACCACGGCGGTGGGGGCAAGCAGGCTTCTCATGCGGTGTGCAGCTCCAGGCTGAAGAGGGTGCTGTCCTCGCTGCTGCGGCAGTGCAGCGCGGCGGGGCCGCCGACCAGGGCGCGCAGGCGCTCGGCCAGGGCCTGCAGCTCGGCATCGTCGCCGCACAGGCCCGGCAGGTCCAGGGCCAGCAGCAGGCGCAGGCCACCACCCTCGCGCGCTTCCAGGCTGAAGCTGCAGCGCTGCGGCAGGCGCGGGGCGGCCAGGCGCAGGGCGCGCTGCAGCAGGGGCAGGAGCAGCATGGGGGGCAGGGGCGTGTCGCGCAGGGAATCGGGGCAGTGGTGGCTGAACTGCAGCGTCTGCTGCTGGCGCCCGGCCAGCACGGCCAGATAGCTCTGCAGCAGCTCGGCCTCATGGGCCGGGCTCACATGGGGTTCGCGCAGGCGCGGCAGGGCCACGCGCAGATGGTGGATCAGGCTTTCCATCTGCGGTGCGGCCTCGGGCCGGCCCTGGGCATAGGCGCGCTCGATCTCCACCAGGGTGTCAAAGAGGAACTGCGGCTCCACCTGGGCCTGCAGGGCCGCCAGGCGACTCGCCAGGGCCCGGCGCGCCAGGGCCTGCTGCTCATGCTGCAGCCGGGCCAGGCTGGCCTCGGCGCGGCGCCGGCGCTGCTGCCACTCGATCAGGCTCACCGCCAGCATGGCCGGGATGAAGGCCTGCAGGGCGTCGCCCAGAAAGCTCAGACCCGCCGAGGTGGCGCGCATGGGCTTGCCCTTGCGCGCGCGCAGCAGCTCGTCCACCGAGGGCCAGTCCAGCACGCTGAGCAGGCCGCGCAGGGCCAGCAGGGCGATCAGGGAGCCCAGCAGGGTGGCCAGGGCCAGGCGGGCCAGGCGGCGGGGATGCTCGGGCTGGCTGCGGGCCGCGGGCAGCCAGCACAGCATCATCAGGAGGGTGACGATGACCGGCGAGAAGAGCTGGCGGCTCAGGGCTTCCAGCCAGCGCGGGTCATCGCCCAGATAGACCAGGCCGCTGAGGTCGGTCAGGCCATAGGCCAGGCCTAGCAGCACAAACCACAGGAACTCGCGCGGGCGCAGGGAGCACCAGTCACGCCAGAGCTGGCGCAGCGGCGCGGCCAGGCCCGGCGTGCTGCCGTGGGCGGGGCTCAGCACCCGGCTCATGCGGCCACCTCGTCCAGCGGCAGACGCAGCCGGGCCACCACGCCGCGTGGCTGGGCGGCCTCCAGCTCCAGGCTGGCGTGCGGACCAAACAAGGCCTCCAGCCGCGCCCGGGTGTTGGCCAGGCCCACGCCCGAGCCGCCGCTGGCGGCAAAGCCCTGGCCGTTGTCGCGCACTTCCAGCAGCAGGGTGCCGGCCTCCTGCCGCTGCGCCTGGATGCGGATCTCGCCGCCCTCGGGCAGGGGCGAGAGCCCGTGCTTGATGGCGTTTTCCACCAGGGTGGGCAGCACCATGGGGGGCAGGCGAGTGGGCAGCAGCCGGGGCTCGGCCTGGATCTCGAAGCGCAGGCGCTCGCCCATGCGCATCTGCAGGATGGTCAGGTAGCTGCGCACCAGCTCCAGCTCCTGGCCCAGGGAGGATTCGCCGCGGCGCATGCTGGGCAGGGCGGCGCGCAAGTAGGCGATCAGGCCCAGCAGCATGTCGCGGCCGCGCTCGGGCGCGGTCTCGTACAGGCGCTTCACATTGGCCAGGGTGTTGAAGAGGAAGTGCGGCTCGATCTGGGCGTTCAGGGCCGAGAGCTGGGCCTCCAGCTGCTGGGCATGCAGCGCCTCGTGGCGCTGGGCGGCCTCGCGCAGCTGCTGGCGGGCCTGGCGCTCGGCCCGGGCGGTGTGCCAGAGGCTGTAGGCCACGCCGCCCAGCAGGGTCCAGAGCAGGCAGGTGGAGAGGGCCCAGCCCCATTTCCAGGGGGCGTCGGGATCGTGGAGCCGGGCCACATGGTGGCGGGCCAGGGTGCCCAGGATCGCCCCGACGAACAGCGCCATGCCGCGCAGCAGGACGGCGGCCCGCGGGCGGGCGCCGGGCCGGGCCAGCCAGGCCTCCACCAGGGCCACGGCCAGCAGCAGGCTCAGGCCGGTGATGGTGGTCTGGCGGGTGTAGCGCACGGCCGAGTACAGCCACTCCGACAGCGGGGCCTCGGGCGCATACCAGGTCAGGGCCCGCGACAGGGCCATGCCCAGGCAGATGTAGAACACGGCGGCCATGGCTCGCAGATTGAAGACCTGCACCAGGGCCTGGCGGGAGGAGGGCGGCATGGCGCGGATTCTCGCGTGCCGCCACGGCCGCCGGGCGGGCATGCGACGAACACCGCCCAGGGGGCGACGAAGCCGGGCTGGGGCGACCGGCGGCGGCCTCATACTTGCCGGCTGGCCATCAGGAGCGTGAGAAATGAGGATCGATATCGGCGGCGGCGTGCGCCTCTTCGTGGATGTGCAGGGCCCGGGCCTGGTGCCCGACGGGGCGCAGATGCGCGAGAAGCCCACGCTGATCTGCATGCATGGCGGGCCGGGCTTCGACCACAGCGCCTTCAAGCCAGGCTTCGACGCCCTGGCCGATATCGCCCAGATCGTCTATTACGACCACCGCGGCCATGGCCGCAGCGATGCGCGCCCGCCCGAGGAGTGGACCCTGGACACCTGGGCCGACGACATCGTGCGCCTCAGCGACGCCCTGGGCATCGTCAAGCCCATCGTGCTGGGCCAGAGCTTTGGCGGCTTCGTGGCCCAGCGCTATATCGCGCGCCATCCGGACCATGCGGCCAAGGTGATTCTGTCCAGCACCTCCCACCATATGGGCCTGGAGCGCAAGCTGGACTGGTTCGGGCGCCTGGGCGGCCCCGAGGCCCGCGCCGCGGCCGAGGCCTTCTGGAGCCGGCCCGACCCGCAGACCTGGGCGGCCTACTGGAGCCGCTGCCGCAGCCTCTACAACACCCAGCCGCCGCTGGACCCGCAGGCGGGCGAGCGCACCCTGGCGCGCACCGAGATCCTGCTGCACTTTGTGGCGCACGAAAAACAGGGCCTGGACCTGCTGCCGGGCCTGGCGCGAGCGGCCTGCCCGGTGCTGGTGCTGACGGGCGACCAGGACCCGGTCTGCCCCATCGAAGACGCGCGCGAGATCGCCGCGGCCCTGCCCGAGCGCTGGCGCCATTTCGCCTGCGTGGAGGGCGCCGGCCACGGCACCTGGCGCGACAAGCCGCAGGCGGCCTATGCCGTCCTGCGGAACTTCCTGCTGGCCTGAGGCCGCGCGCGGCGCTTTACTTGCGCTTCTGCTCGCGGCGGCGCTTGGCCACCCAGAGCAGGGCCAGGCCGGCCGTCATCATGGCGTAGGTCTCGGGCTCGGGCACGGCGGCCAGGGCGCGCACGCCGGTGTCGGTGAAGTCGGTGAACACACCGTCCACGCCCAGCTTGAGATAGGCCTCGATCTCGGCCTGGCCGGTGGCAAAGCCCAGGATGCCGGCGTCGTCGCGCATGGTCCAGGTGTGGACGAAGAGGCCGTTCTTGTGTGCGGCCTCGATCACGCCGGTGCTGCCGGCCACCAGGCGGTCCTTGCCGTCCACCACGCCGTCACCATTGCGGTCCACCCCATCGGCCAGAGTCTTGAGCAGATAGGGCTTCCAGGGGCCGATGCCATCGGCATAGGTCTTGACGAAGGACAGGCCCACATCGCTCACCAGATCGGCAAAAGTCAGCAGACCGCCCTTGGCCTTCACATCGGCCGGCTGGTCATAAGGCGCGACCAGGGACATGGAGCCATCGGGCTTCACATCGTCGGCATCCACCAGCTGCACCAGCTTGATGTCGGTGCGGGTATTGAGGTACTGCAGATTGCCCACCTCGAAGCTCTGGATGAAGACCGGTGCGTTGGCGGTGTTGCCGTAGGCGGCGTGCAGGGTGGAGACCAGCTTGTCCTCGAAATAGTTCTTGGAGAAGCCCAGGCCCTGGGACACACCCTGCATATAGGTGGAGTGCTTGAGCTCGGGATAGATGCCGATGGTGCGGCCGGTCTCCAGGCTCTTCTGCTTGGCCAGGCTGATCACCTCGTCCAGCGTGGGGATCTGGAACTGGCCGTTGAACTCCTGCGGCCGGTTGCCGCGTGCCTGGACGGCGCGCAGGGTCTTGAGCTCGGCCAGGGTGAAGTCCTCGACGAACCAGTCGGTGGTGGTGACCCCGTCCACGGTCTTGGTCTTCTTGCGGTCGGCAAAGGCGGCGATGCTGCCCACATTGGTGGTGGCACCGATCATGGGCTCATGGCGGGCCACCAGCACGCCGTCCCGGGTCATGACCAGATCGGGCTCGATGTAGTTGGCACCCAGCGCTATGGCCTTGGCGTAGCCTTCCAGCGTGTGCTCGGGCAGATAGCCCGAGGCGCCGCGGTGGGCAATGATCAGCGGGGCCTGGCCGTCCAGGGTGTTCCAGGCCAGGGCGGCCGGGGCGGCGGCGGACAGCAGCAGGGTGGCTGCCAGCGCGGGCAGCGTCAGATGGCGTTGCATGGATGCTCCTCTTGAATATGGTTTGATGATCGAAGCCTGCGATGAAGCTTCGATGCCATGCAGAGGAGCTTTGTAGTCCGTTCGGACTATGTTCGGCCCTGGGGCAAGACCTGCCCCTAGTTTGAAGCGATCAGGGCCTTGAGTTCGCGTTCCAGCAGCTTGGCGTCGCCCAGATTGATCTCCAGCAGGCGGCGCAGATGGGTGATGCTCTCGATGTCGATGCTGCGGCACAGCAGACCCACCCGGGTGCCATCCAGCTCTATATGCGCCACCTCGCCGGCCATGGCGATGCCCACATCCAACTGGGCCAGGCTCACCGAGAGCAGGCAGGGGTCGCCCGGCTTGAGCGCAGAGCGGGCCGGCAGGCGCAGCAAGGCACCTTTCAGGGACAGGTCGACCACCTGGACCGCCAGACGTTCGGTGGTGGTGGTCAGCTGGGCCTCGGCGTCGAAGGCGACGCGGGCGAATTGGCGGCGTTCGGTGCTGATGGCGGACTCCCGGTAGCGCGTTTCGATGCTAGCACCACCCGGGCCCGGGCGGGCAAGGGCCCAAGCGGGGTTCAGAAATCGTCGTGGGCGTGGATGGTGCTGAGGTCGATGGCCTCGCGCAAGCGCAGCGGCGCGGCGGCCTCCAGGCCGATGGACTCCAGCAGATAGAAGCAGGCGCGCAGAAAGGCCTCGGTCTCCTGGCGCGCCTTGTCGTGCGCCAGGCCGCCCAGCTCACCAGCCCGCGCCAGGGCCGACTGGCCGCCGCGGGACTGCTGGTGGCCAGGGCCGTCAAAGCGGGTGGCGGCGTAGCGTTCGGCCAGGCGCTGCAGCAGGGCCTGCAGCTCGTCGGTCTGTTCCTGCTCGCCCAGCATGCGGCAGAGGTCGCCCAGCAGGCGCTCGGCCGCCGCGGCCAGCAGACGGGCTGCGTGGTCGCTGCCGCCGGCCAGGTAGAGGGCGGCACCCATGTCCACATATTCCAGGGCCAGGGCCAGCCGCGGCAGATCGCCTTGGGTGTTGTTCAGCATGAGCGGCGGCGCGAGGGGCGCGGATGGGCTTGCATGGTCGGTCTGGGGCTCCGGGCTGGCGCCGGCCTGGCGGGGGCGCCGACCGGCTTTGCAAGTGTAGGGGCTGCCGCCCCGCTGCGGCACGCAGCCACCCTTTGGTGGGTTGTCCGGCGCGAACTGGGGTAAGGTCCAGGCCGCGCCCTGCATCCCTGGCCTGGCGCGAGCAAGGAGCCCGTGATGAATGAGTACGCCCACCCCGACCGCCGCCAGCTGCTGCTGCAACTGGGTGCCGCCGGTCTGAGCCTGTCTCCGCTGGCGCTGCGCGCCGAGGAGGACAAGAGCACCTATGACGAGGATTCCATCCTCAAGGCCGCCACCGACTTCTTTGGCAATACCACCGAGGGCCTGGCCAAGGTCATCGAGAAGGCCTTCAAGGAGCAGGGGCGGCCCAATGCCTACATCAAGGGCGAGGAGGCCGGCGCGGCCCTGACCGTGGGCCTGCGCTACGGCGAGGGCCAGCTGGTGATGAAGCAAGGCAGCGGCGGCAAGGTCTTCTGGGCCGGCCCCTCCATCGGTCTTGATGCCGGGGCCAATGCCTCCAAGGTCTTCACCCTGGTCTATCACCTGCCCAATGCGGGCGCCATCTATCAGCGCTTTCCCGGCGTGGATGGCAGCGCCTACTATGTGGGCGGTGCCGGCATCAACTACCAGCGTCTGAAGAACATCACGCTGGCGCCCATACGCCTGGGCGTGGGCCTGCGCGCCGGCGTGAGCGTGGGCTATCTGCACTACCGACGCGAGAAGAGCTTCAACCCCTTCTGAGCGATCCGGTCCCGGCCCTAGTCCGGTCGGCAGGGGCCGTCCCACACAGACAGGACATGGGCACTCCACACAATGCGGCTGCAGTGCGCCTCAAGGCGCCTGCCCGCCCTCCCTGGAGTGACCATGAGCCAGCAACAACACCCCCTCGACCCGCATTTCTCCCCCTCGCGCCGCGGCCTGCTGCGCAGCGCCTCGGCCGCCGCCGCCCTGCCTTTCGTGGCCTCGCTGGGGGCTCTGCACGCCCGCGAAGCCCTGGCGGCCGGCAACACCGCCCTGATCGACAGCCCCTACGGCCCGATCGCCCCGGTCAATGACCTGACGACCGGCCTGCCCCTGCTGCAGCTGCCGCCCGGCTTCAGCTACAAGAGCTTTGGCTGGACCGGCGACCTGATGAGCAATGGCAAGCCCTGCCCGGCCGCGCATGACGGCATGGGCGTGGTCGCCAGCCGCCGCGTGGGCCGCAGCACCGAGATCGTGCTGGTGCGCAACCACGAGGTGGGCACCGGCAGCGATGCCAGCCACTTCGGCGCCGCCGCCGTCTACGACACCGGCACCAGCAGCGGCAACTTCTCCAACGGCGGCACCACCAATCTGGTCTTCCGTGACGGCAACTGGGTGCGCATCGATGCCAATCTGGGCGGCACCCGCACCAACTGCGCCGGCGGCATCACGCCCTGGGGCAGCTGGCTGAGCTGCGAGGAAGTGGGTTCGGACAGCCTGAGCAATGCCGGCCGCAAGCATGGCTATGTGTTCGAGTGCGCCGCCGACCCCGCCCAGACCACCGGCCAGCCCATCGTGGGCATGGGTCGCTTCGCCCACGAGGCCGTGGCCATCGACCCGGCCAGCGGCATCGCCTACCTGACCGAGGACAGCTCGGGCAAGTCCGGCTTCTACCGCTACATCCCTGATGTGCATCCCGGCCATCTGGGCAGCCTGGCCCAGGGCGGCCGCCTGCAGATGGCCAAGGTCAAGGGCCGCAACAATGTCAATATCGCCCCGGCCCAGCTGGACCAGGCCTATGAGCTGGAGTGGGTGGACATTGCCAACCCCGACCAGAACCGCGGCAATGCCACCGGCCCCGAAGGCGCCACCATCAGCTCGGCCGCCGGCCCCTTCGTGCAGGGCTGGGCCCAGGGCGCGCTGCGCATGAACCGCGGCGAAGGCATCTGGTATTTCGACGGCAAGCTGTATGTGATGGACACCTCGGGCGGCAGCATCAACCGCGGCGCCATCTGGGAGCTGGAGTTGGCCAGCCAGACCCTGACCTGCATCTACTCCACCGCCTCCACCACCGTGGGCAATATGGGCGACAACCTGACGGTGAGCCCGCGCGGCGGCCTGCTGATCTGCGAAGACGGCGGCGGCGTGACCGACAGCTTCGGCTTTGGCGAGCGCCTGATGGGCCTGGCCAGCGAGGGCGATGCCTACATCTTTGCCAAGAACAACTACAACGTCTCGGCCGCCCAGCTCAGCGCCGTGGGCAAGCGCAGCAGCCTGGCCGGCGACCGTCGCGGCACCGAGTTCTGCGGCGCCTGCTTCGACCCCAGCGGCCGCTACCTCTTCGTGAACATGCAGACCCCCGGCGTCAGCTTCGCGATCACCGGCCCCTGGGCCAAGGGCCCGCTCTGAGCGCGACCCGGCCTCCACGAACCGAAAGCACCTTCATCATGACGATCTCCAAGACCCTGATCTGCGCCGCCCTGCTGGGCCTGGGCGCTCAAGCCCAGGCCGCCCAGTATCTTGGCGCTGCCGGCGCCGGTGTCACAGCCACCGACTTCTCCAGCGCCGGCCTGCTGGGCTTTGACCTGGACTTCAGCCAGCGCAGCCAGGTGAGCCTGAGCTTTGCCGTTCAGGCGCAAGACCTGGCCCCGGGCGCCCTGAGCTTCAACGCCCTGGTGCGCAATCTCAGCGGCCTGGGTTTCGAGACCATGAGTGTGCAGCTGGAGGGTGCGCGCTTCGCCCTGCCCGCCGGCAGCATCGGCACCGACGGCTTCCAGAGCGTGACGCGCAGCGGCTATGCGGCGGACCGCCTCTGGGCCCAGTTCAGCCAGCCGGGCGTGACGACCGAGTTCTACATCGGCAACCCCCTGGCCAGCGCCGGCGCGGGCGACTGGACCCTGGACCTGTCGGGCCGGCAGGTGGGTGACACCTTCCGCATCACCGTGGCCGTGCCCGAGCCGGGTACCTATGCCCTGATGCTGGCCGGTCTGGCGGCCGTAGGCTTTGTGGCGCGTCGCCGTCGCCAGGGCTGAAGAAGGCTGCGCACGGACTCAGAGTCCCGGCACGCCGGTGCGCACGCAGTTGCGGCCGTCGCGCCGGGCGCTGACCAGGCCCGCCTCGGCGCGGGCCATCAGCTCTTTCGCCGAGTCGCCGCTGCGCAGTGCCGTGAGGCCCAGGCTCAGACTCACCCGCAGCTCCTCGTGCAGCGGGGCCCAGTCATGGCCCTGCACCGCGCGGCGTATGCGCTCGCAGACCATGCGGGCCGTGGCCAGCTCCACATCGCTGAGCACCAGCACCAGGGTCTGGCCGTTGTAGCGCAGGGCCAGGTCCTTGGCGCGGCTGTGTGAGCGCAGCAGGGCGCCCACCTCGCGCAGCACGCCATCGTCCAGGCCGGGAATGCCGGCCAGCCGGGCGGGCTGCAGCGGGTCCAGCTCCATGCGCACCAGGCACAGGCCGCGCTGACTGTTCAGGGCCTGGCTCATCATCGTGGGCAGGCGCAGGGTCAGGGCGCTGGCGTCCAGCAGTCCGGTCAGCGGGTCGCGATCGGCGTCGTCCGCCGGCGCCGGGCTGCGCGCCAGCCTTTCCTCCAGCCCGTCGATCACCAGCTGGTGGTAACGGCGGAAGTGCTGCAGGGCCTGGGCATGATCGCCGGCCGCCACACAGCGCTCGCTGAGCTGGGCCAGGGCCTGGCTCATCAGGCCGCGGGCACGCTCACCCGCGCGCGGCAGCCAGGGCTCGGCCAGCCGCAGGCAGCGCTGGGCATCGCCCTCGTCCAGGGCGGCGCGGGCAGCCGCCAGAGCGCTGCTCATGTCAGTGCTTGCTTCGGTCGGGGCGGGCGTCAGGGCACGCATGTCGCGGATTGGTCATCAAACGGTGGCGATGCGCGCAGGATAGCGCGATTCACCGCGCCGGGTGCCCCACAAAAGCCGGGTGCCGGCCGTTCAGACCACCTGATCCCAGGGCCGTGACAGGCGCATGGCGCCGTTGATGATGCCCACCATGGAGTAGGTCTGCGGGAAGTTGCCCCAGAGCTCGCCGCTGGCCGGTGCCAGGTCTTCGGAGAGCAGGCCCACGGGGTTGCGATGCCGCAGCAGGGTCTCGAAGAGCTCGCGCGCCTGCTCGACGCGACCCAGGCGCGCCAGCGCGTCGATGCGCCAGAAGGAGCAGACGTTGAAGGTGGTCTCGGGCATGCCGAAATCATCGGCCGCCTCGTAGCGGCGCATGAAGGGGCCGTCGCACAGATGCTGCTCCAGCGCTTCGACGGTGCTGACGAAGCGGGGATCCTGCGGCGCGATGAAGCCCACTTCGCCCATCAGCAGCACGCTGGCATCCAGATCGCGGCCGCCGAAGCTCTCGACAAAAGCGCCGCGCTCGGCGTTCCAGGCCTGCGCCAGGATCTGAGCGCGGATGTGCTCGGCGCGCGCGGCCCAGTGCGCGGCGCGCTCGGGCAGGCCCAGGGCCTGGGCAATCTTCATCAGCCGGTCGCAGGCGGCCCAGCACATCAGGGAGGAGGAGGTGTGGATGCGTGCCCGCGTGCGCAGCTCCCACATGCCGGCATCGGGCTGGTCGTGCAGGCGCCAGGCCTGCTCGCCGGCATGCTCCAGCAGAGCGAAGTCAGCGACATCACCGCGCCGGCTCAGGCGGTGGTCGTGGAAGGCCTGGGCCGCGCCCAGCACGATATTGCCGTAGACATCGTGCTGGAAATGCTCGTACGCCTGGTTGCCCACGCGCACCGGCCCCATGCCGCGGTAGCCGCGCGGCGCGCCTGGCCCCTGCAGCAGGCGCTCGGGCAGGGCGGCCTCCAGGCCGATGCCGTAGAGCGGCTGCACATGGGCGGGGTTGCCCTGCACCACGTTCTGCAGCCAGCGCAGATAGTCCTCCATGGTGCCGATCTCGGCCAGGCTGTTGAGCGCGCGCACCACGAAGAAGGCGTCGCGCAGCCAGCAGTAGCGGTAGTCCCAGTTGCGCTGGCTGCCCGGCGCCTCGGGAATGCTGGTGGTCACGGCGGCCAGGATGGCGCCCGTTTCCTCGTACTGGCAGAGCTTGAGCGTGATGGCGGCGCGGATCACCGCCTCCTGCCACTCCAGGGGCAGGGCCAGGCGCGAGGTCCAGTGGCGCCAGTAGGCCAGGGTGTCTTCTTCGAACTGCCGGGCCGTCTCCTCGATGCCGCCGCTCAGGGTTTCGTCGGGTCCGAAGAGCAGGCTCATGGGCCCGTGCAGATGGAAGCAGGTCTCGTCTACCAGATAGCTCAGCGGCATGGTGGTGTTGAGCCGCCAGGTCCAGGCCGAGCTGACGAAGCGCAGATGGTTGCTGCCGCGCGTGAGCTGCGGCGTCTCCTGGCCCCAGGCGGCGCGCGGCCGCAGCCGCACGCGGATGCGAGGCCGGCCGCTGAGCGGCCGCACGCGCCGCACCAGCTGGGCCGGGCGGAACATGCGGTCCCGGCTGCGGTGGCGCGGGGCGAAGTCGATCACCTCGATGGCATTGCCCTGCGCGTCGTGCAGCTCGGTGCGCAGCACCGCCGTGCCCGGCACATAGTGCTGGTGGCTGCGCACCTGGCCCTCCAGCTCGATGGCGAAGAAGCCCTCGTGCTGGATGCCTTCGGGGGAATCGAGCAGGGCGTGAAAGAGCGGGTCGGCATCGGGGCGCGGCATGCAGCACCAGACGATGCGAGCCTGCGCATCCACCAGGGCATTGATCGCGCAATTGCCGATCAGGGCCAGGTCCAGGCTGGCGGCGGCTTGAGGCGTCATCGTGGGTTTCATGCTAGTTCTCCAGGCTTGTGCGGTCTGTAGCGGCTGGTAACCGCTGGTGCGACGCATCCGTGTACATTTGGGCAAATGTATTTGCAAGCGATCGTTTCGACCAGCCCGCCGCGGCACTCGGTCGGCGCCACCCGCCCATGATGAACACCTTGCGCCTGCAGTTCCGCTTTCTGCTGCCCCTGGTGCTGACCCTGGTGGCGGCGGCCTACCTGACCCTGCCCCTGCTGGACAGCCTGACCCTGCGCTGGTTTGCGCGCGACCTGAGCTTGCGCGGCACCCTGGTGGCGAACGCCTTGTCCGAGCCGCTGAGCGAGGCCCTGCAGGATGGCCGCGGCGCGCGGCTGCAGGCCCTGTTCGGCCGCGCGGTGCGCGACGAGCGGCTCTACGCCCTGGCCCTGTGCGATATGAAGGATCAGGTGCTGCAGCGCAGCCCGGCCTTTCCGGCCGATCTGGACTGCGCGCGGGCGCGCAGCCTCTCTGTGCAGGCTCTGCCGCGCCTGAGCCTGCCCAGCGGCGCCCTGCATGTGGGCGTGCATCCGGTGCAGACCGAGAGCGGCCATGTGGCCGATCTGGTGCTGCTGCACGACCTGAGCTTTGTGGAGCGCCGCAGCCAGGACACTCAGAAATACCTGATCGCCTTCATCACCGTGCTGGGCGTGCTGATCGCCTTCATCACCATGGTGGTGGCCCAGCTGAGCTGGCGCGGCTGGGTCAATGGCGCGCGCGCCCTGCTGCGCGGCGAGGGCCTGCTCACGCCGCTGCAGCTGCGCAGCAAGGAGCTGGAGCCGCTGGCGGCCGATTTCCGCGAGCGCCTGCGCGATCTGGAAGATGCCTACCGCCGCTCCCTGGACCGCGATGACCACTGGGACGCCGAGCGTCTGCGCGCCCTGCTGCGCTCCCAGCTGCGCGGCGACGAGCTGATCGTGGTCTCCAACCGCGAGCCCTATATCCACGAGCAGGGGTCGGACGGCCTGCGCTGCCGCCGTCCGGCCTCGGGCCTGGTGACGGCGGTGGAGCCGGTGATGCGTGCCTGCTCGGGCACCTGGATCGCGCATGGCAGTGGCAGCGGGGACCGCGCCGCGGTCGATGCGCAGGACCGCGTGCGCGTGCCCCCGGGCAGCGAGGACTACACCCTGCGCCGCATCTGGCTCACGCCCGAGGAGGAGCAGGGCTACTACTACGGCTTTGCCAACGAAGGCCTGTGGCCGCTGTGCCATGTGGCCCATGTACGGCCGGTGTTCCGCGAATCGGACTGGCAGGCCTACAAGCGCATCAACGAGCGCTTTGCCGAGGCCGTGGTGGCCGAGGCGCGCAGCGAGGACCCCGTGGTGCTGGTGCAGGACTACCACTTCGCCCTGCTGCCGGCCCTGATCCGCCAGCGCCTGCCGCGCGCCACCATCCTGACCTTCTGGCACATCCCCTGGCCCAACCCCGAGTCCTTTGGCATCTGCCCCTGGCGGGCCGAGCTGCTGGAGGGCCTGCTGGGCAGCACCATCCTGGGCTTCCACACGCGCTACCACGGCAAGAACTTCCTGGAGACCGTGGACCGCTGCCTGGAGGCGCGCATCGAGCACGAGCACTCCATCGTCACCTTCAAGCGCCAGAGCACCCTGGTGGAGAGCTATCCCATCTCCATCGCCTGGCCCACGGAAGAAGAGCGCGGCGCCTGGCCCCCGGTGGCCGAGTGCCGGGCCGAGGTGCTGGCGCGTCTGGGCCTGCCGCCGGGCCACCGCCTGGCCGTGGGCGTGGACCGCTTCGATTACACCAAGGGCATTCTGGAGCGCATCCATGCCGTGGAGCGCCTGCTGGAAAAGCATCCGGAGTGGGTGGGGCGTTTCAGCCTCGTGCAGGTGGCGGCGCCCTCGCGCGGCGAGCTGGAGGAGTACCAGGCCTTCCAGCAGCGCATCCATCGCGTCAGCGAACGCGTCAATGCGCGCTTCGCCAGCATGGACAGCCGCTGGCAGCCCATCTATCTGCTGGCCGAGCACCACGACCAGGCGGCGCTGAACCGGCTCTACCGCGCGGCCGATGTCTGCGTGGTGACCAGCCTGCACGATGGCATGAACCTGGTCTGCAAGGAGTTCATCGCTGCGCGCGACGACGAGCAGGGCGTGCTGCTGCTGAGCCGCTTCGCCGGCGCGGCGGCCGAGCTCAACGAGGCCCTGATCGTGAACCCCTATCACGTGGAGGAGAGCGCCGACGCCTTGCAGCGCGCTCTCACCATGCCCGCGGCCGAGCAGCGCGAGCGCATGGCCAATCTGCGCATGACGGTGCGCGACGACAACGTCTACCGCTGGGCCGGCCGCATGCTCGGCGACGCCGCCCGCTGGCGCCTGCGCGAGCGGGTGGAGGCGCGGGTGCTGGCCCACCATCCCGAGGAAGAGAGTCTGAGCGAGCGATGAATCCGATGAGCAGTTCCGTTCCCCCGTCCCCGCCTGCAGCGCCGCCGCAGCACCACCTCTTCGGCCCCGCGGGCGAGCGTGCCCTGGCCCAGCTGATGGCGCGCCGCGCCCTGCTGGCCTTCGATTTCGATGGCACCCTGGCGCCCATCGTGGCCCGCCCGGAAGACGCCCAGGTGCCGCGCGCCCTGCAGCGCCGTCTGGCCGATCTGGCCCAGCGCCTGCCCCTGGCCGTGATCAGCGGCCGCAGCGTGGCCGATGTGCGGCCGCGCCTGGGCTTTGAGCCGGCTTATCTGATCGGCAACCATGGCGCCGAGGGCCTGGCCTGGCGGCCGGAGTCCGGCGCGCTGCAGACCCTGCGCGAGCGCCTGGCGCCCGAGCAGGAGGGCTTGCGCGCCCTGGGCGTGCAGCTGGAGGACAAGGGCCTGTCCCTGGCCCTGCATTACCGCTTGGCGCGTGACCGCGAGGCAGCACTGGCCCTGATCGAGCGCCTGCTGCAGCCGCTGCCCGCGGCGCTGCAGCGCTTTGGCGGCAAGTGTGTGGTGAATGTGGTGCTGCGCGAGGCGCCGGACAAGGGCCTGGCCGTGCAGACCCTGCTGCACCACAGCGGCTGCGAGACCGTGTTCTTCGTGGGCGACGATGTGAACGACGAGTCGGTCTTCGAGCGCGCCGCGCCGCACTGGCTGACGGTGCGGGTGGGCGCCGAGCCCGCGGGCAGCCGCGCCCGCTTCTTTCTGGGGGCCCAGGCGGAGATGGCCGTGCTGCTTGAGAAAATGCAGCATCTGCTCGGCCCGTCTCAGCCTCCTCATGACTAAACCCTCTGCCAGCCCGGCCACCCCAGCCCAGGTGCTGCGCCGCTTCCGCCAGGTCTTCAGTGCCGTGCGCGCCCATTTCGCGCAGATGGAAAAGCGCACCGGCCTGGGTGGCGCCCAGCTCTGGGCCCTGTCCCTCGTGCGCGATCAGCCCGGCATCGGGGTGAGCGAGCTGGCCCGGGCCATGGACGTGCACCAGTCCACGGCCAGCAATCTGGTCAAGAGCCTGGTGCAGCGTGAGCTGCTGCAGGCCGGGCGCAACGGGCCGGACCGCCGCGCTGTGCAGCTGCAGCTGCTGCCGGCCGCAAGCCGCCTGCTCAAGCGCGCGCCCGGGCCTGTGGAGGGCGTGCTGCCCCAGGCCCTGGGCGAGCTGGATGCCGCCACCCTGCGCCGCCTGGACCGCGATCTGGGCGCGCTGATCGAGCTGCTGGGCGCCGACGCACGCGCCGCGGGCATCCCGCTCTCGCAGATCTGAGCGCCGCGGGTGGCGCGCATGCGCCTTCCCCACGCCGGCGTCAAGGCGGGGCTTGTTCGATGAGCGGGATCAAGGTCGGCTGGCTAAGATGAATTGAAGATCGGCGCCTCGCCTTTCAGCCCCCCCGTCGTTGCGTCCCCGGCTTTGGGGACGCCAGGAGTTTGCCCACCATGTCCAGCGATCAGCCCCAGCTCCTCAGTCCCACGCTCCTGGCCAGCCCGGCCAGCCTGCCGGCCCAGGAAATCAGCGCCGAGGTGCTGCAGGAGAAATACGCCAAGGGCGAGGAGCGGGCGCTGGACGAGGTGCGCCAGCGCGTGGCCCAGGCCCTGGCCCAGGCCGAGGCGCTCGAGCAGCGCGCCGCCTGGGCGGCCCGTTTCCTGGACGCCCAGCGCCGCGGCTTCATCCCGGCCGGCCGCATTCTGTCGGCCGCGGGCACCGATCTGGCCGCCACCCTGATCAACTGCTTTGTGCAGCCGGTGGGCGACTCCATCGCCACCGCCGAGGACGGCGAACCCGGCATCTACACCGCCCTGACCGAGGCCGCCGAAACCATGCGCCGCGGCGGCGGCGTGGGTTATGACTTCAGCCGCATCCGCCCCCAGGGCGCCTGGGTGGGCTCCACGCGCAGCCATGCCTCCGGGCCGGTGAGCTATATGCGGGTCTTCGACCGCAGCTGCGAGACGGTGGAGAGCGCGGGCGCGCGCCGCGGCGCCCAGATGGGCGTGCTGCGCTGCGACCACCCGGACATCGAGGCTTTCATCCATGCCAAGGACCAGGGCGACCTGCGCAACTTCAATATCTCGGTGGGCGTGACCGACAGCTTCATGCAGGCGGTGATCGAGGGCACGACGGTGGAGCTGGTGCACCGCGCCGAGCCCAGCGAGGCCCAGAAGGCCGCCGGCGCCTACCAGCGCGGCGACGGGCTCTGGGTCTACCGCAAGCCGCCCGCGCGCGCGCTGTGGGACCAGATCATGCGCAGCACCTACGACCATGCCGAGCCCGGCGTGCTCTTCCTGGACCGCATCAACAACGACAACAACCTCTACTACTGCGAGACCATCGCGGCCACCAACCCCTGCGCCGAGCAGCCCCTGCCGCCCTATGGCTGCTGCTGCCTGGGCTCGGTGAACCTGACGCTCTTTGTGCGCGATCCCTTCACGCCCGAGGCCCGCTTCGACGAGGCCGAGTTTGCCGAGGTCTGCGGCGTGGCCACGCGCATGCTGGACAACGTGCTGGACGTGACGCCCTGGCCCCTGCCGGCCCAGGCCCAGGAGGCGCGCAACAAGCGCCGCATCGGCCTGGGCTTCACCGGCCTGGGCGACGCCCTGGTGATGCTGAACCTGCGCTACGACAGCGAGGCCGCCCGCGCCCAGGCGCGCCAGATCAGCGAGATCATGCGCGACGCGGCCTATGCCGCCTCGGCCGATCTGGCCCAGGAGAAGGGCGCCTTCCCGCTCTTCAATGCCGATCTCTACCTCTCCGGCGGCAACTTCGCCTCGCGCCTGCCCCAGGGCCTGAAGGACAAGATCCGCGCCCAGGGCCTGCGCAACTCGCACCTGCTCTCCATCGCGCCCACGGGCACCATCAGCCTGGCCTTTGCCGACAATGCCAGCAATGGCATCGAGCCCGCCTTCAGCTGGGCCTACACGCGCAAGAAGCGCCTGGGCCAGGCCGAGGGCGGCGGCTTCAAGGAGTACCAGGTCGAGGATCATGCCTGGCGCCTGTACCGCCATCTCTATGGCGAGCAGGCCCCGCTGTCCGAGGCCTTCGTCACCGCGCTGGAGCTGCGCGCGGCCGACCACGCGGCCATGGTGGCGGCGGTGGCGCCTTATGTGGACACCTCGATCTCCAAGACGGTCAATGTGCCGGCCGACTACCCCTATGCCGACTTCCAGGACCTCTACACCCAGGCCTGGAAGAGCGGGCTCAAGGGCCTGGCCACCTACCGGCCCAATAGCGTGCTGGGCTCGGTGCTCAGTGTGACGCCCAGCCCGGTCCCGGCGGCCGCGGCCGCCGAGCCGCCCCCGCTGGACATCATCAGCAATGCGCGCCTGAAGCTGGAGCGCGTGCCCAAGGCCGTGCTGGCCTCGCTGCGTTGGCCCAGCCGGCCCGAGCTGCCCGGCGGCAACCCGGCCTGGAGCTACATGATCCGCCACCCGCATGGCGACTTCGCGCTCTTCGTGGGCGAGCTGCCGGCCGAGGGGCCGGATGCCGGCCTCTTCGGCAAGACCCTGCCCTTCGAGGTCTGGGTCAATGGCGCGGAGCAGCCGCGCGGGCTCTCGGCCCTGGCCAAGACCCTGTCCATGGACCTGCGCAGCAATGACGCGGCCTGGCTGCGCCTCAAGCTCGACGCCCTGGCCACCGTGGCCGAAGAGCGTGCCTTCCAGATGCCTGTGCCTCCGGGCGGCGAGCCGCGGCTCTTTCCCGGTGTGGTGGCGGCCACGGCGGCGGTGATCCGCTGGCGCTGCGAGCAGCTTGGCGCCCTGCAGGAGGGCGGACCCACGCCGGTGATGGATGCCATGTTCAGCGTGGAGGAGCCGCGCACCACGGTCTCCGGTACCCTGGCCTGGGCGGTGGATGTGGAAAACCCCGCCACCGGCGAGCAGTTCACGCTCACGCTCAAGGAGATCAGCCTGCCCACGCCCGAGGGCGGGCACATCACGCGACCCTGCGCCCTGGGCTTCTCGGGCAACTATCCCAAGGCCCTGGACGGCCTGGCGCGCCTGCTCTCGCTGGACATGCGGGTGCTGGACCCGGCCTGGATCGGCATGAAGCTGCGCAAGCTCCTGAATGTGGGCGAACCCCTGGCGCACTTCATGGCGCCGGTGCCCAGTCTTGCCGGCGAGCGCCGCCAGCAGATCTGGCCCTCCACCGTGGCCTATGTGGCCCGCCTCATCATCCACCGCTACGCCATGCTGGGCGTGCTGGACGAGAGCGGTCAGCCCCTGGTGGACATGGGCCTGCTGCAGGCCGCGCCGCAGGCGGCGGGATCGGCCGCCGCGGCCGCCGCGGCCGCCGGGACGGCCGTGAGCGCCATGGCGGGCCGCCCCTGCCCGGAGTGCGGAAACGCCACCATGATCCACAAGGATGGCTGCGATTTCTGCACCAGTTGCGGCTATGTGGGGCAGTGCGGCTGAGAGCCTGTGAATTTTCTACTGCGCCACCGCCATGCGTCGTTGGCCGGTGCTCGGAATCCTCACGTACAGGCAGTACGTTCCGGTTCCTGCGCGCCGTCCGCCTAGCCTGACGGCGGCTCGCTACGAAAATTTCACAAGCTCTTAGCCTTCAGGGCAAGAGCTCGATCGTCTCGTCCGCCGCGCTGGCCGAGACCAGCAGCACGCGCAGCGGCCGGGTGTAGCCCGCGCTGTTCGCGCGCAAGGTGGCCAGCAGCGCCGCCAGCGGTGCGGCCGCGGGCTCGCGCAGCATCAGCAGGGTGGGGCGGCGCGGCCGGAAGGCCTGGGCGGCGGCGAGCGCGCCCTCGCGCCACCAGCCGCAGTCCCAGGGATCCTGGGGCCGCACGCGGCGCGGGGCCAGCAGGCCCTCGCGCGCCAGCAGCTGCAGGCGCCAGGCCAGGCCCGCCGCGGGGCTCATGCGCGCCAGCGCGTGGCTGCCGTCCAGCTCGCAGGCGATGTCGTCCAGGCCGGGTTGGGGCGCCAGCCGGGCCAGGCGCAGCGGCTGCCAATCTTGGCCAAAGGCGCCGGCCTCGCACCACTGGCGCAGGCGGTGGTGCAGGGCCGGGCTGCTCTTGTCGGTGCCGGGCTCGGGCGGGCTCATCAGGGCGAGATCGAAGCGGCGGGGCAGGCGGGGCGGGCGTGGCTGGGGGGACATGGCGCGAAAGGGTAACAGCGCGCGGCGCACGGCCGCGATGACGCCGCGCCGTCATGCCCGCGTCGCGGCCCTGTCATCAGCGCGGCATGGCGCCTCGCTCCAATCGGGCGATGGCCTCGATCTCCCTGCTGTCACGCGGTTTCTACGCCCTGCTGGCCGCGCAGTTCTGCTCGGCCCTGGCGGACAACGCCCTGCTGATCGTCACCATCGCCCTGCTGCAGCGCCAGGGCCTGCCGCTGTGGTGGGCGCCGCTGCTGAAGTTTGGCTTCACGCTGTCCTATGTGCTGCTGGCGCCCCTGGTGGGGCCGCTGGCCGACGCCGTGCCCAAGGCGCGGCTGATGGCCTGGATGAACGGGCTCAAGATCGTCGGCCTGCTGGCCATGCTGGCCGGCGTGCATCCGGTGGCGGCCTACAGCCTGGTGGGCCTGGGCGCGGCGGCCTATGCGCCGGCCAAGTACGGCCTGGTGACCGAGCTGCTGCCCGCGCGCGCCCTGGTGGCGGCGAACGGCTGGCTGGAGGTGAGCATCGTGGGCGCGGCCCTGCTGGGCACGGTGCTGGGCGGCCTGCTGGTAGCGCCCTGGCTGGGTCTGGACCTGCTGGGCTGGCAGGGGCTGGAGGCGGCGCTGCTGGCCCTGGTGGGGCTTTACGCGCTGGCGGCCCTGCTGCAGCTGGCGGTGCCGGACAGCGGTGCGCGCTACCCCCGGGTGCGCCTGCACCCATTGCCGCTGTGGCGCGATTTCTGGCGCGCCCATCTGCGCCTGTGGCGCGATGCCGAGGGTGGGCTCTCCCTGGCCGTGACCACCTTGTTCTGGGGCGTGGGCGCCACCTTGCAGTTCGCGGTGCTGCGCTGGGCCGAGGCGCATCTGGGCCTGAGCCTGGACCGCGCGGCTTATCTGCAGGCGGCGGTAGCGGTGGGCGTGGTGCTGGGCGCCGGGGCGGCCGGGCGCTGGATTTCGCTGCGCCAGGCCTGGCGGGTGCTGCCCTTGGGCGTGCTGCTGGGCGGGCTCATCGTGCTGCTGGCCTGGACGCCCAGCCTGGCCTGGGCCTTGCCCCTGCTGGTGATCACCGGCGCCGTGGGCGGCCTGCTGGTGGTGCCCATGAACGCCCTGCTGCAGCACCGCGGCTACCAGCTGCTGAGCGCGGGGCGCTCCATTGCCGTGCAGGGCTTCAACGAGAACGCCAGCGTGCTGCTGATGCTGGCCGCCTATGCCGGTGCCCTGGCGCTCGAGGTGCCGCTGCTGCCCCTGATGAGCGGCTTCGGCCTGCTGATCGCGCTGGCCATGCTGGCCCTGATGCGCGGCGGCGGGGTGCGCCGCGCGGCGCAGGCGGCCGAGGCGGACTGAAGCGTCTCGCCGCCAGGCCCCGGCGGCTCAGGTGGCCAGCTGGGGCGCGATGCGCGGGCCCACCGGCAGGCTGTGGGCGTCCACCAGGCCGGTGTAGATCTGCTCCAGCGTGGCTACGATGCTGGACCAGGCCAGCTGCTCGGCGCGCTGGCGTGCCGCCAGGCCCATGGCCCGCAGCCCACCCATATCGCCCACCAGCAGGCGGGCCAGGCGCTGGAACTCGGCCACATTGCCCAGTGGGGCGCGCCAGCCGTTCACGCCGTTCTCCAGCAGCTGCTGGGCGGCGGCGTAGTCATAGGCCAGCACGGGTAGTCCGCTGGCCAGGGCCTCGGCCGTGACGTTGCCGTAGGTCTCGGTGAGGCTGGGGAAGATGAAGAGGTCGCCGCTGGCGTAGTGCGCGGCCAGGTCCTCGCCATGGCGCATGCCGGCAAAGATGGCGTCGGGCACGCGGGCCTGCAGCTCGCCGCGCGAGGGGCCGTCGCCCACCAGCACCAGGCGGGCACGCGGCTGCACCTGGCGCAGGGCTTCGAAGGCCTCGATCAGGGTGGCCAGGTTCTTCTCCGGCGCGAGGCGGCCCACATGCAACACCACGGGGTCGGGCTCAGCCACGCCCCAGCTCGCACGCAGGGCCGCGCTGCGATGCACGGGGCTGAAGAGCCGCGTGTCCACACCGCGCGCCAGCACGCGCACGCCGTGGAAGCCCAGGCCCTCCAGCTCCTGGCGCAGGCCGGCGTCGGGCACCATGGTGCACTGGGTCTTGTTGTGGAACTTGCGCAGATAGACCAGGATTGGCTTGTTCAGCCAGCCTATGCCGTAGTGTTTGCTGTAGGCGTGGAAATTGGTGCGGAAGTCCGAGCAGATGGGCAGCTTCAGATAGCTGGCCGCCTGCAGCGCGCTCCAGCCCAGCGGGCCCTCGGTGGCGATGTGCACGATATCGGGCCGGCGCAGGGTCCAGAGCTGGACCAGGCTGCGCTTGGAGGCCACGCCCATGCGCAGATGCGGGTAGCGCGGAATGGGCAGGCCGCGCATCAGCACCTCGTGGAAATCGTCGCCGTCCTCCGCGCTGCCCATGGCGCCCTGCTCGCCGCGGCGTTGGCGCGGACGCAGCAGCTGCACCGCGTGGTTGCGCTCGCGCAGGCCCTCCACCACGCAGGCCACGGTGCGTGCCACACCGTTGACCTCGGGCGGATAGGTCTCGCTGACCATGGCAATGCGCAGAGAACGCCGCAGCGGCGGCGCCTCGTCGACCTCGATCTCGGGGGGCTGGGCATGCGGCTTCATGCGCTGATGGTCGCGCGCGATTGCGGCAAATCCATGACGGCGCGGGCCTGATCCGCCCGTCACCGTTGCGTCACCAAGCGGCTTCACCATCCGGTCACGCGCGGCCGGTCCCGGCTTCTGTCTCTGTCGGGCCGCTTGCTCATTGCCATCCACTCTCAGGAGCCCATGTGAAGACGGACTTTCTGCAAGCGCTCGCCATCCAGCGCTGGGACGACCACCGCTACTACCACCACAGCCGCATCAACCAGAGCCTGCACCTGCTCAGCGCCATCAGCTTCGTGGTGGCCTACGGCCTGCTCTTCATCGACCCGCCCCTGGCCGCCCTGCTGGCCTGGCTGGTGTCCATGAGCAGCCGTCAGGCGGGCCACTTCTTCTTCGAGCCCAAGGGCTATGACCATGTGAACCAGGCCACCCATGAGCACAAGGAAGAGATCAAGGTGGGCTACAACCTGCGCCGCAAGGTGGTGCTGATGGCCCTGTGGGCCGGCTCGCCCCTGCTGCTGCTGGCCCAGCCCACGCTCTTCGGCGCCTTTGCGGCCCCGGCCACCAGCCTGATGGAGTTCGCCCGCCAGGTGGGCTGGATGTGGCTGTGGCTGGGTGCGGGTGGCCTGCTGTTCCGCACCGTGCATCTGTTCTTCCTGCAGGGCGTGCAGACCGGCCTGGTGTGGATGAGCAAGATCCTCACCGACCCCTTCCACGACATCATGCTCTACCACCGCGCACCGCTGTACCTGCTGCGCGGCGAGCTGATCGACCCGATGGGGCATGTGCAGGCGCATGAGGCTTGAAGCCCGAGGCATGAAGCCTGAGGCCTGAGGCCTGAGGCCTGAGCGTGGCGGGGCTCTTCGCCTCGTCACCTCGCGCCCTGTGCATGATCCGAGCGGGCCCGCCTTCATGGCGGGCCTGTTGCTTGAGGTGTCCGGTTGATGTGGGCGGGCGCTGGCGTCAGCCCGAGACCGCGGCCAGCGCCGGCAGCGAGTCCAGCGGGCTTGGCAATGCCCGCCCGCAGCCTGGGCCCGCTTGTGGCCCCAGCCAGCGCATGCGCCAGGCCATCGACAGCCCGAGAGGGCGCAGCCTGTACAGCCGGCGCATCGCCACCGTGGAGCCGGTGTTCGCCAACCTGCGGCACAACAAGCGGCTGAGCCGCTTCACGCTCAGGAGCCTGAGCAAGGTGGGCACGCAGTGGCAACTGTTCTGTCTGGTGCACAACATCGAGAAGCTGGCGCACAGCGGCTGGAGGCCGTGAGGGCCAAGGCCAGGACCCTGATATCCCCCATTAGCAGGGCTCGGTCGCGCTCACAGGCGACCGCAGTTGGCGCCACAATCATCCGCAATGAAAACCCTGCTGCACCAGCGCCCGTTCCGCCGACAAACGTCCGTGACGCGTCGGCAATGGGTTATTGGACAGCCTCGTTAGACCGCATAGCCAGCGCACAATGCAACACGTCGCCGCATTTCAAGAAGCGCTCCTTGCGATCAGGACTGCGTTGCCATGGCTAGTTGTCGAAGAAGTGGCGCGCCATCCTCAAGTCGACGCATTTGCTCAAGTGCCAGCTCAGCCAGGGCTTTCTCTTCCCATTCAGGTCAATCTTCAAAACGACGAGCTGCACTTGGTCGCGTCGAATCTGTGGGTTGAATGGTTCCCCTGTACAGACATCAGCAAGCGCGATGCTTTTGTTCAAGCAGTTTCCGGTTTGGTGAATGGCGAGCTTGAAATAGAAGAATCATTTGTATTTGGCAGGCCCGCAATGGCAACTCTTCGGTCTCGTGCCGCTAGTGGAAACCAATGCTTAGCGCGTTGGTCCAATCTACTGGTTTTGCTGCCGCTGCCTCGCAATCGCCGCATAGTCCGCAACGAGTATGCGGTCTAACCCAGCGCTGGAGCCGACTCGCAACGGCTGGTCACTTCAGGCCCCCATTTCATTCTGGGCCTTGCGTGCCCAGCCGCCGCTCGCGGCTCAGCTTTAACTACAAGGGCTTCCCCCAAGAGTCAAGCAAATAGATGCCCAGGCGCGCGGCGCGCCAATGCATTGATGAGAGCAGACAAAACCTGGCACCAGCCGGGCGGCTGCGGCGTCAAGGGAGGAACACAAGGTGCGGACTGGCGAGACTACAAACGGTCATCGATGCAGCGTGTCATTGGCTGCGGACCCTGATACAAGACGCACGCGGGGGCCTCATTCGTTAGCCGAGGACGGCGATGGCCGCCACTTTGAGCTGATCAGGCACACCCCGCGCAGGTCCAACCTTGTTCCATCGACACATCAAGCCGTCACGCGACGGAAAATTTCGGACTCTGTACCTCGGGCATCAAGCCGGCATGGCGAAGCTCTCACCTCGGCTGAGCATGGCCCAGCACATGCGCGCATTCTTGGCCGCGATGCCGACGATGGCCTTCCAGTAGCCTCGGCGCTCAGCCAGTGCGATGGCCCATCGGCTGATGGCGTCGCTCTTGCCCTTGGCACTGACGAGCACGGCGCGTGCTCCCAGGATCAGCAGGGATCGCAGGTAGGGGTCGCCTGCCTTGGTGATGTGGCCCAGGCGACTCTTGCCGCTCGAGCTGTGCTCGCCGGGCACCAGGCCCAGCCAGGCGGCGAACTGACGCCCGCACCGGAACTCGTGTCCATTGCCGACCATGGCCAGCATGGTCGTGGTCGTGGCCGTGGTCTCGCCAATGCCCGACAGGCGCATCAGCCGCTGGGCTCGCTCATCCTGTCGAGCCAGCTGAGCGATGCGCTGGTCATAGGCAGCGATGCGCTCGTCCAGGTGGTGCAACTCGCTGAGCAGATCACCGATGCTCAGGTTCGCCCAGCCGGGCAGATCCTCCAGGTAGGCAGCGGCTTCGCGGCGCACGGTGGCGGCCTTGAGCGGCAGCACGACGCCGAACTCAGACAGCAGGCCACGCAGCCGGTTGATGGTGCCGGTGCGCTGCTCGATGAAGGCTTGGCGCACGCGATGCACGCACAACTGGGCTTGCTGCTCCAGGCACTTGACCGGCACGAAGCGCATGCTCGGGCGCTGCACGGCCGCACCGTTCTTGCCGCGCCGGCCGGAGAGTCGGTAGGGGATGACGAACTTCGGCGCCATCAGTCGCACCGTGTGGCCGAACTGCTGGAACAGCCTTGCCCAGTGGTGTGCACCGGAGCAGGCTTCCATGCCGATCACGCAGGGCGGCAGCGCAGCCACCAACTCCAGCAGCTTGGCGCGCGGCACGCTCGGGCGCACCAGCGCCGGTTTTCCGGCCTCATCCACACCGTGCAGGGCAAACACGTTCTTGGCGAGATCGATACCCAGATACAGAATGGCCATGGACTTCCCCTTTCGAGCGAGTTGATGAGAAACCGTACTTCCCATCGTGGCACTCAGTTGCCGATTGCCGCACCGCGGCTAGCTCGGGACGGGGAAGTTGATGCGCCGCGCGATAACTGCGCCCCGTCTCTGAGATAAATGCGCCCTGGGCGGTGTTTCACCGTGGGCAAAGGAAAGTTTCCCTGAGAAACAGGGGCTAGCTTCTGGCGGAGAGCATGCCACCTTCGCGGCTCTCATCGGAGAGGACATCGTAAACCGCGCGCCGGATGCCTTCGGCCAAGTTGCCCGCAAGGCGGCTTGGGTCCTTTCCGTAGTTCGTTCCCTCGACGGTCACACTGACGTTCAGGTCGCCCATGGAAACGCCGCCACGATAGTTCTTGATGTGGCGCGGGCTGTTTTCGGTCAATACCTCTTCGCCACGCTCTAGGACCGCCGGCACTTCGTTGGGCCGCAGCCCGGCAATGCCACCTGAGTGATAGCGGGGCGCGGCCACGAACGCGGCCAGCGGCGCCATCATCCGCCCGCCGCCCTTGCCCACCACGCCCCCCTGGTGGAACATGCTGGTCAAGAACGAAGCCGCGCTGGCCAGCCATTTGCCCCCGCCGCCGCCAGACGGAAGCAGCGACGCGGCCAACTGCTCGCCCAGACGCTGGCCGATCAGGTTGAGCGCGCTGCGGGCCACTCCGCTCAGGAAGTCCCTGAAGGCCTCACCGGCTGCCTTGCTGCCCATGGCTACATCGGTGAAGAGCTGCCCGAACCCAGAGCCTATGCTTCTGCGAACAGTGTTCCCCATCTCCGTTGCGCGGTCAGCAAGGCCGTCTACCTCTTGTTTCAGCTTGGCAATGTAGGTGCGCTCGGCGTCAGTGGATGCGAGGGCCGACATGGCGTCAAGGATCGCACGCAGTTGAGGCACCACTCGGTCGCGGGCGTCGAACTTCTTCCGCTCAGCCTCTACAGTGGTCATCAGGCCCTGACCCACCATCTGCTCATTCTGACTTTCCTGTTGGCGGATCGCATCGTGCAGCACTTCATACTGCCGCTGCAGACGCTGTAGCTCCGCGACACGCTGCTCAGCAGCAACAAGGGCATCGGTCTGTGCCGTGCTTCCGGTTTCAATGAACTCGCGTTCCCGCTGCTCCCGGTACTTTCTCTCGATGGAAAGGCGCAAATCCGCCAATGTCACTTGATCCTGCAGCGCCTTGGTCTGCGCATCCATCTCCGTTCGCTGATCCCGAAGTTCGCGGGCGATGTTCTCGCTGTCGATCTGGCGCTGTCGAGCCTTGTCGGCCTGGTCGCGGCGGGCTTGCACGATATCCAAGCGAGCCTTCTCAACCTCGGCCTCATTTGCTGTGACCGTCTCCTTCGCAGCCGCCTTGTCGTTGGCGCTGTGCGCCTTGTCTAGAGCAGCCCGGTTCTCAGCCAGTACCTTCTGCTTGGCAGCAAGCTCCTGCTCCAACTTGGCGATGGACTGCTCAGACTCCAGGTTCTCCAAGCGCTCCCGCTCCGTGAAATAGTCTTGCGCGGAGCGAAGACGCTGGTCGTACAGCGACTGGTTGATGGCGAGTTCGCGTTGCGTGGCGTCTGCTGTCAGCGCCGCCTCCCGGTCGAAGCGCTCCCGATAGACCGCCATCCGAGTGATGGTATCGTCCGCAGCCCATTTGCGGAGTGCATCCTCCTCGGCCTTCGCCTGCTCGGCCAGGAATTTCCGCTTGTCTGCACTCAGCTTTTGCTGCCTAGCGGTGTCGCCAGCAGAGGCCGCAGCAGCAATCTCTTTGTCCTTGGCTCGAACGTAGCCTGCGCGCTCGTCTTCGTAGTACTTGACGATCGCATCGCGCGTTTTGTACTGGTCCTCAAAGCTCTTGATGGCGGCGGGGTCGAGGAGTTCACCGCTGGCGTTCATGCCTGGACCACCACGAGCACCAGCGCTCAATCTCAGTTTGTCCCACTCTTGCTGCTGTTGCGCCGCAAGCCTAGCTTCGACTCGTGCGAGCTTGAGTTGGGTCTCCCTCTTGCTGAGCAACGCTTGGGGAGCCGTCGCGTTGCTGTCCTTCATATCAGCGTTCAGGGCGGCCAGTTCCGCCTTCAATGCATCCCTTTCCTTCTGAAGTGCTTCTGTTGACTTCGCACCGCGCCGGCTATCGAGAAGCGCGATCCCACCAACCAGAGCGAACACGGCCGCAACAAGACCCGCAGGCCCCGCCAGCACGGCGAGAAGCCCTCTCCCAGCGCTCAAGATGCCACCCAGTGCACGGGCCGCTTCCGGCGCCTTCCTGGCCAGCTCGACAATATCCCCGATACCTTTTGCCAATCGCAGCGCGCCCCATGCCGTGGCGATAGAGGCAAGCACCCCAAGTACGGTCCCGAGGTTGTCCGCCAGGCTGTTGATCAAGCCGATCAACACCTTGATACCTGAGCCGCTGTCGGCCGAAGCACCTACGAGCTGGGCAAACTGGTCTCGCAGCCGCTGAACCGCACCGCCGATGGTGTTGGGAATGGCTGCAGCCTGCTGCACCAATTGAGGCAACTCGCGCTGCAGGGCCTGCACCACCACACTGGTGGTCAAGCGACCTTGCTCAGCGAGAGATTTCAGTTCAGACCGGGGCTTGCCCAAGCCTCGCGCCAGCGCGTCAAGCAATGGCGGGGCGGAGTCGGCCATGGCGTTGAATTCCTCGCCACGAAGTGCTCCCGCCGACAAGGCCTGACTGAACTGTAGGATGGCCGACCCAGCCTCGGCGACGGTAGACCCGTTAACGCGCATGGAGGCGAGGAGTGCCTCAACTGCGACCGTGGTCGCCTGTGCGTCGCCGCCCAGCGGCTTGAGTGCTCGCTGCAGCCGCGCGTACAACGTGACCGTGTCAGCCAACGGAACCTGATACTGCTGAGCCAGAGCCCGCGTGCGAGCTTGAGCATCATTGAACTCACGCTGACTGTCCGTCACCAGGCGCAGCCGCGCGTTGAGGCTCGTGTACTCATCAGCCTGGCGGGCGATGCCGGCAATGCCCTGAATGCCCGCCTGCAGGCCGATGAAGGCCATGAACTGGTTGCGCACCTCGGCCAGCTGCTGCGAGACCGAGGCAATGCCCTCGCGCATGGGCCGGAAGGGCACGCCGCCGGGCGGCGGCTTGCTGGCCTCGGAGGCCGTGCTCATCACGTCCTTGCGCAGTTGGGCCAGCGCGCGGGTGACGTCGCCGAACTGTGCCCTGAGCCTGAGCTGTGCCTCGATGGATGCGGCCATGACTGGAGTTCCCTAGAGGCTTAGCGCGGCGGCTCTAGACCGAAAGCACGGTAAATCTTGTCGACTTCCGCCTTGCGCCTTGCCGAGGTTGAGGCGTGCGCGGCCAGCGAAACCATCGAACTGGCTGCTGCAGGCGGCTCAAGGCCGAATGCCCTGAAGATCTGGCTTTCTAGGCCGCCCGACGACGACGAGCCGCCACTGAGCGCCACCGTCTGCCCCTGTGAAATGGGATTGCTCAGACCGAAGGCTCGGAGCACTTGGCTGGAAATCTCGTCCGAAACAGGCGCTGTTGTAGCCGCCAATGCAACAGCATTCCGCGTGCCCGATGGGCAAGGACCAAGGCCCAGGAGCCACATGATCTTTTCGCGCTCAGGGTCGTGTTGGTTGTGCAAATCTCCGCCAAGTGCAGCCAGATCAGTCAGCCCATCGATCCCCGGATAAGCGACGAGCGAGAAGTTGATGAGATCCACGACATTGTTCGCTTTGTCGTGCGTAAACATCGGAGAGATGTATCGGTACTGCTTGCCCTCAATCTGAGCGAGTGCCTTGTCAGTCCATCTAGCGTCGACGACATACAAGCCATCCTGGCGCCACTCCATGGTTTTGTACCAGCCTGCAGCGTTGACATCGATGGCGTGAGTAGCGTCAGTAGCTGACTTACGGAGCGCATGCTCATAGTCAATCACAACGTCACTTCTTCGAGCCGCCAGTCTTGCGATGATGGCTCGTCCAGCCTGCTCGGTCATCGTCCAATAGCCGCCATCCGGCCGACCGTCGATGGCCCTGAACTGGCCTGCAGGGATCACGCGAAATGCGCGCTTGCTGCTGGAGGCATCCAGCTCGAGCGAGAGCTTAGCTAAGTTCAACGGACACTCCCAGGTTGCTCAAGGCGGTGTTGATCTTGATCAGCACGCTCTGCGTGTCTTCCAGATCCACCTCGATCTGTTTGATCAGCACATAGCTCTCAGCCATGCTGAAAGACTCTTTGGGTGCCGGGAACAGGCGATCAAAGTGCTGCTCAATCTTGGCTTTGATGATGTCGCCGAAGAAGAAGCAAAGGCTGTAAATCGAAACGGTCTCCCCCTGTCCCGCCATGATCATCTCGGGGATGACACCATCCAAGTACCACGACAAATCAGAGATGGTGGTCTTCTGTTGGAACGACTCGATGTCGTGAATGCTCAGCTGTTGAGGCTTTGGATCGTCAGGATGAGGATACTTACGCTTAGGGACAGCGAGCCTGGCGAAGGCAGAGGTCCATTTGCCGTTGCTGCTGAACATATCAGCCAACTGGTCGATTCGCCCAAACAAGAAAGCCTTTGCGTCATCCGGCGTCACAGGCCGCGTGCGCAGTTCCTCGATCCGGCGCAACAACTCTTGCTCTTGCTTCCTGAAACGACGCCGCGCGTCTTGCAGGCTTGCGACGTTTTGTCGCGCACTGTGCGCCTCGTCGAGTGCCTGCTGCAAGCCAACATCGCTGAGAAGGGGTGCAGATTTTCCGGGGGAGCCAGTGGTTTTCATAGGTCGTTGAGATGGTGTGGTCTATCGACGGCGAGCCTTGAGAAGGCTCTTCAAACGTGTGCGCTCCTGTGCCAGGAGCTTGTAGACGTAGGAACTGCTATACCCGAACTGGTCGGCAACCTCGGCGGCGGTACGACCACCCTGGACAAGGGCGTACACCTCGGCAGCGGCCTCGCCAGCATCGGGGCGCCCCTTGGGCACATAGACAGTGGTTCCGCCAAGCGCCAAGCGCATCTTGTCGGTGGCCTCCAGGGCACAGTTCATCGAAGCCCTGGCAGAGATGCCATGCGTCTGGAGCGTCGAATCAATGGCGGCGGCGAGAACCCCAAGAAGGTCCTCACCGCCATAGGCTCGGCGTTGTGGTGCGTCAGGCTGCATGCCACGCACTGTGGGTGGTTTCTTAAATTGGGTTTACAGAAACCGGTTTACTCAACCTAGCGAGCGCAGCTTGCTGATCGCCGCGCTGGCGGTGTCGGCGAGGCAGAGCCAGCGAGTTGAGACTCCGTACTCACGGGAGAGCCATGCGTCTAAGGACGATGCGCGCTTTCGGGGGGCGCGCTCCCATAGGATGCCGAGCAGAGTGATCTGGGCGCCGCTGGCATAGCCCGGCGTAGCTGGTGGTCGGGCGGCGCCCTCGAAGCCAGTCAGGCCCAGTCGCTCCAGGCCATAGAGAACTCGCCGCATTCCTTCAGCGGTCAGAGCTTCAACACTGCGCACGCCATCGGCGATCCAGAGCAGTTGCGCCAATCCCTCGTCTCGCAGCCCAACCTGCTGCCGCGCGATCAGCAGCAGAGCCACCTCGTCTGCGGAAATGCAAGTGCGCCCGGCTGCGTGGTTGGCAGCATGCATGAGCTGCCGCTGAGGGAACCGTTCATAAACGTTCAGAACGCGTTCAAAACCGCCGATCACTGTTCCGGTAGGGGCGTTGCCCATGTTGTTCCTCGCAAGCCCTCTCAGGCTTGATTACTTGATGCGTTCTTGTGTGACCTCACGGTGCGCAGGAATGCGCGCAACTTCTCCGGGTCCTCGTTGCCGAGATTCATCGCCCAGTCAATCAGCGTGGTGCTGATCAAACCTTCGCGCAGGCCTTCATCAAAGAGTCGGCCAGCCTCGGCGCGGCGCAGTTCAGACTGCAACCTCGTCACCTCCGCTTGTAGCTCGACGCAACGCGTGCAAGGCGATGCGTCGGCCGGCACATGACAGGGCGGAGACTCTGACGTCGCCTGCGTTACTTCAATAGGAATTTTCATGCGATGGATGCTAGTGGCAACCGGAGACGATGGGCGCAACAGCAGGCGCAGCTCAAGCGGTTTACTCGGCTTGGAACAGCAGCGCGCAGCCCCAACGTGAGTGCCTCCAAAAAGAATGCCGGGCTGGGTCTGGTGCGGGAGACGTCATGCCCGAAGAATGAGCTCCACCACAACACGACCTGCAGGGAGCTGAACCATGAACATGCCCGCATCGATCCCCACCGAGGCAGCCGTCTGGCTGCGCATGCAGATGACCATTTGCTCGGCACGCGCAGCGCAGCAGCTGCACCGCGAGATCGCCAGCGTTGATGAATGGGCAAATGGCCTGTTCACCGTGCTGGTCAACATCTTGCCTGCATTACTTCGCGCCAATCCCGAGCTGGCCTGCCAACTGGAGCCGCAGTGGCGCAAAGCTGCGGAGCGTTTCGAGCAGCTCTCTGCTGGCGCACCGCCGACCGAGCCCGACGAGTGCGCCGAACGCCTGGAGGCGCCGAAGATGCTGCATGGTCTGCTCGACGTCATGGGCGTGTGGGCCGACTGCGGCGCCCGCCCACGCCGCAGCGGTGGCCGCAAGCGCACGAAGTAGCACCGACTCACACTGTTCTCGACGTCGAGACTGGCAAATCGTGCGACGTCGCACGATTTGATCAGCTCCACCCAAAAGCGGCGACGTCGCCGCTTTTCAAAACGCTCGACGTCGAGCGCTCTGGAGCCGGCTTCTGGAGCCAGCCAACGCCACAGCAGTGGCCGCAAGCGCACGAAGTAGCACCGACCCACACTCAAATGTGCCGACGTCGGCACATTTGATCGTGGCCGCAAGCGCACGAAGTAGCACCGACCCACACCGTTCTCGACGTCGAGACTGGCAAATCGTGCGGCGCCGCACGATTTGATCAGCTCCACCCAAAAGCGGCGACGTCGCCGCGTTTGCCAAATCCGCCAAATTGGCGGCTTTGCCGGCAATAAATGCGGCGTCAACGCCGCATTTGCCCTGTGGCCGGCCAAGTGCTACCATATCTGCGCTCTCACGAGCAACGGGCTTGGCAGCCCGTCAGTCAAGGCGCAGCAGCCGCGCCACCCTTTCTCCGGTCGCGGCTTTTTCATTGGTGCGTGCTGCGCGCACGGCTCCGTTCAATGGCGGGCCGTGTGGGGACACCCGCAAGGGTGTGCCGGATCCTTGACCCGGTCTGCCAACCCTGCACGGTCTGCCGCCCTCTCTTGGCAGGGAGCGCGGCAGGTTCGATACCTGTCGTCAAGGAGCCATCATGGCTGACAACCTGCACTCGTCCCCCTCGTTCGCCCTGAGCGACGATGACTACAACGCGCTGTGCTCGCTGCGCGATCAACTCGGATTCATCGGCAATCTGCTAGGCATGGACCGGTTCAAGCAGCAACTGCCCGTCACCTCGGAACAGCTGCACGCGTTCATTCACCAGCTGGAAAACGCCGCCGACGCAGTCGTCAGCGCCGTGACCGACCGCCGCGCATCGTCGGCCCCACTGGATGCTGACGCCAAGTTCGACTGGATGCTGATGCTGGACCACTTCAGTGGCCGGCGCTTCATGAATCAGACGCAGAAACGCCGTCTCACGCAGCGCCTGGAAAACGCGGCGGGCACCGACCCCGACATGCGCGAGATCTACGATCTGTGGGTAGCCTACCTCACCAAGGATGGCGAGGCTGCGTTGAGCGACGTCCTGGCCGACCCGCCGCCGCTGGGCAACATTCCCGCCCCCAATGCCAAGCCCTCGCGCTCCCGCACCAAGTTGATCAGCCCGGCCTCGGCCTGAGCACCCTCTATCCCCGAGCAACCGCAAGGGCACGGCATCGCAAGGGCCGTGCCCTTTGTCCATCGAACAGAGGTCCCTTCATGAACACCAAAGTCAGACGACAGTGGAAGCGCATCCAGCCCAACAGCTTGCGGCACGCCCTTGAGCTGTGCAAAGACCACGCTCGGGAGAAACTCAACCGCTCCGTTGAGCGTATCGCCGACGAGATGGGCGTGGCCGATCACTGGACGGTCTACAAATGGCTGCAGACCGGGCGTATCCCTGCCAATCTGATCCGCCCCTTCGAGACGGCTTGCGGCATCGACTACGTGACGCGTTGGTTGGCTGGGAGCAGCGGTCGGCTGCTCATCGAGATGCCCAGCGGGCGCGCCCTGAAATCCACAGATGTGGTGGCACTCCACGGCAGCTTTGCCGAGGCTCTGCAACTCCTCACCGACTACTACGCCGGCAAGGGCAAGACCGCGCCCGAGGAAGCCCTGGCCGCCTTGACCTTGCACCTCGAGCAGGTGTGCTGGCATCGGGCCAACGTGGCGCAGTTCAGCACGCCGGAGCTGGATTTCTCGGCCTGAGGCCATTCCACTGAATTCCGTAAACCGTTTTCCTACGGTCCACAGAATTCAGCGCATGCTGCGCCACCCCCCTATTTCTCACACCCATCAGCCAAGCATGTCGAGCCCGGGAGGGCATCGCATGGTGACCCCGGGAGGGATCATCTGATGGCTGGGCGCCAGGGCCGGGCCAGGCCTACACGACTGGTCGAAGACATTGTCACTGTGGGCTCTCGCGCCCTGGTGTCGCAGCATGCTTTCACCGAAACCATGGCACAGGAACTCATGCGCCATGTGGCACACGAAGTCTGCCGGATGAACGCCAAGTGCGTCATCTACGTCCCCCAGGCCCTTGACTACGCCCTGGACAAGCGGGATCAGAAGATCTGGGCAGACTATCAGACGGACGGTCCGGACGGCGCCTTGAAGTTCACCGGGCCGCGCGTTGACCAGCTGGCGACCGAACACGGCCTCAGCCACGTTCAGATCTACAACATCATCAGGCGCATGAAGAAACTGGCCCGCGAGGCCCGCCTGAGCGCGGCCTAGCGTCAGACGCCATGCCTTTGCAGCCGAGGCTGTCGAGCATGCCCGAGTCCATACGGGCCGAGATTGATCGACGGTTGGTTTCCAATGGCTTCGGAAAATTGGCTGAGCTTGCAGCCTGGCTTTCCTCGGAAGGGTTCCCGATTGGAAAGTCGACCCTGGGGGCATATTCCAAGGCGCAAAGAGCTGAAATTGAGGCCAGAGTTGCCGCCTCGCGCATGGATCAGCTGAAGTCCGCGAACTGCCTGGTTGAGTGTCGCCTGAGGGTTCTGGAAGTCGCGGTATTGGAGCCCGGGCCGATGGATCTGATCGCCCGCGCTGAGCGCCTGCTCGCTTGGGTTCAGGGCGAAAACCAGTAGTCCGCAACCAGTTTTGGCCCCCGCAACGATCTTTCCGCCATCCGGCTATCACCGGAGTTGACCGGGGTCTTCCGGCAATACTTACCTCAAGGCCCCCGTGGAGTTATCTCACATCCCCTCAGGAAGTCCCTTTCATTCGTTAGGTCTTCGATCCCACAGTTCGGACATCGCAACGCTTCGCCAATAGACAAGCTGTACTTCTTTCGCCAGACATACCGGGAGACGCAAATGACAAAAATATTCTCGTGGCAAGACCATCTCGAAGACATTGACAAACGAGGCGTACGAAAAACGTTCACCCCTCACAAGCCGGTCTCCGAAGTACAAAGTTTGTTGGGGCGACAACCCGAATTAATGAGAATTCTCGGCTGCTTAGATACACCCGGCCGCCATGTTTTGCTTTATGGAGATCGAGGCGTCGGGAAGAGTTCCTTAGTGAAAGTCGTGCCGCATTTGATCGCCGCGAAGAGAATGCACAAATGCATCTACATCACCTGCGACAGTCGGACTACATTCAAGTCGCTCGCCCGAGTAATACTAACGAAACTGGAAGTAGGGGGAATAGACGAGTCGACCTTCGCGCGCGAGGAAACTATGAAGGCCAATGTATCGGCCGTCGTTGCAACTGGCGAGCTAAACTCCAAGAAGACAACAACGACCAAGACACCCGTAACCGACCTCTCACCATCCGCCGTTGCAAGCCTTCTCGAAAACCAAAAGCCATCATTGATCGCGGTTGATGAAGCAGACACCATATCAGATGCAAGCGACAAGGGCCAATTGGCCGAATTGCTGAAACTATTGAGCGACGCCGACTCGAGCCTAAAACTCATTGTTGTAGGAATAGCAGACACTGCACGAGAACTAACCGGCGGACATCCGTCAGTGCAACGCTGCCTAGATGAAGTTAAACTCGGTCGCATGAAGACCGAGGATATCCGTCAACTTGTGCTGCAAGGAATGCACAGGCTCAAGTTCGACTGCGAACCCCAAGTTGCAACCGAGGTTGCTAAACTCGCAAATGGATTTCCTTATTTTGCGCACATTGTGGGCCTCAATCTGGCTGCACTTGCTGTCGTTGAAGGTCGAAAGCACATTCGACAGAATCATGTCGCAAAAGCATTGCTACACTCCGCAGAATCTGCAGAGCAATCACTGAAGGATGCTTATGAAGACGCAACACGTTCATCCACAACACTCGCATACAAGCAGGTGGTTAATGCCGCGGCGCATATTGATCTGCCAGAATTCTCACTTAAAGACGTAAAGGTTAGATTCAGCGAGCTTTATAAGCGAACACTGTCGGACTCAACCTGCTCCAACGTCTTCCGGCGCCTAGCGGGGGAGAACGGCGACCATATTCTTAGGCGCTCTGGCCGTGGCGTTTATCGCTTCGCCGATCCGAGAATGCCAAGCTTTGCGCGCATGACCTATAGCGCAGAAGCATCCCAAGCAGCGCTGTTGGCCGGGAACCAGTAGGCGCGTAGGCCCAACCCCTCTACAGGGACTTCCCGGTAAATAAGCCAGCCCCGCATTAACTGTTTGCGATACCTGCTTTTGCAGTTTTCCCATCAAGACCTGGGTTCGGATTCGATGCAGCGCCACAGGGAACAGACTGCACATCTACAGGCGGCCTTGTTGCACTCGTGTCTCGGTGCGGGCCCAGATACCAACCGCTCAGCAGGGCTCCATTCGTTCGCCGTGATCTGCGTACGGAACTCGTAGCCACTCAGGCCGCCAATCTCGCGATCGAGTCCTGCCCGTCTGCTTGATCGCTTGGCGGGATGAACGTGCCGGGACAGAATGCCCGCGACGGCTTTCAACGATTCATACCCATCAGGAGACGCTCTGTGTTCAGTCATGTCATGGTCGGTACCAACGATATCGAGCGCTCCAAGCGCTTCTACGACGCGGTGCTCAAGGTGCTGGGCGCCGGTGAGGCGCTGGCGAATACCAACAAGACCGGTCAGCGGCGGCTGTTCTACCGGCATGAGGGGGTCACGTTTTGCGTCAGCGAGCCCATAGACGGCCAGCCCGCCACGGCCGGCAATGGCAGCACCCTGGGCTTCAAGTGCAGCTCGCCCGAGCAACTGCGCAAGTTTCATGAGGTGGCGCTCTCCAATGGCGGCACCGCCATCGAGGAGCCGCCCGGTCTTCGCGCCGGTCCGTCGGGCGATTTGTATCTGGCCTATGTGCGCGACCCGGACGGCAACAAGCTCTGTGCCTTGCATCGGCCGAAGACCTGATGAACCGCTGAAGGCCCGGGCAGGTCTGGCACTCAAGGCGCCATGAGCAAGACCCAGCTCGGCCACGTTCTCTCGCAATAGATCCTCACCGGAGTTCGCCCATGAGCCACCTGCCCTTGATCAATCTCGACGAGGTGGTCTTCACCGACATCGAGGAGAACGGCTTCTACACCTCGCGGCGCGCCCAGTTCAGCGCTGGCATCGGGGCGCGCCAGCTGGGCTACAACCTGACCGAGCTGCCGCCGGGCAAGGCGCAGTGTCCCTTCCACGCGCACCGTGCCGAGGAGGAGATGTTCCTGATCCTGGAGGGGGAGGGCGAGCTGCGCTACGGCGAGCAGCGCTACCCGCTGCGCCGGCACGACGTGATCGCCTGCCCCACCGGCGATGCCTCGACGGCGCACCAGATCATCAACACCGGCAGCACGCCCCTGCGCTATCTCGCGCTGTCCAATCTGTCGGACATGGAGGTCTGCGAGTATCCCGATTCGGGCAAGGTCGGGGTGCATGCCGATCAGCCCGCCGGCCGCGGACTGCACAAGATGTTCCGCGCCGAATCCACGGTGGACTATTACGACCGCGAGAGCACCGAGACCCCGCCGAGTTCCAATCCTTGAGGCGGCTGGTCCGGCGCCCGCCAGTACCCCGCCCACAACGATTCACCAGGGAGGAGCCCCATGTTCCAGCAAGGTCTCGTGGTCTATGCGAAAGACAAGCAGCGCGTCTCGGCCTTCTATCAGCAGACCCTGGGTCTGGTGCTGGAGGCCTCGGACAGCGAGCACGATCTGCTGCGCGGCCAGGGCTATGAGGTGGTGGTGCACAGCATCCCGCGCCAGTACGCCGCCGGGATCCACATTGCCGAGCCGCCGCAGCCGCGCGAGGACACGCCCCTCAAGCCGACCTTCGTGGTGAGCAGCCTGGCGGATCTGCGGCGCGCGGTGCAAGCCACAGGCGGCTATCTCAAGCCCGAGGCCGGTGCCTGGCATTTCAGGGGCCATACCGTGCTGGACGGCTGGGACCCCGAGGGCAATATCGTGCAGTTCAAGCAGCGGGACGCGGGCTGAAACCAGGCGGCCGGCAGCGTGAGCCGGCCGCCGCCGCCTCAGGCCAGGCGCTGCGCCAGCATCTCCTTGAGCAGTTCGCGCTTGATGAGCTGGTGGCTCAGACCCTCGCGCTGCCACCACCAGCCCGCGTCCAGCATGGCCTGGGCGGCAGCCACGAAGCGGGGCAGCAGCTCCTGGTCGAACAGGGCCTCGTCGAAGTCCAGGCTGAAGATCATGCGGCCCGTGCCCACCCAGGACAGCCACAGGCCCTGGCGGCGCAGGTAGAACTGCAGCATCCAGTGGTAGCGCGAGGGCTGGGTATAGAGCACGGTCCAGATGGAGGCGAGCTGGCTCACGCGCACCGGCGCGCCGATGGCGGCCAGGGCGTCGTTGAGCCGCGCGGCGCGCGCGGCCTGGATCGCGTCCTGGTTCTCGTACAGGGCCTGCAGCTCGGGGCGCTGCAGCCGGTCCAGGAAGCTGGCCATGGCGCCCATCACATAGGGGTGGCTGTTGAAGGTGCCACGCGCAAAGCAGAGGTCGGCCGGGCGCGCTTCCTTGAAGCGCTTCATCAGCGCGGCCCGGCCGCAGAGCACGCCCACGGGCAGGCCGCCGCCCAGGGTCTTGCCGTAGGTGACCATATCGGCCTGCACGCCGAAATACTGCTGCGCCCCGCCGGGCGCCAGGCGAAAGCCTACGAAGATCTCGTCGAAGATCAGCACGATGCCGCGCTCGCTGCACACTGCGCGCAGCTCGCGCAGCCACTGGGCATAGGCCTCGCGGCTGATGCCGCCGGCGCGGCGCGAGCCGTCCACCAGGGTGGAGTCGCCCGGCGCGGGGCTGTTGGGGTGCAGCATCTGCAAGGGGTTGACCAGCACGCAGGCGATGTCGCGGCGGCTGCGCAGCACCTGCAGGCTCTTGCTGTCCATGTCCTTGAGCGTGTAGGTGTCGCGCGGGGGCTGGGGGTTGCCGGGGCCGGGCTGCACGTCCTCCCACCAGCCGTGATAGGCGCCGCAGAAGCGCACCAGATGGCTGCGGCCCGTGTGGTAGCGGGCCAGGCGCACGGCCTGCATCACGGCCTCGGTGCCGGACATGTGGAAGCTCACCTCGTCCAGCCCCGAGATCGTGCGCAGCCGCGCCACGTTTTCGGCCACCAGCGGGTGGTAGGCGCCCAGCAGGGGGCCCAGCTCGGCCACGCGGGCGCTGCCCTCGGCGATGCAGGCCTTGTAGAACTCATGGCCGAAGAGGTTCACGCCATAGCTGCCCGAGACATCCAGCCAGCGCTGGCCGTCCAGATCGCGGATCCAGGGGCCCTCGGTGGCCTGCACAAAGCTGGGCAGCTTGAGGTGCTGGCGCAGATAGGGGCTGAACTGGAAGGGCACGCGGTAGGCGCCGGTGAACTGCAGGTCCGAGATGCCCCCGCGCGCGGCCTCGGTGGCGGCGATGGAGCGCGGATGCGCCTGGGCCAGGGCCTGGGCCAGGGCCGTGAAGCCCTGGCGGCGCTGTACCTGCACGGCCTCGGGCGCGCCATCGGCGGCGAAGAAGCGCGCTTCGTCATAGGCATAGCCGGGGATCAGGCCGGCAATGCGCTTGGCCATGCGCGAGTGGCCGGCCAGGGAGCGATGCTTGGCCCGCGAGAGCTGCAGGCGGCGCCGCAGCTTGGGGATCAGCCCCGCCAGCAGGGCGGCGCCCAGGGCATAGAGGGGCAGGGCGTGGGTCAGGGTCTCATCCATATGGCGGTCACAGAAGAAAAGCAGACTCGTATCTGTAACCACTGCCTTTGACGCTCTGATGAAGCTCGCACTCTGGCGTGACCGCTTGTTGCAGCAGGAAGACCTGAATTTCCTGCTGACCAACCGCATCCCGCGTCTGACCCTGACCCGGCTGGTGGGCTGGTACAGCCGCATTGAAAGCCCGCTGCTGACGCGCTTTTCCATCGCCGTCTGGCGGCTGTTCACCGATCTGGACCTCAGCGAAGCGCGCCAGCAGCGCTTTCGCAGCCTGCAGGACTGCTTCATCCGCGAGCTCAAGCCCGGGGCCCGGCCCCTGGCGGCCGAGGCCCAGGCCATCCTGAGCCCCTGCGATGCCATCGTGGGCGCCTGCGGTGCGGTGGAGCACCAGGGTCAGGTCTTCCAGGCCAAGGGCTTCCCGTACACGGTGGGCGAGCTCTTTGGCGATGTGGCCCGGGCCGCGCCCTACCGCGGGGGCCAGTTCGTGACCCTGCGCCTGACCTCGTCCATGTACCACCGCTTCCACGCCCCGGCCGATCTGAGCCTGGAGCATGTGACCCATATTGCGGGCGATACCTGGAATGTGAACCCCATCGCGCTCAAGCGGGTGGAGCGTCTGTTCTGCCGCAACGAGCGCGCCGCCATCCACGCCCGCCTGCCCGATGGGCGGCCCATGGCCCTGGTGGCGGTGGCGGCCATCCTGGTGGCCAGCCTGCGCCTGCACTGCCTGAACCTGCTGCTGCATGTGGACTATCCCGGCCCGCATGAGCTGCCGGCGCAAGGCGAGGTCAAGCGCGGCGAGGAGCTGGGCTGGTTCCAGCAGGGTTCCACCATCATCGTCTTCCTGCCGCCGGGCTTCGAGCTGGCCGTGCAAACGGGGCAGCGCCTGCGAATGGGGGAGGTGCTGGCGCGGCCCTAGCGGCTTACACTCGGTTTCATCATGCTGTCACCCAACGCGCCGCCCGCCGTGCTGGATCTCGAGGCCTCGGGCTTCGGCGCGGGCAGCTATCCCATCGAGGTGGGTTTTGTGGCGGGCGAGGGCAGTCCGTTTTGCAGCCTGATCCGGCCCGAGCCCGAATGGCGGCACTGGGATGAGCGGGCCGAGGCCCTGCACGGCATCAGCCGCGAGCTGCTGCAGCACAAGGGCCGCTCGGCCGCCTGGGTGGCGGGCGAGCTGAATGAGCGTCTGGCCGGCCAGACCGTCTACTGCGATGGCTGGGCCCATGACTACAGCTGGCTGGCGCGGCTTTTCGATGCGGCCGAGCTGCTGCCGGCCTTTCGCCTGCAGGATCTGCGCGTGCTGCTCAGCGAGCAGGAGGCGGTGCGCTGGCAGGAGACCACCCGCCAGGTGCGCCAGGAGCAGCAGCTGGGGCGCCACCGCGCCAGTGCCGACGCGCGGGTGCTGCAGCTGTCCCTGCTGCGGGTCAAGGGCCTATCGGTGCCGGCCTGAGTTCAGTTCCAGCGACCCGCCTGGCCACCCAGGCTGTAGCGTCCGGCGCCGGCAAACACCAGGGCCAGGGCACTGAAGAGATAGAAAGCCTGCAGCTCCAGGGCCCAGCCGCCGGTGGCGCTCAGCTGCAGCAGCTGGCCCAGATGCACCAGGGCCACGGCCACCAGCATATTGATCACCACCACCGCGGCGGCGGCCCGGGTCCACAGGCCCAGGATCAGCAGCAGCGGGGCCAGCACCTCGCCCACGTAGACGAAGTAAGCCAGGGCCTCGGGCAGGCCGTGCCGGGCCAGCAGGCCCAGGATGAAACCGGGGCCGCCGATCAGCTTGCTCACGCCGTGCAGCAGGGTGAGCAGGCCCAGGGTCAGGCGCAGGATGAGTTTGGCGAGATCGTCTTGGTGCAGGGTGGGATGCATGGCGGTAAGTCCGAAGCTTGTCGATCCCGCCAGTGTGCGCAGCGCGCCAGTCCCTGTCTGTGCCGAATGGCACAGCGCGCAGCAGACCGCGCCTACTCGCAGACCCCGCCGCGGAACACGCCGCGCCCGGCGCGCTTGGCCTCACAGAGCCGCGCATCGGCCTCGCTGACCATGCGCTCCAGCGCGGCCGAGCCACCCGCCGCCACGCAGAAGCCCACGCTCACGCCCACGCTGATCTGGTGCTTCTCGATCATGAAGGGGGTGGAGATGGCGCGCAGCAGCTTGGCGGCCACCACCTCGGCGTCACCCGCGGCGGGCAGGGCCGGCAGCAGCACTGCGAATTCATCACCGCCCAGGCGGGCGGCCAGGTCCTGCGGCCGCAAGGCGTGGCGCAGGCGGCCCGCCACGGCGCGCAGCAGGGCGTCACCCACCGGGTGACCGTACTGGTCGTTCACCGGCTTGAAGCGGTCCAGGTCCAGGTAGAGCAGGCACAGCAGATGATCATGCTGGCGCGCCAGGGCCAGGGCTTCCTCGGCGCGCTGGTCGAAGCCGGCGCGGTTGAGCAGCTGGGTCAGGGGATCGGTCTGGGAGGCATCGAGCAGGCGGGCCTGCTCCTGCTTCTCGCGCGTGATGTCGCGGGCGGTCCAGACCATGCCGCCGATATGCCCGTCCTCCAGGCGCAGCGGCGCGAAGCGGGCCTCCAGCACCAGGAATTCGGGCGTGTCGTAGCTGAGCTCGCGGCTCACGCTCTGGCCGGCCAGGGCTGCCTCGAACAGCGGGCGGTTCTGCTCATAGTCCTCGGCCTCCAGGATGTCCTGGGCGTGGCGGCCAATCCAGTCCTCGCGCCGCCCCTTGAAGAACTGCTCGTAGGCGTGGTTGAAGAAGAGGCCGCGCTGCTGCTCGTCCAGCACCGCAATCATGATGGGCGCCTGCTCGGCCACGCCCTTGAGCATGGCCTCGCTGCGTTCGCGCTCCTGCTGGGCCTGCACCTGCTCGGAGATGTCGCGCAGCAGCACCGAGACCGTGCGCACCTGGCGGCGCGCGTCGCGATGGACCAGCACCGTGCTGGCCACGGGCACGGTCTGCCCCTGCACGTCCACCACACTGGTCAGGCCCTGCCAATGACCCTGGATCAGGGCCTCCTCGGGCAGGGCAGAGAAGAAGTCGGGCGCCTCGCGCTGGGCCGCGGGCAGGAAGCTGCAGTAGTGGCGCTCGGGCAGGGGGGCGTCCAGGGCCAGGCCCATGCGGCGGCGGCCGGCCGGGTTCAGGTAGATCAGCCGCCCCTCGGCATCGAACTGGCAGATGTAGTCGGGCGTCTGTTCGAAGATGGCGGTGAGCGTGAGCTGGGCTTCCTGCTGGGCCACGCGTTCGGTCACATCGTCCACCGTGCCCACGGTGCCCACCACCCGGCCGCGCAGGCGCAGGGGGGCGGTTCGCACGGCAAAGCGCCGCTCCCTGCCATCAGGCAGGCGGACCTTGCGCACCACATTGATGGCCTCGCCCATGGCCACGCGGGCCCGCCACTGGTCGCGTGCACGCTCGCGGACTTCGGGCGGCAGCACCTCCAGCCAGGCCCAGGGCTGCAGCGGCACGCTGAAGCCATGCATGGCCAGATAGGTGTCGTTGGCATAGGTAAGGGCACCGCTGGCGTCGCAGCGGAACAGGCCCAGGGGCGAGGCATCGCTGGTGGCCGCCAGCATGGCGTCGCGCTCGCGCGCCTCGCGCTGCAGGCGGTTCAGGGCCAGGGTGATCAGGAAGGCCAGCACCGTGATGGCCAGGCTGGCGATGATCAGGGCGGCGCGCTGGGCGCTGTGCTCGCCCAGGGCCGTGCCCTCGCCCTGGCCCAGCAACACCTTGAGCCGGAAGTCGGCCAGGGTCTCGAAGCAGACCTGGCGGGCGTGGCCATCGGTGGCACCGCCGCGGGCGAGAAAGTTGCCCCGCTCCGCCTGCAGGAGACCCATGCTGCGCGGCTGGGTCTGGAAGAAATTCTGGCCGATGAAGCCCTTGAACTCGGGCTGACGCAGCAGGCCCAGGCCGTCGCTGCGCAGCAGGGCCACCACACCGGCCTCGCCGCGTGCGTAGGGCTGCAGCAGCTGGGACAGGCGCTGATGGTCCACCAGGGCCAGCAGCAGGCTCAGCTCGCCGCTGGGCGCGCTCATGCGCAGCAGCAAGGGCAGCTTGAGCGTGCCGCCCTCGCGCAGGCGCAGGGGCTCGCCCACGGCCAGGCCGCTGGCACCGGCAGGCAGGGCCATCAGCTGACGCAGCTGGGTGGCGCTGAGGGTGGTGAAGGGCTCGCCGGTGAGCGCTGGCAGGCGGTAGAAACGGCCATCGGCGCTGCCCATCAGCACGTCGACCATCTCGCGCGAGCTGCCGCGCAGGGTCTCGGCCAGCTGCACCAGGGGGGCGTCGCGCAGGGCCTCGCGGGGCTGGCGCGTCAGCAGCCAGAGGTCCATGGTGCGCAGATTGCTCTCGGCATCGCGCAGCACGCCTTCGACCTGGGTGGCGGCGGTGCGCGCCGAGGCCGCGAGCTCGCGGCGCTGGTCTTCCAGCAGGCGTTGGGGATAGACCACCGAATACCAGAGCACCACGCCCCACATCATCAGCAGGGCCAGGCTCAGTGCCACATAGGGGCCGGCGCGCAGCAGGCGTTCCAGATGCAGGCGCCGTGCCGGCACCTCCAGCAGGCGGCGCAGCAGGCGGCCCGGCTTGGGCGGGGCGGTGTCGGTGGCGGCGGGCTGAACCATCGTGGCAGGTATTGTGCCCGGAGGCCTCGTCCACCCATCAAGAGAAACGCGGCAGTGCCCGGAGGCAGCTGCCGCGTTGAGACCGCGCAGGCTCGCCGTAGCGAGCGCTGCTCAGACCAGGTGCTTAGAAGCGGTAGTCAGCGCCGATCGACAGCACGCGGATGTTGCTGGCGGGCTTCTGGAACTCGGCGCGCAGGCCGAATTCCTTGCTGATGGCGTAACGAGCGCCGAAGCCGATCAGGGCCTTGGTCTCGTTGTCCTTGTCGCTGGCGCCAGCGGCAGAGGCCTTGACTTCAATGCGGTTCACGCCCAGGCGGCCGAACACGGCGAAATCGGTGCTCAGCGGAGCCGACAGCACGGCCGACAGTTGCAGGGCGTTGGCCTTGACGGTCACGGGCACGTTCAGCACGGTGACGGTGTCCTTGCCCAGATTGCGGTAGCCCAGCTCCACAGCGACGTTGTCGCTGAAGTTGTAGCCGCCGAACACGGCGACGCTGGTGTCCTTGAACGTGACGCCGTCGTCCTTCCAGCGGGACTTGCCCACGTCGCCACCGACGTAGAAGCCGTCAGCTTGAGCGACGGTGGACAGGGCGGCGATAGCGGCCAGGGCGATGATCTTCTTCATGGATAAATCCTCCTTGGGTTCTTCTAGTCAACGGCTTGCTAGAAACGGAAAAAAGCGCCTCCCACGGGGGAGGCGCTGCGCATTGTGTCTGTTCAGTAAAGCGGTTTTACCAACTGGTTGGATAAAACCGACAGATCAGCCGAATTGTTTGTGAAACATTTCGCATCAGCCAGACCTCTCGCCCTCCGGGGAAACAGGGCCGGACTCCATGCTCTCCCGTGCCAGCGCCGCCAGACAGCGCACACACAGGCAGTCGCGGTACTGGGCCGCGATCTGCTGGCGCAGGGCCTCGCCCAACTGCAGGCCGAAGCAGGCGCAGTGGCCGTCGTTCACGCCGCAGCGGAAATCGCCGCCGCAGCGCGGGCAGCGGGCGTTGTCGGGCAGGGCGGGCGCGTCGCTAGACATCAGGCGAAGAGCTGCTGGTGCTGCTCGCGCAGCACGTTCTTCTGCACCTTGCCCATGGTGTTGCGCGGCAGGTCGTCGACCACGAACACCTGCTTGGGCACCTTGAAGTTGGCGATCTGTTTTTTCAACGCGGCGACGATGGCCGCGCCGTCGACGCTGGCGCCCGGCTTGGGCACCACCACCGCGACTACGCCCTCGCCGAAGTCAGGGTGGGGCACGCCGATCACGGCCGACTCGACCACGCCCGGCATCTCATTGATGAAGCCCTCGATCTCGGCCGGGTAGACGTTGTAGCCCCCGGAGATGATCAGGTCCTTGCTGCGGCCCACGATGGTGAAGTAGCCGCGCTCATCACACTGGCCCACATCGCCGGTCTTGAACCAGCCGTCGGCGGTGAATTCCTCGCGGGTCTTCTCGGGCATGCGCCAGTAGCCGGCAAACACATTGGGGCCGCGCACCTGGATGTGGCCGATCTCGCCCACGGGGCAGGGGGCGCCCGCATCGTCCTGCACGCGCACGCCCACACCGGGCAGGGCGAAGCCCACGGTGCCGCCCCGGCGTTCGCCGTCCTCGGCGCGGTAGGGGTTGGAGGTCAGCATGATGGTCTCGCTCATGCCGTAGCGCTCCAGGATGGTGTGGCCGCTGCGCTGCTGCCAGTCGCGGAAGGTCTCGATCAGCAGGGGGGCCGAGCCGCTGATGAAGAGCCGCATACGGGCGCAGGCCGCAGGCGTGAGCGCGGGCTCGGCCAGCAGGCGTACATAAAGCGTGGGCACGCCCATGAAGATCGTGGCCTCGCCAAAGCGTGCGATCGTGGCCCTGGGGTCGAACTTGGCGAACCAGATCATCTTGCTGCCGTTGAGCAGGGCGCCGTGCGAGGCCACGAAGAGCCCGTGCACATGGAAGATGGGCAGGGCGTGGATCAGCACATCATCCGGCTGCCAGCCCCAGTAGTCCTTGAGCGTGCGGGCATTGCTGAGCATATTGCCGTGGCTCAGCATGGCGCCCTTGCTGCGCCCCGTGGTGCCGCTGGTGTAGAGGATGGCGGCCAGCTCGTCGGCACTCTTGTGCGCGATCTGGTGCTGATCGCTCATGGCGCCGGCGCGGTCCAGCAGGGTGCCGGTGCGGTCCTCGTTGAGCGTGAACACATACTGGGTGCCGGCCTGGAAGGCCAGCTTGCTGACCCAGCCGAAGTTCTTGCCCGCGCACACCAGCACGGCCGGCTCGGCGTTGCCAATGAAGTACTCGATCTCGGCCGCCTGGTAGGCGGTGTTGAGCGGCAGATAGACATAGCCCGCCCGCAGCACGGCCAGATAGAGCATCAGGGCCTCGACGCTCTTCTCGGTCTGCACCGCCACCCGGCTGCCGGCTGGCAGATCCAGGGAGGCCAGCAGATTGGCCATCATGGCCGTGGCGCGCTCGAGATCGCGCCAGCTGTAGACCAGGCCGGCCTGCTCACCGTCCGCGCATTCGATGGCGGGGCGGTCCAGGTCGGCGGGGAAGGCGGCCCGCAGGGCCGCGAACAGGTTTGCGTTCATGGTCGTGTGATTGTCCTCAATCCAGCTTCGCGCCCGAGCTCTTCACGACCTCGGCCCAGCGCTTGAGCTCGGCGCTGACGAACTGGCCGAAGGCGTCGCCGTAGAGATTGGGGGTGTCGGTGCCCAGGCCGTTCCAGGCGCTCTTGATGCTGTCCTCGGCAAAAGCTTTCTTCAGCTCGGCCTGCATGCTGGCGATCACCTCCTTGGGCGTGCCCTTGGGCGCCCAGAGCCCGTACCAGGTGGCCACCTGGTAGCTGGGCACGCCGCCTTCCACGCTGGTGGGCAGGTCGGGGAAGCCGGGTGCGCGCTTGGCCGAGGCCACGGCGATGGCCTTGATGCGGCCGCCCTTGATATGGCTGGCGCTGGAGCCCAGGCCGTCGAACATCAGGTCCACCTGGCCGGCGATCAGGTCCTGCAGGGCCGGGCCGGCGCCGCGGTAGGGGATGTGGGTGATGAAGGTCTTGGTCTGCAGCTTGAAGAGCTCGCCGGCCAGGTGGTGGGAGGTGCCGTTGCCGGCCGAGCCGTAGTTGAGCTTGCCCGGGTTCTTGCGGATGAACTCCAGCAGGCTCTTCAGATCGGTGGCCTGCACCTTGCTCGGGTTCACCACGATGACCTGGGGCACGCTGGAGATCAGGCCCACGGGCACGAAGTCTTCCTCCAGCTTGTACTCCAGCTTGGGGTACATGCTGGGCGCGATGGCGTGGTGCACCGCGCCCATGAAGAAGGTGTAGCCATCCGGTGCGGCCTTGGCGGCCAGCGTGGCGCCCACGGTGCCGCCGGCGCCGCCCTTGTTGTCGATGATGAACTGCTTGCCGGTCTGCTTGGTGAGCTGGGCCGAGAGCGGGCGGGCGAAGGCATCGGTGCCGCCGCCGGCCGGGAAGGGCACGATGAGGGTGACGGGCTTGCTGGGCCAGCTCTGCGCCAGGGCGCTGCCGCCGGCCAGGGTGGCGGCGCTGGCGGCCAGCAGGGCCAGGGCGGCGCGGCGCCGGGTTTGCTTCGTCATCATCATCATCCTTGTCTCCTTGGGGTGGTGGGCCGCCTCTGCGGGCGGCCTGTGTCGTGAAGAGGTCCGGGGCCGGGTCTTGCTCAGAGCAGGGCGGCCACGCCGCGCGAGTAAACGATCTCGCCCTGGATGAAGGCCTCGTGGTGGCCTTCGATCTTGCCCAGGTCGTAGAGGTAGTTGACCATCATGCCGCAGCTCTGTTTCAGGCCCTTGGGTGCGCGGTTGCCCAGGGGGTTGAGCCGCTCCAGGCGGGCGCCGTTGTCCAGGTGAAAGCGGGCTACGGCGTCGCCCCGGGGGCTGGCGGTCTGGGCCACCAGGTAGACGGCGGCCAGGCGTTGCAGCGCCTGCTGCTGGGCCTCGTCCAGGCGGCCCAGGGGCTCGGCCTGGCTGAGCCGCGCCCAGTCGCCGCCACAGGCCTCGCTCAGCAGGGCGCGGGCGGCGCGGGCCCGCTCCAGCTGGGCCTTCTTCAGGCCGGGCAGCTCGGCCAGTGCGGCCTCGTCGCTGCGCGCCAGCCAGGCCGCGAAGCCGGGAATGGGCGAGAGGGTGCAGAAGGTCCTGAGCCGCGGGATCTCGCGCTGCAGATGCTCGGCCACGCGCTTGATCAGGAAGTTGCCCAGGGACACGCCCTTGAGCCCCGGCTCGCAGTTGCTGATGGAATAGAACACGGCCACCTTGAACTTGTCCGGCGCCATGGTGGGCGCCTTCTTGTCGATCAGGGGCGCGATGGCCGCGGGCATCTCGGGCAGCAGGGCCACCTCCACGAAGATCAGCGGCTCCTCGGGCAGCTGGGGGTGGAAGAAGGCGAAGAGCCGGCGGTCGGGCTGCAGGCGGCGGCGCAGATCGTCCCAGCCGTCGATCTCGTGCACCGCCTCGTGGCGGATGATCTGCTCCAGCAGCTGGGCGGGTGAGTTCCAGTCCACCTGGCGCATTTGCAGAAAGCCCGGGTTGAACCAGGAGCTGAAGAGGTGCAGCAGATCACTCTCCACGCTGCGCCACTCGGGGTGCTTGGCCAGGCCGCTGAGCAGGGCGCGGCGCAGGCGCACCAGGGTGCCGGTGGCACCGGGGGCGCGGTTCAGGCGGCGAAACAGCTCCTGGCGCGGCGGCTCGCTGAGCCGGGTCAGGGCCAGCAGGTGCTCGGCGTCGGGCGTGTCGGCATAGGCCTGGGCCGCGGCCAGCACGGCCTGCGGATCGGGGTTGAAGTCGCGCGCCAGGCGGTCGAACACCGCCTCCAGCGAGGCCGGGCTCAGGGCCGCCAGCCGCGCCACCAGCTCGCGCGCCAGGCCCAGGCTGTTGGCCTCGCCGCGCTCGGAGAGCAGGCGGCGCGCCGCGATCAGGCATTGACGCTGCTGATGCTGCAGCCGCAGTTCATTCAACATGGCGAGGGTCTCCGGCGGGGCTGAGGGTCTTGAGCGCGGCCAGCTGGGCCAGCAGATGCGCTTCCATCTCGCGTGCCGCGGCCTCGCCGTCGCCGGCTTCCAGCGCGGCCATCAGGCGGCGGTGCTCGGCCAGGGAGGCGGCCAGGCGGCCCGGCGACTTGAGCTGGCGCCCGCGCATCAGGCGCATGAACTGGCGCAGATCGGCCGTCACCCGCTCCAGCCAGCGGTTGGCCGCCAGGGCCTGGACCCGGCTGTGAAAGAGGTGGTTGACGCGGTAGTAGGTGTCGAGGTCGCCCGCCGCGGCGGCCAGCTCCAGCTGCTCGTGCAGCTGGCGCAGCGTGAGCAGATCGGCCGGGCCGGCCTTGAGCGCGGCCTCGCGGGCACAGCGTGCCTCCAGCATGGCCATCACCGGGAAGAGCTGGGCCGCATCCGTGTCGCCCAGTTCGATGACGCGGCAACCCTGGCCCGGCAGCAGCTCCAGCAGGCCCTCGGCCACCAGCACCTTGAGCGCCTCGCGCAGCGGGGTGCGGCTGATGGCCCATTGCTCGGCCAGGCGCTTCTCGTCGATGCGCTCGCCCGGGGCCAGGCTGCGCTCGAAGATCATGGCGCGCAGTCGGGCGGCCACGGCATCGTGCATGGAGCTGCCGCGCAGCGGGGCCTGAGCCAGTGCATCCGGGTCCATGGGGCCTCCTTGTAATTCCATAATTACAGCCCTGTGCGCGGCCCGCATCAGGGTTCACCCGCGGAGCGGGCCGGCTTCGCACAAGTGCCGCGGAGCGGCTGCTACATTGCCGCGGAACCCGCGCGCAGCGTCCGGCGCTCGCCGCACGGCGCAGCGTTTGTCCTGAGGGCCGGGCCTTGCGCGCCTGCTGCCTCGCCCACCGTGCTCGCGCCGCGCGCCCTGTTCAGCACCTCATGCACGCACCGTCCCACGCTTCCGAACTCTCCCAATTGCCGCTGGACGCCCAGAGCGTGATGCGCCTGGCCGCCCACACCCTGTTCGAGCAGCTGGCGGCCACGGCCCAGGGCATGCTGCTGCTGGACCGCGAGCACCGCGTGGTCTGGATCAGCGAGGGCTACAAGCGCTTTCTGCCGGCCCTGGGTTTTGACAGCGAGACCGAGTTCGTGGGCCGCAAGGTGGAGGAGGTGGTGCCCGGCACCCTGCTGGCCGAGGTGATCGACAGCGGCCGCCCCATCCTGGTGGACCTGCTGAGCAACAAGGCCGGCACCTTTCTGGTCAGCCGCCTGCCGCTGCGCGACGCGGCGGGCGCGGTGATCGGTGCGCTGGGCCTGGTGCTGCTGGACCATCCGCAGGCGCAGTCGGCCGCGCCCGGCGCGCCCCGCGGCCTGGTCAGCGGGCCCAGCATGCAGCCCCTGATCCAGAAGTTCGGCCGCCTGCAGCAGGAGCTGGAGGAGGCACGCCGCCAGCTGGCCGCCGAGACCGCGCGCAAACGCCTGCCCAAGCACACCATCGCCAGCTTCATCGGCTCCAGCCCCGCGGCCCTGGAGCTCAAGCGCCAGGCCCGGCGCGTGGCCCAGACCGATGCCACCGTGCTGCTGCTGGGCGAGACCGGCACCGGCAAGGAGCTGCTGGCCCATGGCATCCATGCCGCCTCGGCGCGGGCCCAGCGGCCGCTGGTGAGCATCAATATCGCGGCCGTGCCCGACACCTTGCTGGAGGCCGAATTCTTCGGCGTGGCGCCCGGCGCCTACACCGGCGCCGACCGGCGCGGGCGCGAGGGCAAGTTCGCCCTGGCCGATGGCGGCACGCTGTTTCTGGACGAGATCGGCGACATGCCCCTGGCCCTGCAGAGCAAGCTGCTGCGGGTGCTGCAGGAGCAGGAGATCGAGGCCCTGGGCAGCAATGAGCTGCGGCGCGTGGATGTGCGCGTGATCGCCGCCACCAGCCGCGATCTGGAAGCCATGGTGGCGCGCGGCGAGTTCCGCGCCGACCTCTTCTACCGCCTGAATGTGCTGCCCCTGCGCCTGCCGCCCCTGCGCGAGCGCCTGGACGATCTGGAGGCCCTGGCCGAGGCCCTGCTGGAAGACATCGCCCGGCGCAGCGGCCTGCCTCAGCGCCAGCTGGCGCCCGAGGCCCTGGACTGGCTGGCGCGCCAGCCCTGGCCCGGCAATATCCGCGAGCTGCGCAACCGCCTGGAGCAGGTCAGCCTGATGAGCGACGAGCTGCTGCTGGAAGCGGCGCATTTCGGCGCCGAGGCCGCGCCCTGCGGCGCGCCCCTTGTGCAGGCGACCTTGCCGGCGACCGTGCCGGCCTCGGCATCGGCCATGGTGTCTGCCGAGCGGCCGCTGCGCCCCCTGCCCGAGCAGGTGGAGCAGCTGGAGCGCCAGGCCATTGCCCAGGCCCTGCGCCAGACCGCGGGCAACCGCATGGCGGCGGCGCGCCTGCTGCAGATCTCGCGCGCCTCGCTGTACGAGCGCCTGGCGCGCTGGCCCGAGCTGGGCTGAGCCCTTCGGGCATTCCCCAGTGCGGCCGTCGCATCTTCGCGACGACCCTGCTGGGTGCAGGTCCGTGCATTGCCAGACCCTTGCAAAGCCGCCACATTCGGGACACAGGCCTCAAGCCAGAGGCCGGCCCTGAGAGGAGACGGTGTATGGGAGCCAATCTGATGCTGGCCACGCGCCTGCGCCTGGCCATCGTGCTGGTGCTGGCAGGCTTTGTGGCCCTGGTGCTCTTGCTGACCTACCGGGCCTCCAGCAATCTGCTGGCGGTGAAGATGATCACCACGGTCGAGCAGGTGAAGGCGGGTGAGCGCCTGGTGCGCGAGTTCTACGAGAAATCCCGGTCCGGCGCCATGAGCGAGGCCGAGGCGCAGGCCGCCGCTGCGGCGGCCGTGGGCAAGATCCGCTACTCGGGCAATGAGTATCTCTGGATCAACGATATGGGGCCGCGCATGGTCATGCACCCGGTGCGGCCCGAGCTCAATGGCAAGGACCTGAGCCAGAACCAGGACCCCGATGGCAAGCGGCTCTTCGTGGAGTTCGTCAATGTGGTGCGGGCCAGCGGCGAGGGCTATGTGGACTATCTCTGGCCCAAGCCGGGCGCCCAGCAGCCCGAGCCCAAGCGCTCCTATGTGCAGGGCTTTGCGCCCTGGGGCTGGGTGATTGGCTCGGGCGTCTATGTGGACGATGTGCGCGCCGTGGCGCGGCGCGACGCCCTGGTCACCCTGGGCCTGGTGCTGGCCGGCGGCCTGCTGGCCCTGCTGGGGGTGGAGCTCTTTGTGCGCCGCCTGCGCGCCCGCCTGGAGGGCTTGCGTCAGACCATGGCGGCGGTGGCGGCCGGTGATCTGCGGCGCGTCATCGACACCGGCCGGGCCGACGAGCTGGGCCTGGTGCTGCGCGAGGTGGCGGCCATGCAGGCGCGGCTGACCGAACTGGTGGCGGCCATACGCGGCGCCACCGAGTCCATCGGCCATGCCTCCAGCGAGGTGGCCCAGGGCAGCCAGGACCTCTCGGCCCGCACCGAGCAGGCGGCGGCCAGTCTGCAGCAGACGGCGGCCTCCATGCAGGAGCTGACCCAGCAGGTGCAGCACTCCGCCCAGGCCGCCGGCCAGACCCACAGCCTGGCCGACAGCGCCGCCGGCCAGGCCCGCGCGGGCGCCGAGGTCATGCAGGAGGTGGAGCGCACCATGGGCGGCATTGCCGAGTCCAGCCGCAAGATCTCGGACATCACGGCGGTGATCGACGGCGTGGCCTTCCAGACCAATATCCTGGCCCTGAACGCCGCCGTGGAAGCGGCGCGGGCCGGCGAGCAGGGGCGGGGCTTTGCCGTGGTGGCCGGTGAGGTGCGGGCCCTGGCCCAGCGCTCGGCTGCGGCGGCCCGCGAGATCCGCCAGCTGATCACGGACTCGGGGGAGCGCGTGCAGGCCGGCAGCCAGCAGGTGAGCCGGGCGGGCAGCACCATGGGCGAGATCCTGGGCGCGGTGCAGCGCGTGACCCAGACCGTGGGCGAGATCAGCCAGGCCAGCGCCGGGCAGTCCGAGGGCCTGGCCCAGATCAATCAGGCGGTGGTTCAGCTGGACGGCATGACCCAGCAGAACGCGGCCCTGGTGGAGCAGACGGCCGCGGCCGCCGAGTCGCTCAAGCAGCAGGCCCAGAGCCTGAACGCCACGGTGTCGGTGTTCAAGATCCAGACGGTTTGAGTTCGGGGTTTGTCTGAATTTCAGGCAATGTCTGCCGGTCGGACGATCCGGAATCGCGTGGCGCGGCCAGAAACCCAGGGTTAACCAGCGGAATTCTGGGTCCTGGGGTCAGGTCTTGCCCCGGTGGCCGGCCTGGCATGGTGCTTGCACTGTGTTGGGGCAAGAGCATGGCCCGCTGCGGGACCGCGCCAAACACATCACCCGGAGACAAGCCCATGAAGCCCAGCCCCCTGACCTCCTGGCTCACCCGCCGGACCACCCTGGCCCTGGCCGCGCTTTCGGCCTTGTCGGCCCTGCCCGCCGCCCCCGCGCTGGCGCAGACCAAGGGCGAGATCCGCATCGCCCATGTCTACAGCAAGACCGGCCCGCTGGAAGCCTATGGCAAGCAGACCCAGATCGGCTTCGTGATGGGCCTGGACTACGCCACCGGCGGCACCATGAGCGTGGCGGGCAAGAAGCTGGTGGTGATCGAGAAGGACGACCAGGGCAAGCCCGATGTGGGCAAGAGCCTGCTGGCCGCCGCCTATGGCGATGACAAGGCCGATCTGGCCGTGGGCCCCAGCTCGTCGGGCGTGGCCCTGGCCCTGCTGCCGGTGGCCGAGGAGTACAAGAAGATCCTGCTGGTAGAGCCCGCCGTGGCCGACTCCATCACCGGCGACAAGTGGAACAAGTACATCTTCCGCACCGGCCGCAACAGCTCGCAGGACGCGATTGCCAATGCCGTGGCCCTGGACAAGCCGGGCGTCACCATCGCCACCCTGGCCCAGGACTATGCCTTCGGCCGCGACGGCGTGAAGGCCTTCAAGGACGCGGTCAAGAAGGCCAAGATCGTTCACGAGGAATACCTGCCCACCACCACCACGGACTTCACCGCCGGGGCCCAGCGACTGATCGACAAGCTCAAGGACCAGCCCGGCCGCAAGGTGATCTTCATCATCTGGGCCGGCGCGGGCAATCCCTTCAAGATCGCCGATCTGGACCTCAAGCGCTACGGCATCGAGATCGCCACTGGCGGCAACATTCTGCCGGCCATGGCGAACTACAAGGCCTTCCCCGGCATGGAGGGCGCCACGTACTACTACTTCGGCATTCCCAAGAACCCGGCCAATGAATGGCTGGTGGCCAACCACTACAAGCAGTTCAAGCAGCCGCCGGACTTCTTCACCGCGGGCGGCATGACGGCGGCCATCGCCGTGGTGGAAGCGCTCAAGAAGACCGGCGGCGAGACCAGCACCAACAAGCTGATCAAGACCATGGAAGGCCTGAGCTTCGAGACGCCCAAGGGGAAGATGACCTTCCGCCCCGAGGATCATCAGGCCATGCAGTCCATGTATCACTTCAAGATCAAGGTGGATCCGGCTTTCCCCTGGGGTGTGCCCGAGCTGGTGCGCGAGATCAAGCCGGAAGAAATGCAAGTGCCAGTGCGCAACAAGCGTTGACCGCGCCGGCTACTGCGCGAACGTAATCCGTCGTTGCGGGTCCTTCCGCGAATCCTCACGACCAGGAAGGTCGTTCCGGTTCGCGGATCCCCCCGCGCCTAGTCTTCCGTCCGCTCGCTACGCCTCGGGCTGTGCGACTGCCTTTCATGCTCGAAACCCGTGATCTCACCATCCGCTTCGGCGGCCATGTGGCCGTCGACCGCGTCTCCTGCGCCTTCAAGCCGGGCACGCTGACGGCCATCGTCGGGCCCAATGGCGCGGGCAAGACCACCTACTTCAACCTGATCTCGGGGCAGCTGCGGGCCAGTGCCGGCACGGTGTCGCTGGACGGGCATGACCTGACCCCGCTCTCGGCGCCGCAGCGCACCCGGCGTGGCCTGGGCCGAGCCTTCCAGCTCACCCAGCTCTTCCCCCATCTCTCGGTGCTGGAGAACGTGCGCCTGGCCGTGCAGGCGCGGCGCGGTCAGGGCCTGGACTTTCTCTCGGTCTGGCTGCATCACCGCGAGCTGCTGGACGAGGCCCGCGCCCTGGTGGAGCGGGTGCGGCTCACCGCGCGCATGGACGCGCCCGCGGCCAGCCTGCCGCATGGCGACCAGCGCAAGCTGGAGGTGGCCATGCTGATCGCCCTGCAGCCCAAGGTCTATATGTTCGATGAACCCACGGCCGGCATGAGCGTGGACGAGGTGCCCGTGGTGCTGGACCTGATCCGCGAGCTCAAGGCCGAGGGCCGCCACACCATCCTGCTGGTGGAGCACAAGATGGACGTGGTGCGCGAGCTGGCCGATCGCATCATCGTGCTGCATATGGGCCAGCTGGTGGCCGACGGCGAGCCCGCCGCCGTGATCGCCTCGCCCGTGGTGCAGCAGGCCTATCTGGGCACCGCGATGCCGGAGGCCGCATGAGCAGCGCACCCCATAGCCTGCTGTCGCTGCAGGACGTCCACACCCATGTGGGCGCGTATCACATCCTGCATGGCGTGAACCTCGAGGTGCCCGCCGGCCAGCTGACCATGCTGCTGGGGCGCAATGGTGCGGGCAAGACCAGCACCCTGCGCACCATCATGGGCTTGTGGAGTGCCAGCCGCGGCGAGATCCGCTTCGACGGCCAGCCCATCACCCGCCTGGCCACGCCCGAGATCACCCAGCGTTGCGATATCGCCTATGTGCCCGAGAACATGGGCATCTTCGGCGACCTGACGGTGCGCGAGAACCTGCTGCTGGCCGCGCGCCGCGCGCGCTCGATCGAGCAGATGGACACCCAGCGCCTGGACTGGCTGTTCCAGCTCTTTCCCGCGCTGAAGAAGTTCTGGCTCTATCCCGCGGGCAAGCTCAGCGGCGGCCAGAAGCAGATGCTGGCCATTGCCCGCGCCATGGTGGAGCCGCGCCGCCTGCTGCTGATCGACGAGCCGAGCAAGGGCCTGGCCCCGGCCATCGTGCTCAATCTGGTGGAGGCCCTGCGCGAACTCAAGCGCAGCGGCGGCGCCACCGTGCTGCTGGTGGAGCAGAACTTCATGGTCGCCAAGGCCCTGGGCGACCGGGTGGCCGTGATGGATGACGGCCGCATCGTGCACAGCGGCGCCATGGCCGAGCTGGCCGAGGACGAAGGCCTGCAGCAGCGCCTGCTGGGCCTGTCCCTGGCCGCCCATCAATGAAGCAAGACGCAGCGAGAACCGGCATGAGTACGCAGAAGAGCACCGCCCCCGCCGCCCCGCCCGCCAGCCCCGAGCAGACCGCGACCGTGCCCCAGGCGCGCTTCGACTGGATTCCCCTGGCCCTGCTGGCCGGCCTGGCCTTGCTGGCCCTGCCCCTGATCGGCAGCCCCGGTAGCTGGGCTACCCTGACCCTGGCCGGCCTGGCCATGGGCCTGATCATCTTCATCATCGCCTCGGGCCTGACCCTGGTCTTCGGCCTGATGGACGTGCTGAACTTCGGCCACGGCGTCTTCATCGCCCTGGGCGCCTTCATGGCCGCCACGGTGCTGGGCGCCCTGGGCGGCTGGGTGGCCAGCCCCTCCCTGGCCCTGAACCTGCTGGCCGTGGGCCTGGCCGCGGCCGTGGGCATGGCGGTGGCCGGCGGCGTGGGCCTGGCCTTCGAGCGGGTGCTGGTGCGGCCGGTCTACGGCATGCACCTCAAGCAGATCCTGATCACCATGGGCGGCATGATCATTGGTGAGGAGCTGATCAAGGTGATCTGGGGCGCCCAGCTCACGCCGCTGCCGCCGCCCGAGGGCTTGCGCGGTGCGCTGCTCCTGCCCGGCGATGTGGCGGTGGAGAAGCTGCGCCTGCTGGCCGCCGTGGTGGGCCTGCTGGTGTTTGCGGGCCTGCTGCTCCTGCTCAACCGCACCAAGCTGGGCCTGCTGATACGCGCCGGCGTGCAGGACCGCGAGATGGTGGAAAGCCTGGGCTACCGCATCCGCCGCCTCTTCGTGGCGGTGTTCGTGGGCGGCTCGGCCCTGGCTGGCCTGGGCGGTGTGCTCTGGGGCCTGTATCAGCAGGGCGTGACCCCGCAGATCGGCGCCCAGGTCAACACCCTGATCTTCATCGTCATCATCATCGGCGGCCTGGGTTCCACGCTTGGCTGCTTCGTCGGCGCCCTGCTGGTGGGCCTGATGGCCAACTACACCGGCTTTCTGGCGCCCAAGGTGGCACTGTTCTCCAACATCGGCCTGATGGTCGCCATCCTGCTGTGGCGGCCCCAGGGGCTTTATCCGGTCACCAGCCGCTGAAGGAGGCCCGCATGCGCATCGTGTCTTCCCTGCTCTCGCACGACCTGCCGCGCAGCCGGCTGCTGAGCCTGCTGCTGCTGGCCGTGCTGCTGGGCCTGGCCTTCACGCCCTTCATCTTCCCGGGCACCAAGGCCCTGAATGTGGCGGCCAAGATCCTGATCTTCATCGTGCTGGTGGCCAGCTACGACCTGCTGCTGGGCTATACCGGCATCGTCAGCTTTGCCCACACCATGTTCTTCGGCATCGGGGCCTATGGCATCGCCATCGCCAGCAGCCGCCTGGGCGAGGGCTGGGCCGCGGTGGGGGCAGGTCTTGCCGGCGCCCTCATCGTCTCCCTGCTGCTGTCCCTGCTGATCGGCCTGTTCAGCCTGCGGGTCAAGGCCATCTTCTTTGCCATGATCACCCTGGCCGTGGCCTCGGCCTTCCTGACCCTGGCCTCCCAGCTCTCCGAGCTCACGGGCGGCGAGGACGGGCTGAACTTCAAGGTGCCCGAGCTGCTGCAGCCCGGCACCGAGTTCCTGGAGGAGCCCTTTCTGGGCGCCAGCATCGACGGCCGCTTCGCGGCCTACTACCTGCTCTTTGTCGTGGCCCTGGCCCTGGTGCTGCTGATGCTGCGCATCGTGAACTCGCCCTTCGGCCGGGTGCTGCAGGCCATCCGTGAAAACGACTTCCGGGCCGAGGCCATTGGCTATCGCACCGTGGTCTACCGCACGCTCTCCAATGTGCTGGCCGCGCTCTTCGCCACCGTGGCCGGCGCCCTGCTAGCGCTCTGGCTGCGCTACAACGGGCCGGACACCTCGCTGTCCTTCGAGATCATGCTGGACATCCTGCTGATCGTGGTGATCGGCGGCATGGGCACCATCTACGGGGCCGTGGTGGGCAGCGCGCTCTTCGTGCTGGCCCAGAACTATCTGCAGGACCTGATGAAGCTGGGCGCCGGCGCGGTGGAGGGCATTCCCGTGCTGTCCCAGCTGGTCTCGCCGGACCGCTGGCTGCTCTGGCTGGGCCTGCTCTTCGTGCTGGCGGTCTATCACTTCCCCAGCGGCATCGTCGGGCGCCTGCGCCTGCGCAAGGAGGCCCCATGAGCGCCAGCGACACCCTCAGCCCCAGCTCCCACTACCTGCGCTGCGAGGGCCGCGAGATCCACTATATGGAGTGGGGTGCCGAGCATCAGGAAACCGTGATCGCCTGGCATGGTTTGGCGCGCACCAGCCGCGATATGGACCCGCTGGCCCGCCATCTGGCCAGCCGCTACCGCGTGATCGCGCCCGACACCCTGGGGCGCGGCCTCTCGCAGTGGAGCCCCGAGCCCGACCGCGAATACTGCCTGGCCTTCTATGTGAAGCTGGCCACGGCCCTGGTGGACCAGCTGGGCCTGCAGCGCTTTCACTGGGTGGGCACGTCCATGGGCGGCGCCATCGGCACCCTGGCCGCGGCCGGGCCGCTGCGCGGGCGCATCCGCCGCCTGGTGCTCAATGACAACGGCCCGCAGCTGGCCGCGCCGGCCATCGAGCGCATCCGCAGCTATGCCGGCCAGCCCGCGGCCTTCGACACGGTGAGCGAGCTGGAGCAGTATTTCCGCCAGGTCTACAAGCCCTATGGCTGGCTCAGCGACACGCAGTGGCGCCAGCTCACCGAGAGCTCGGTGCGCCGCCTGCCCGACGGCCGCGTCACCCCGCACTACGACCCGGCCATGGTGCGGCAGTTCATCGTGCATCCGCAGGACTATGACCTCTGGGAGGCCTGGGACAGCCTGGACCTGCCCGTGCTCTGCCTGCGCGGCGAGGACTCCGACCTGCTGCTGGCCGAGACCGCCGAGGCCATGCGCCAGCGCGGTCCGCGCGCCGTGGTGGCCACCATTGCCGGCTGCGGCCATGCGCCGGCCCTCAATGTGCCGGAGCAGTTCGCCCTGGTGGAGCGTTTTCTGGACGGGGGCTGAGGCGGGGCTGGAGCGGTTTCACTTCAGCCATTGCTTGACACGACGCACCAGGGCCGCGCGGCTCACGCCATAGCGCTCATGCAGGGTGGGCAGGGCCCCGGCATCCAGGAAAGCGTCGGGAAGACCCGCCAGCTGGAAGCCGGCCGGCTGTACGCCGTGGCGCAGCAGGCTTGTCGCCACGGCCTCGCCCAGACCGCCGACCACGGAGTGGTTTTCGGCCACGACCACCAGCCGGTGCTTGTCGCGCACAGCCTGGACGATGGTGGCCTCATCCAGCGGCTTGATGGTCGGGCAGTGCAGCACGGCCACGTCCACCTGGTCGGCGGCCAGGTCCTGCGCCGCCTCGAGCGCGCGCATGGTCATGAAGCCGCTAGAGATTATCAGCACATCAGCCCCCTCGCGCAGCAGCTTGGCCTTGCCGAGCTCGAAGTGGTAGTCGTATTCGTCCAGCACCAGGGGCACATTGCCGCGCAGCAGCCGCATATAGACCGGTCCCGGGTGCGCTGCGATCTGGGGCACTGCCTGCTCGATGTCCAGTGCGTCGCAGGGATCGACGATGGTCAGGCCGGGAATGCCGCGCATCATCGCGATGTCCTCGGTCGCCTGGTGGCTGGGGCCGTAGCCTGTGGTCAGGCCTGGCAGCGCGCAGCAGATCTTGACGTTCAGGTTCTCCTCGGCGATGACCTGATGGATGAAGTCATAGGCACGCCGGGTGCCGAAGACCGCATAGGTGGTGGCGAAAGGCATGAGACCTTCCTTGGCCATGCCGCCGGCGGCGGCCATCAGCAACTGCTCGGCCATGCCCATCTGGTGAAAGCGCTCGGGATAGGCCTGGGCAAACAGATGCAGATCGGTGTACTTGGCCAGGTCGGCTGTCAGGCCCACGATCTCGGGACGGCTGGCGGCCAGCTCGACCAGGGCCTTGCCGAAGGGGGCGGCCTTGACGCGCTGCCCCTCGCTGGCGATGGAGGCGATCATGGCCGAGGTGGTGAGGCGGGGCTTCTTCTCCGCGACGGTGTTCATGCCGAGACTCCTTCGGGTTGGGCGGCGTCGAGAATGGCGAGGGCTTGCTGCCATTCGGGGGGATCGACACGGATGAAATGGTTCTTCTCGCGCTGCTCCAGAAAGGGCACGCCCTTGCCCATCAAGGTGTTGAAGAGGATGACGCGCGGCTTGGGATCCTTGAGCGTGCGAGCCAGGTCGAAGGCCTGAAGCACAGCGGCCAGGTCATTGCCGTCGACGCGCTGCACATGCCAGCCAAAGGCGGCCCATTTGTCGGCCAGGGGCTCGAAGCCCAGCACCTTGCTGGAGGGGCCGTCGGCCTGCTGGTTGTTGATGTCCACCAGACAGATCAGGTGGTCCAATTCGTGATGAGCCGCCCCCAGGGCCGCCTCCCAGGTCGAGCCCTCATCCAGTTCGCCATCGGACATCGAGTTGTAGACGAAGGCCGGATTGTTCTTCTGGCGCAGGCCCAGTGCCATGCCCACGCCGATGGCCAGACCCTGCCCCAGCGAGCCGCCGGAAATCTCCATGCCCGGGGTGTAGGTGGCCATGCCGGACATGGGCAGGCGGCTGTCGTCGCTGCCGTAGGTCTCCAACTCGCTTTCAGGGATCACGCCGGCTTCGATCAGGGCGGCGTAGTGGGCGATCGCGTAGTGGCCATGTGATAGCAGGAAGCGATCGCGCCCCTCCCACTCGGGATCGTCGGGGCGCAGATTGAGCGCATGACCATAGGCCACGGCCAGCACATCGGCCCAGCCCAGGGCCTGGCCGATGTAACCCTGACCCTGGACCTCGCCCATGCGCAGGGCGTAGCGGCGGATGCGATGAGCGGCTTGCGCCAGCTCCGCAAGGGCGACGGAGGTGTCGTTCATGAGGGATTCCTCTGCAAGATGGGAGTCGCTCAGCGCAGGATGCTGGCGGGTACGTAGGACACAAGAGCCAGGACGCCGAAGGCCACCAGGTAGAACGGCCCCAGCTCGCGCACCGTCTGGCCGACCTTGACCTTGGCCAGGGCGCTGGTGATGAAGAGCGTGGTGCCCACCGGCGGGGTGTACAGGCCGATCGCCAGGTTCACCACCATCATGATCCCGAGTTGCACCATGTCCATGCCGATGCCCTGGGCCAGCGGCACGAAGACCGGCGTGAGCAGCAGCACGGCGGCCGGCAGGTCGATGAACATGCCCAGGGCCAGCATCAGCAGGTTCATGATCAGGATGACCAGCCACTTCGCATGCACATGTTCTTGCACCCAGGCCGCGATGCCCTGCGGCATCTGGTCGAAGGTCAGCAGCCAGCCGATGGCTGCCGAGGCCATGATGACCAGCAACACCACTCCGGTGGCCAGGCCTGCGTGGACGATGGCGGCATTGAGCCGCTTCCAGTCGAGGTCTCGGTAAATCAGCACGGACACCAGGCCGGCGTAGAGCGTTGACAGCACGGCCACCTCGGTCGGCGTGGCGATGCCGAATCGCAGGAAGATGATGATGAGCACCGGCAGCACCACGGCCGGGCTGGCGTACAGCAGATGGCGGCGAAAGCCCGGGCCGTCGAAGGGCGCGGTTTCGCGGGGGAAGTTCCGACGCTTGCCCACCCACCAGCAGGCCGCCATGAAACCGCCGCACATCACGATGCCGGGCAGCACGCCCGCCACGAAGAGCGAGGCGATGGAGGCGTTCGAGCTCAGCGCGAACAGGATCATCGGGATGGAGGGCGGGATCAGGATGTCGATCGTGGCCGCAGCAGCCAGCGTGGCGGCTGAGAAGGCCGCCGGGTAACCCAGGCGCTTGTGCCAGGGAATCAGCAGCGATCCGATGGCCGAGGCGTCCGCCACCGCCGAGCCGGAAACGCCGCCGAACAAGGTGGATGACAGCACGCCCACCTGGGCGGGGCCGCCGTGGAAGCGGCCGATCAGCGTGGACAGCACCCCCACCAGGGCTTCGCCCAGCCGCCCGCCCATCATCAGGGTGCCGGTGAGCATGAAGAAGGGAATGGCAATCAGCGGGAAGCTCTGTACCTGGGCCACCATCTGCTGCACCAGCAGATCGAGGGGGACCTTGTCGGAGGCGGCGGCGGCGCTCATGGCCGCCACCAGCAGGGCGTGGGCAATGGGCATGGCCGCCACGGCCGCCAGCAGAAACACGGCAAGAATGAGTGCGCTCATGGGAGATGCTCCTGAATCAGGCGCGCGGCCTACCAATGGGCCGTGGGTACGGGCGGCTCGTCCGTACCGGCGGCGAGCTCGAGGGGCGTGACGGCGGTCTGCCAGGCCGACTGCAAGGCCAGCACGGCCAGCAGGACCATGCCGCACATCACACAGGCATAGGTGAGGGAGCCCGGCAGCTGCAGGATCGGCGACTTCTCGTCGTGCACGATCTCCAGCATGCGGAAGGTGGCCACGGCCAGGGTGCCGTAGAGGCCCGCCACCACGAGCCAGCTCAGGCTCGTGACAACGCGGCGCAGCCCGGCCGGCAGTGTCTCCATGAGAAAGCTGGTGGTGATGTGGGCGCCGTGGGCGGCAGCAAGCACCACGCCGGCCATCACCAGCCAGGGGAAGAGCAGCTCCGGCACCTCGTTGGCCCACTGCAGGCTGGATCCCGTGGCGTAGCGCAGCACGGTGTTGACCACCAGGATCGCGAAGATCACGACGGTGGAGATCCACAGCACTACGCGGCACAGGCCCACCACGGCGCGGTCCACCGCGCTACGTTGCGTATCCTTGCTCATATTCGTCTCCTGCGGAGCCGGCACGGCGCCGACCCCGTCTGGGTCTGTCAGGGCGGCTCTTGCGGCCGCTGCGGGTTCAGAGGCCGCGCGCCGCGGCGATGACCTTCTTGACGTAGGGCCCGATGGGGCCGGCGGCCCACTTGTCATCCACGCTCGCGGTGGCCTTCACGAAAGCGGCCTTGTCGGGGGTGGTGACCTGCACGCCCTTGCTCTTGAGATCGGCCAGCAGCTTGTCATCAGCCTCCTGTGAGAGCTTGCGCTGCAGCGCCGTGGCCTCCGTGGCGGCTTCCTGCACGGCCTTGCGATCAGCCTCGCTCAGACGGTCCCAGCTGCGCTTGCTCATCAGGAAGGGCGTCATCTGGAACATATGGCTGGTCAGCGCCAGGTGCTTTTGCACCTCGTAAAGCTTGCTGGCATGGATGTTGACCAGCGGGTTCTCCTGTCCGTCCACCACGCCCTGCTGCAATGCGACGTAGAGCTCGGCAAACTTGATCTGCTGCGCCTCGGCGCCCAGGGCTTGCATGATGTCCACCAGCACCGCATCTGGCGGGGTGCGCATCTTCAGGCCCTTCATGTCCTCGACCTTGTGGATGGGCCGCTTGCTGTTGCTCATGTGGCGGATGCCGTTGTCCCAATAGCCCAGCACGATCATGCCCTTCTCTGCGGACTTGTCGGCCAGCTCCTTGCCCAGCGGGCCGTCCAGCAGCTTGAAGGCCTGGGCCGGCGTGGAGAACATGAACGGCATGCCGTAGGCCGCGTACTCCGGCACGGCGTTTGCCACCGCGCCCTGCGAGTTGGCCGACAGGTCCAGCGCGCCGGTGCGCAAGGCCGTGACCATGGCGGCGTCGTCGCCCAGCTGGGCCGATGGTGCCACCTGCACCTCGACGCGGCCCGCCGTCCTGGTCTTGAGAACCTCGGCGAACTTCAGTGCAGCCTCGTGGCGCGGATTGCCCGGCGCCGCGCCATGGCCCAGGGTCAGCTTGACGGCTTGCGCCTGCACCGCGAGCGGGGCCAGCCAGAGGCTGGCGGCCAAGGCGAACAGGCCGCGGTGAAAGGTGTTGCGTTGCATGGTGTTGTCTCCTGATGGGTCTGAAAGATGCGCCTCTGCGGGCCTGGGAGGGAAAGCTCAGTGGATCAGCATGCCGCCGTTCACATCGAGGGTGATGCCGGTGCAATAGGCCGAGAGCGGGCTGGCGAGAAACACGCAGGCCCCCGCCACGTCCTCGGCGCGGCCGAGGCGGGCCAGGGGGATGGTGTCCTCGATCTCCTTCTTGCGTTCCGGGCTCAGCTTGCCCTGGGTGATGTCGGTCTCGATCAGCCCGGGGGTGATGCAGTTGACGCGTATGCCCTCGATGCCGAACTCCCGCGCCATGGCCCGCGCCAGCCCCAGCACGCCGGCCTTGGCCGCCGAGTAGTGGGGGCCGCCGAAGATGCCGCCGCCGCGCTGTGCCGAGACGGAAGAGATGCAGACGATGGCGCCGCTGCGGTGCTCGCGCATGGCCGGCAGCACGGCCTGCGACATGTACAGCGTGCCGCGCAAGCTGACGTCAAGAATGCGGTCGTAGTCGGCGCCGCTAATCTCCAGGGTCTTGACCGGCTGGGTGATGCCGGCGTTGTTGACCAGGATGTCGATGCGTCCCAGGGCCTGCACCACCTGGGTGGCGGCAGCATCGCAGGAAGCCTTGTCGGTCACATCGGCCACCAGACCCAGATGACCCGCGCCCAGGCGGGCGGCTGCCGCGGCCGGGTCGGCACGCTCCAGATCGAGAATGGCGACGCGGGCGCCCTGCGCGGCCATCAGGCGGGCGGTGGCGAAGCCCAGGCCGTTGATGCCGGCGCCACCGGTGATCACGGCAACCTTGTCCTTGAGCAGCATGGGGATGTCTCCTGTAGTGATGGCCTCATGTTCGGCGCTGCCCGGCATGACAACAAGCGAAGTCTCGTCAGGCTAAGATGACAAAACGTCATCCAACCAGAGGGTTCCCCCTATGGCTGCCGTTCCTCCCCTGGCGAATCTGCTGGCCTTCGAGACGGTCGCGCGGCGCCGCAGCTTTGCGCTCGCGGCCGCGGAGCTGCACCTCACCGCCTCAGCGGTCAGCCATCAGGTGGCCCGGCTCGAGACCCATCTGGGCGTGCGCCTGTTTGAACGCAGTGCGCACGGCGTGCGCCTGAGCGCGGCCGGCGAGCTTTATCTGGGTCGTGTAGGCGGCGCCCTGTCGGCCCTGACCGCCGCCAGCGAGGACCTGCGCCAGGGCGTCAACAACACGCTCTATGTGCACTCGGCGCCCAGCATTGCCAGCCTGTGGCTGATGCCGCGCCTGCGCGCCTTCGCCCAGGCGCATCCGGACATCTCGCTGAACCTCTCCGCGGCCCACACCCACAGCGACTTCGCCCTGGGGCAGGCCGATATCGACATCCGCTACGGTGTGCCGCAATGGCCGGATCTGGTGGTGGAGCCGCTGTTCGAGGAGCGCATCGTGCCTCTGGCCAGCCCGGCCTTCATCCAGGAGCACGGGCTCAAGCGGCCTGAGCATCTGCTCGAGGTGCCGCTGATCCAGAGCACGGTGAGCATCGTGCAGTGGCAGGACTGGTTTGCCGAGTTCTCCACGTTGCGCGCGCCGGAGCGCTTCGCCGTGCGTTTCGACCGGGCGCAGATGTCGCTAGACGCCGCGACCCAGGGCCTGGGCGTGGCCCTGGAGAGTGCCACCAATGCCGGCGGGCATATCGCCGAGCGCAAGCTCAAGCCAGTCTTCGGACTCGAGAAGAGCATCAGGGTCAAGGCACACTTCGCCGTCTATCCGGCCCGCCACGCCAAGCGGCCGCCGGTCGAGGCCTTTCTGACCTGGCTGCATCAGCAGGCTTCGAAAGGCTAGCAATGCGCCATCAGCGGCTGGCGATGTCTGGCCGCCTGACAGTACTTGCTTAGTTCAAGCCCGGCAGCTTGAGCCAGCGCCCCAGGCGGCCGCGCAGGGCCACGAAGTCCAGGGGCTTGGTCAGATGTTCGTCCATGCCGGCATCCATGCTGGCCAGCACATCGGCTTCCAGGGCATGGGCGGTCAGGGCCAGGATGGGGAAGGGGGGCAACTGACCCTCACGCTGCAGCTCGCGCAGGCGGCGGGCGCATTCCAGGCCGTCCATGCCGGGCATCTGGATGTCCATCAGCACCAGGTCGGGGGCGGTTTCCAGACAGGTGGACACCGCTTCCAGGCCGTTCTTGGCCAGCAGGCTGTACACGCCCATCAGCGAGAGGAACTCCAGGGCCACGACCTGGTTGATGTGGTTGTCCTCGACCAGCAGCACCACGGGCTTGCCCGCGGCGGCGGCGGGGCGGGCGCTGCGCGTCACGCCTGCAGCGCCATCCTCGCCCTCGGCGCCATCCGGCAGGGCCCGCAGCGGCGGCAGCGGGCTGGCGGGCGGGGGGAGGGTGTGCGTGTTCATCATTCTTGGCCTCGTGAATCCTGTCCCTGAGCAGACGGGGCGGCCGCGGGCGCGGCGCTCTGTGCTGCCATGGCCGCGCGCGGAGCCCGAAAAAGCCCGCACGGCCCGGGTTGTCTGCCCGAGGACCGGCCTTGGGGTCAATTGTTGCCTGGGTGGGGCGCCAGCGCAACGGCCGTTGATCCGCCGATGAATGGTCTTGACAGGGGCCGGCCGGACAAAGACCTGCTGACAGCTTTGGGGTGTGGCGCTCCCTAGAATGTTCGGTCTTGCGTTTCCCGAGCCCCTCCGCCATGTCAGAAGGTCAGATCCGCATCCGCGGCGCGCGTCAACACAATCTGAAGAACCTGGACCTGGACATCAGGACCGGCGAGCTGACCGTGGTCACCGGGCCCAGCGGCTCGGGCAAGTCGTCGCTCGCCTTCGACACGATCTATGCCGAGGGCCAGCGCCGCTATGTCGAGAGCCTGTCGGCCTATGCCCGCCAGTTCCTGGACCGCATGGACCGCCCGGCGGTGGACAAGGTGGACGGCGTGCCCCCGGCCATTGCCATCGACCAGACCAATCCGGTGCGCACCAGCCGCTCCACCGTGGGCACCATGACGGAGCTCAACGACCACCTGAAGCTGCTGTTCGCCCGCGCCGCCGAGCTCTTCGACAAGCAGACCGCCCAGCCCGTGCGCCACGACACGGCGCAGACGATTTACGCCGAGCTGCTGCAACGCACGCTCACAAATGATCCCAGGCTGATACTCACTTTCCCGGTGGAGCTGCCGGCCAACACCTCGGCCGAGCAGGTGCAGCAGTGGCTCTCGGCCAGCGGCTTCACGCGCATCCAGGCCGAGCGCGAGCTGGCCACGCCCACCGGACCGCGCAAGCTTCTGGACGTGGTGGCCGACCGCTTTCGCATCCAGGGCGCCGACAAGCAGCGCGCCATGGAGGCCATCGAGCTGGCGCTCAAGCGCGGCAGCGGGCGGCTGAATGTCTATGTGCTCCCCGCCGAGGAAGGCCCCGAGCCCGAGCTCTGGCGCTACTCCACCGGCCTGCACTGCCCCGACAGCGATCTGCGCTACCAGGAGCCGCAGCCGGCCCTGTTCAGCTTCAACTCCGCCATGGGCGCCTGCGAGAGCTGCCGGGGCTTCGGCCGTGTGATCGGCGTGGACCTGGGCCTGGTGATCCCGGACGAGAAGAAGACCCTGCGCGGCGGCGCCATCAAGCCCATGCAGACCCCGGCCTGGAAGGAATGCCAGGACGATCTGATGAAGTACGCCGGCGAGGCCGGCATCCCGCGCGACACAGCCTGGAACCAGCTCACCACCGCCCAGCGCGACTGGGTGGTCAACGGCAGCCCGGCCTGGAACGGCAACTGGAACAAGCAGTGGTACGGGGTCAAGCGCTTCTTCGACTATCTGGAGAGCAAGGCCTACAAGATGCACATCCGCGTGCTCTTGTCCAAGTACCGCAGCTATACCGAATGCCCCAGCTGCCGCGGCGCCCGGCTCAAGACCGAGGCCCTGCTCTGGCGCGTGGGCGCCAAGGCCCTGGCCGATGCGGTGCTGGCGCCCGCGCAGCGCGTGCTGCCGGCCGGCGTGGACTGGACGCGCGAGCAGCTGGAAGCCCTGCCGGGCCTGTCCCTGCACGACATGATGCTGCTGCCCCTGCACCGGCTGCGCCGCTTCATGGACGAGCTGCAGCTGCCCAGCACCCTGCTGGACGAGGCGCTCAAGCTGCTGCTGGACGAGATCCGCAACCGGCTCAAGTACCTCTGCGATGTGGGCATCGGCTACCTGACCCTGGACCGCCAGAGCCGCACGCTCAGCGGCGGCGAGGTGCAGCGCATCAACCTGACCACGGCCCTGGGCACCTCCCTGGTCAACACCCTCTTCGTGCTGGACGAGCCCAGCATCGGCCTGCACCCGCGCGATATGGACCGCATCGTGGTGGCCATGCGCCGCCTGCGCGATGCGGGAAACACCCTGGTGGTGGTGGAGCATGACCCGGCTGTGATGTTGGCGGCCGACCGCCTGATCGATATGGGCCCGGGTCCCGGCGAGAAGGGCGGGGCCATCGTCTTTGACGGCACGCCCGAGCAGATCCGCGCGGCCGACACGCTCACCGGCGCCTACCTGGGCGCGCGCAAGCATGTGGGCATGGGCCTCAAGCGCCCGGTGGAAGCCAGCACGCCCAAGCTCATCCTGGAAGGCGCGCGCGAGCACAACCTCAAGAACCTCAGCGTGGAGTTCCCGCTGCAACGCATGGTGGCGGTGACCGGCGTCTCGGGCTCGGGCAAGAGCACCCTGATGCAGGACGTGCTCTATCCCGCCCTGGCCCGCCATTTCGGCCAGGCCACCGAGGCCCCGGGCGCGCATGACCGTCTGCTGGGCGCGGATCATCTGGCCGATGCCGTCTTCGTGGACCAGTCGCCCATCGGCAAGACCGCGCGCTCCAACCCCGCCAGCTATGTGGGCGCTTTCGACGAGATCCGCAAGCTCTTCGCCGAGCTGCCCCTGTCCAAGGAGCGCGGCTATACCGCGGGCTTCTTCTCCTTCAATGCCGGCGATGGCCGCTGCCCCACCTGTGGCGGCTCGGGCTTCGAGCATGTGGAGATGCAGTTCCTCTCCGACGTCTACCTGCGCTGCCCCGACTGCGACGGCCGCCGCTACCGCGCCGAGCTGCTGGACGCCAAGCTCGGCCGCGGCCAGCGCGAGCTCAGCGTGGCCGATGTGCTGGAGCTGACGGTGAGCGAGGCCGTGCATCTGTTCCGCGATGACCGCGAGGTGGTGGCCAAACTGCAGCCCATCGTGGACGTGGGCCTGGAGTATGTGAAGCTGGGCCAGCCCGTGCCCACGCTCTCCGGCGGCGAGGCCCAGCGCCTGAAGCTGGCCGGCTTCCTGGCCGAGGCCGCGGCCAGTGCCAGCAAGACCCGCCAGGCCGTGGCGAAGAAGGGCACGCTCTTCCTGTTCGACGAGCCCACCACCGGCCTGCACTTCGACGACATTGCCAAGCTGATGCGCGCCATGCGCAAGCTGCTGGCGGCCGGTCATTCCCTGATCCTGATCGAGCACAACCTGGACGTGATACGCGCCTCGGACTGGGTCATCGACCTGGGGCCCGAGGGCGGCGAGGGCGGCGGCGAGCTGGTGGCCCAGGGCACGCCCGAGGAGCTCAAGGAGCACCCGCGCTCCCACACCGCGGCCGCCCTGCGCGAGTACGCCCGCGCCATGGATCGCCCGGCCCAGGCGGTGGAGGAGGGCCGGCCCCTGCAGAGCGTGGTGCGTGCGCGCCGCGCCGCGACCGAGGAGGCCATCCGCATCGTCAATGCCCGTGAGCACAATCTGAAGTCGGTGCATGTGAGCATCCCGCGCGGCAAGTTCAATGTGATCACCGGCGTCTCGGGCTCGGGCAAGAGCACCCTGGCCTTCGACATCCTCTTCAACGAGGGGCAGCGCCGCTATCTGGAGTCGCTCAACGCCTATGCCCGCTCCATCGTGCAGCCGGCGGGTCGGCCCGAGGTGGATGCGGTCTGGGGCATTCCGCCCACCGTGGCCATCGAGCAGCGCCTCTCGCGCGGCGGCCGCAAGAGCACGGTGGCCACCACCACCGAGGTCTGGCATTTCCTGCGCCTGCTCTATGTGAAGCTGGGCGTGCAGCACTGCGTGCACGACGGCACGCCGGTCAAGCCTCAGAGCGTGGAGTCCATCGCGGCCCAGCTGCTGCGCGACTACAAGGGCCAGCATGTGGGCCTGCTCGCGCCCCTGGTGGTCAACCGCAAGGGCCTCTACACCGACCTGGCCAAATGGGCCAAGGCCCGCGGCCACAGCCATCTGCGGGTGGACGGCGAGTTCCTGCCCACCGCGCCCTGGCCGCGCCTGGACCGCTTCAAGGAGCACACGCTGGAGCTGCCGGTGGGCGATCTGGTGATCAGCCCCGACAAGGAGGCCGAGCTGCGCGAGCTGCTCGCCAAGGCCCTGGACCATGGCAAGGGCGTGCTGCATCTGCTCGCCCCCCTGGACGGTCTGCAGGACGCCATCAAGGCCGGCCGCAGCACCGCGGGCCTGGGCCAGATCAAGGTCTTCTCCACCAAGCGCGCCTGCCCGAGCTGCGGCACCAGCTACCCCGAGCTGGACCCGCGCATGTTCAGCTACAACAGCAAGCATGGCTGGTGCAGCAGCTGCGTGGGGACGGGTCTTGCCCTGACCCGCGAGCAGCGCAAGGCCCTGGACGATTCGGTGCAGGACAAGGACAACAAGGGGCGTGAGCAGAGCTTCCCGGCCGAGGAAGCCGAGATCGAGGGCCTGGTTGACCAGCCCTGCCCGGACTGCCAGGGCGCGCGCCTGAACCCGGCTGCGCGCTCGGTCAGCTTCGAGGACCAGTCCATCAGCAGCGTGGCCTCCTGGAGCGTGGGCCAGGCCCGCGCCTGGGTGGAGGGCCTGCGCCTGAGCGGGCGCGAGGCCGATATCGCGCGCGATGTGCTCAGCGAGATCCGCGGCCGGCTGGAGTTCCTGGAGGAGGTGGGCCTGGGCTATCTCACGCTGGACCGGGCCGCGCCCACGCTCTCGGGCGGCGAGGCCCAGCGCATCCGCCTGGCGGCCCAGCTGGGCAGCAATCTGCAGGGCGTCTGCTATGTGCTGGACGAGCCCACCATCGGCCTGCATCCGCGCGACAACCAGATCCTGCTCAAGGCCCTGTCCACTCTGGGCGACAAGGGCAACACCCTGGTGGTGGTGGAGCATGACGAGGACACGATCCGCCGCGCCGACCACATCATCGACATCGGCCCCGGCGCCGGCAAGCGCGGCGGCCAGGTCATTGCCCAGGGCACGGCGGCCGAGCTGGCCGCCCATGCCGACTCGCTCACCGGCCGCTTCCTGGCGAAGCCCCTGCTGCACCCGCTGCAGGAGCGCCGCGCCATCGAGGCCGAGGGCCCGCGGCTGAGCGTGCTGGCCGCCGATCTGCACAATCTGCGTCAGGTGACGGTGGACGTGCCCCTGCACCGCCTGGTGGCCATCACCGGGGTCTCGGGCTCGGGCAAGAGCACCCTGGCGCGCGATGTGCTGCTGGCCAATATGGCCGTGGCCGTGCCCCTGCGCAAGGACCCGGCCCAGTGGAGCGGCTGCGCCGGCATCGTGGGTCACCAGCAGGTGGACCGGGTGCTGGAGGTGGACCAGACCCCCATCGGCAAGACCCCGCGCAGCTGCCCGGCCACCTATATCGGTTTCTGGGACGCCATCCGCAAGCTCTTCGCCGAGACCCTGGAGGCCAAGGCGCGCGGCTATGCACCGGGCCGTTTCAGCTTCAACACCGGCGAGGGCCGCTGCCCCGGCTGCGAGGGCCAGGGCATGAAGACCATCGAGATGAGCTTCCTGCCCGATGTGAAGGTGCTCTGCGACCAGTGCCATGGCCAGCGCTTCAACCCCGAGACCCTGGGCGTGAGCTGGCGCGGCAAGAGCATTGGCGATGTGCTGGCCATGGAGGTGGACGAGGCGGTGGAGTTCTTCGCCTCCATGCCCAATATCGCCCACCCGCTGCAGCTGCTCAAGGATGTGGGTCTGGGCTACCTCACCCTGGGCCAGCCCAGCCCCACGCTCTCGGGCGGCGAGGCGCAGCGCATCAAGCTGGTGTCCGAGCTGGTCAAGGTGCGCGACGATGTCACGCGCCGCGGCCAGAAGGCGCCCCACACCCTCTATGTGCTGGACGAGCCCACCGTGGGCCTGCACATGGCCGATGTGGAGAAGCTGATCCGCGTGCTGCACCGCCTGGTGGCGGGCGGCCACTCGGTGGTGGTGATCGAGCACGACCTGGATGTGATCGCCGAGGCCGACTGGGTCATCGACATGGGCCCCGAGGGCGGCAGCGCCGGTGGCTCGGTGGTGGTGGCCGGCACGCCTGAAGCCGTGGTGGCCTCGGGCAGCCACACCGGGCAGGCGCTCAAGCCTGTGCTGGCCCGTGCAGGCTGAAGCCGTCCAGCACGCGGCCGAGCTGGTCGACCAGGCCGATCTGCTGGTGATCGCGGCCGGCGCCGGCATGGGGGTGGACTCGGGCCTGCCGGACTTTCGCGGGCCCGAGGGTTTCTGGGCCGCCTACCCGGCCCTGGCACAGGCCGGCATCGATTTCTATGCCGCGGCCAATCCGCAGCGCTTCGAGGCCGCGCCGCGCCAGGCCTGGGGCTTCTACGGCCACCGTCTGGCGCTCTACCGCAAGACCCGACCCCATGCGGGCTTCGACATCCTGCAGCGCTGGGCCCGGGGCTGCGAGCGCGGCGCCCTGGTCTACACCAGCAATGTGGACGGGCAGTTCCAGCGCGCCGGCTTTGACGAGCAGGCCCTGTGGGAATGCCACGGCTCCCTGATGCATCTGCAGTGCAGCCGGCCCTGCGGGGAGCAGATCTGGTCAGCCGAGGACTTTGTGCCCGAGGTGGACGAGGCGCGCTGCGAACTGCTCAACGCCCAGCTGCCGCAATGCCCGCACTGCGGCGCCCTGGCCCGCCCCAATGTGCTGATGTTTGGCGACGCGGCCTGGCTCAATGGCCGCGAGCGTGAGCAGGCTCAGCGCCTGGCGCCGCGCCTGGCGGCGGCGCGCAAGCCCCTGGTGATCGAGCTGGGGGCCGGCACGGCCGTGCACTCGGTGCGTCTGCTCAGCCAGCATGTGCTGCAGCGCCTGGGCGGGCGGCTGCTGCGCATCAATCCCCGGGAGTGGCCGGTGCCCACGGGGCTGGACGTGGGCCTGGCCTGCGGTGCGCTCGAGGGTCTGCGCGCCCTGGATGCCTGCTTGAATTCGGTCTGAGCATCGCTGCGGCGCCAGATGCTGTGGCGCGGTGCAATTCTTGTACCGGCACCCAGGGCCGGCCCAGCTGTCTCTGAAGCTCAGTGCGGCTTCTTGGGCTGCTCGAACTTCTTGGGCCGGTAGACATTGCCTTCCCAGAGCCCGGCGTCATTGGCGGCGCGCTTGGCACGCTGGATGGCGCCCAGGGCTTCCTCGCGGGCCAGGCGGCGGCGCTCGCGGGCGTTGAAGCGCCACAGCAGATAGCGCTGCAGCCAGCGCCAGCTGGCCAGGGGCCAGCGCTCCAGCGCCCGGCGCTGGCGGGCCCCCAACATCATGTGCACAGCCAGCACCAGGCAGGTCAGCAGACCGAGGCTGGCGAGGATGATATGCAGGGGCGGCATGGTTGGGGGGGCGGGAGCGTGAGCGGATACTAGCCCAGAACCGTGAAGGGTGGATGCACCTTGAGGGGGGAGACCCGCCGCGGCCCGGCCTCAGGGCGAGGCCGGCATCGCCACCACCACCTTGACCAGGCGGCCCGGAGGCGGGTTGCTCCCATCGCCATAGCGTCCGTTGAGCAGGCGCAGCTGGGTCTCGCCCAGCACCGAAGCCTTGGCCAGCTCGGCAAAGCCGCCAGCGGGGAAGGGCTTGAGTGCGATCTGCCAGGGCCGCGCCAGCTGGCGGTCCTCGGCGTTCAGGGGGCGGAAGCTCTCGATGGCCTGGCGCAGCGCGGCGCGCTGGCGCTGCAGGGCCTGGGCATCGCGGGCCAGGGGGCTCAGGGCATAGACCTGGCCCTGGCTGCTGCTGATCAGCGTGAGCTCGGCCGCGCTGCGCTGGCCCTGGGCGTTGCGGCGCCAGCCGCTGAACTGGGTGGCGGCCAGGCCGTTGATGCGGCGGGTCTCGGTGCGGCCCTGCTCGGCGCCCCATTGGCGCAGGATGGCCTCGTGCGAACTGCCGGCGCGGGCGGGCACGCTCTGCAGCTGCAGGGCGGCGTCGCGGCCGGGGGCGATCAGGGTCAGGGTGTCGGCCCCGTTCTGGAGCTGCCAGCCCTCGGGCGCGCTCAGGGCGATGTCCAGCTCGGGATGCAGGAACTGGCGGCCGCGCACCAGGCCCTGGGCCGGGCTGTCGCCATAGGGCATGCCCTCGATGGCCTTGAGAAAGGCGCTACGGCCTTCGTCCTGGGTCTTGGCGGCCCCGGGGGCGGTGCTGCCCGCCAGATTCGCCGCTTCGTCGCGAATGCGCTGCAGGCGCTCGTCATTGCTGGGGTGGGAGGCCAGCCAGCCGCCGCCGCTGGGCGCCGGCCGGCCCTGGGCGCTGGCCTGGTCGGCGGCGAAGCGCTCCTGGTCCTTGAGCACCTGGATCACATCGACCATGTGCTTGGGGTCGTAGTGGCTGCGCGAGAGGTACTCGGCGCCCAGCTGGTCGGCCTGCAGCTCCTGTTCGCGGCTGTAGGCCGCCACATAGCCGGCCGCCACGCCCTGGGAGACCTGGCCGGCCAGATCGGTGGCACCGCCCACCCCGCGCGACTCCAGCACCGCGCCCAGCACGGTGGCGGCCAGCACGCCCAGGCCGGCGCTCTGCTGGCGGGTGGCGCGCTGGGCGCCATGGCGGGCGGTCACATGGCCGATCTCATGACCCATCACGCCGGCCAGATCGGCCTCGTTCTCCATATAGGCCAGGATGCCGCGGGTCACATAGACATAGCCGCCGGGCAGGGCGAAGGCATTGACCTCGGGGCTGTCCAGCACGGTGAAGTGCCATTCCAGCTCGGCCCGGTGCGACTGGGCGGCCAGCTTCTGGCCCAGGGCGTTCACATAGGCCTGCAGGGCGGGGTTCTTGAGCGCGCTGTACTCCTTGAGCACGGACTGGTGGGCACGGCGGCCTTCCTCCACCTCCTGGCTCAGGCTCATCACGCTGCGCTCGGCCCGGCCGCTGACCGGATTGACCACGGTGCTGCCGCAGGCGACCAGCAAGACGAGCAGGCTCAGGGGCAGCGCGCGCCAGGCGCGCGCGGGCAGACGGCGGGACATGGCGAAGCTCCCCGAGCTCAGGCCGCGGCGGCGCCGCGCAGGGTCCAGAGCGTGAGCACGCTCTCGGGGATCTCGCGGCTCAGGGAGTCGCGCCACTGCGGATCGCCCAGGCGCTCGCGCTCCTCGGGCGCCAGCTGGCTCTCGTCTCCGCCCAGCAGGGCGATGGGGGCCAGGGCCGCGGCGGTCTTGGTGCGCTCGAACAGCGGGGCCCAGGCCTCGGGGGCCAGGTCCACGGCGAGCATGAAGCCGACGCACCAATCCTCGGCGTCCACCAGCTCCGCGCCGTCGTCCTGCTCGGCCACGCTGAAGATGGGCTCCCAGCCCTCGGGGCGCTGGCCCAGCTGCCAGGCAATGCTGTGCAGATGGCGCAGCACCAGCAGGCTCAGCTTCTTGCGCTGCTTGCCGCTGGCGAAGGGGGCCACGCCGTCTTCGCCGTCACCGCCCCAGACCGTGGGCAGCCAGGCGGCGCCGGGCAGATCGGGCAGGGCCTGGGGGCTCAGCAGCAGGGCGCTGAGGTAGCCGTCCAGGGCCTCGATGTTCAGGGCTGCGTCGCTGGGCAGGCGGGCCAGGCTGTCGTCCAGCTGATTGAGCTCGTCGTCGGACAGGGGCAGGTGGTCGGAGGCGGGGTTGTAGCGCGGGTATTCCATGGTCGGGCGGGTGCAGTGTCTGGGAGGCGGCGGCGCGGGTTCAGCCGTGGCGGCCGTGGCGGCTCTTGGGTTTCTTGGCGTCGAATTCGGCGATCTGGGTCTTGAGCAAGGCCATCAGCACCCGGGCATTGGCCTCGGTCAGGCTGATCAGGCTGCTGGGCTCCAGGCCCTCCGGCGTCTGTCGCGGGGCAACCAGGGCATCCACCTTGAATATCACCAGGCCGTTGCTTGTGTTGGAGGCGGCCTTGAACTTCTGGATCTCGATCTGGTGCGTTTTCATGGCGTGATTCTCGGCGATGGCGGGGGTGGCGGCTACAGTGCGCGGGTCATGCCCAAGAATACCGATGCCACGCCCGCCCGCGCCAGCAGCGAGGCCGAACGCCTGGGCCGCCCGCTCTCGGGCTGGCGCCTGCGCCTGTACACCATCATCTTCGAGGCCGATACCCGGGCCGGCCGAAGCTTCGATCTGGCCCTGATCGCCCTGGTGCTGTTCAGCATTCTGGTGGTGATGCTGGAGAGCGTGGCGGCCATCGACGCGCGCTTCGGCCGGCTCTTTGACGCCCTGGAATACCTGCTCACCGCGGTCTTCACCGTGGAGTACCTGCTGCGCCTGGTCTGCGTGCGCCGCCCCTGGCAGTACGCCCGCAGCTTCTACGGCGTGGTGGACCTGCTGGCCGTGCTGCCCACCTATCTGGCGCTCTTCGTGCCGGAGCTCTATGCCCTGGTGGACGTGCGGGTGCTGCGCCTGCTGCGGGTGTTCCGGGTGCTCAAGCTCAGCGCCTATGTGGCCGAGTACGCCCTGCTGGCCCAGGCCCTGCGGGCCAGTGCGCGCAAGATCCAGGTCTTTCTCTCCGTGGTGCTGATGGTGGTGGTGATCATGGGCACGGTGATGTATGTGGTGGAGGGGCCGGGCAATGGCTTCACCAGCATTCCCACCAGCATCTACTGGGCCATCTCCACCATGACCACGGTGGGCTTCGGGGACATCACGCCCAAGACCGATCTGGGCCGCGCCATCGCCTCCTGCATGATGCTGCTGGGCTGGGGCGTGCTGGCCGTGCCCACGGGCATCGTCACCGCCGAGATGACGGCCGCGCGCCGCGACCGCCCCACCACCACCCGCAGCTGCCACGAGTGCCTGAGCGAGGGCCATCTGCCCGAGGCGCGCTTCTGCCGCGACTGCGGCGCCCGCCTGCCGCCCTATCAGCGCGAGTGAGCGCCGCCGCGCAGGCGCTGCCAGAGGCTGAGGGCGCCCACGATCAGAGCCCCGGCCAGCACGCCGGTCAGAGCGTCGGCCAGCAGCTCCACCAGACTCTGCAGTCCGCCACTCGCGCCCAGGGCCTGGACCGCGTGATGGATCAGCCCGTGGGCGCCGGGCAGGCCATGGGTGAGGATGCCGCCGCCCACCAGAAACATCGCGGCCGTGCCCGCCACGGAGAGCGCCTTCATCAGCCAGGGCGCAGCGGCCAGGATGGCGCGGCCCAGGCCCGCCGTGGCCGGGCGTCGGCTCAGGGCCAGGCCGGCGTCATCCAGCTTGACGATGCCTGCCACCAGGCCGTAGACGCCCACGGTCATCACGAAGGCAATGCCTGAGAGCACCAGCAGCCGGGTCATGAAATCGGCCCCGGCCACCGTGCCCAGGGTGATGGCGATGATCTCGGCCGAGAGGATGAAGTCGGTGCGCACGGCGCCGCGGATCTTGTCGCGCTCCAGGGCCACCAGATCCAGTTGCGGATCGGCGGCGGCGCGGCGCAGGGCCTCGGCTTCGGCCTGAGTTTCATCGCCGGCCGCGCCGTGCAGGAATTTGTGCGCCAGCTTCTCGAAACCCTCGAAGCACAGAAAGGCGCCGCCCAGCATCAGCAGCGGCGTGACGGCCCAGGGGGCGAGGGCGCTGATCGCCAGGGCCGCCGGCACCAGGATGGCCTTGTTCAGCAGCGAGCCCTTGGCCACCGCCCAGACCACCGGCAGCTCGCGCTCGGCCGCAACACCTGTCACCTGCTGGGCGTTCAGGGCCAGGTCGTCGCCCAGCACCCCGCTGGTCTTCTTGGCCGCCAGCTTGGAGAGGATGGCCACATCGTCCAGCACGGTCGTGATGTCGTCGAGCAGGGCAAGCAGGCTGGAGGCCATGGCGGCGGGTTTGGCAGTCGGTGGGCCGTCTTTGTACCTCAAACAGAGGGCGTGACGCCCCGCGCCCGGCGGGGTCAGGCCTTGCCAAGTGGGCGGGCCTGAACTAAGTTGGAGCATGGCCAGACCCCCACGCATCGAGTTCGCCGGCGCCGTCTACCATGTCACCTCGCAAGGGGCGCAGGGTGGGGCCATCTTTGTGGACGACGAAGACCGCGCCACCCTACGCGCGGTGCTGGCTCAGGCCATGCACCGCTTTGACGCGCAGCTGCTGGCCTACAGCTTCGCCGGTGATCATTACCAGCTGCTGCTCTACACGCGCCAGGCCAATCTCTCGCGCCTGATGCGGCACATCAACGGGGTCTATACCCAGAGCTACAACCGCCGCCAGGGCGGCACCGGACCGCTGTTCCAGGGGCGCTTCAAGGCCGTGCTGGTGGACCGGGAGCAGCTGCTGCTGGACGCCTGCCGCTATGTGGACCTGAGCGCCCAGCGCCTGGGCCTGGTGCGCCGCGGCATCGACTGGCCCTGGCACAGCCTGGGCGTCCATGTGGGCGTGGCCGAGGCGCCGGACTGGCTGGATGTGCAGGGCCTGTTCGGCCATGTGCTGGGCCGCGAGCCGCGTGGCGCGGCCGATGCGCGCCGCGCCGCCGAGCGCTATGCGCGCCTGCTGGCGGCCGAGCCGGGCCTGGACATCTGGGTGCATCTGCGCCAGCAGATCTTTCTGGGCGATGAGGCGTTTGCGCAGCGCATGCTGGCGCAGGGTGGCGTGACGGGACGTTCAGGCGGGCGGCGGCCCGCGACCCGCACCGCCCGGGGCAAGGCCCGACCCTTTGCCTACTGGCTGCGCGAGAGCGCCTCGCGCGAGCAGGCCCTCTACCGCGCCCACACCGAGGGCGGGCTCACCATGACGGCCCTGGCCAGCGAGCTGGGCCTTTCGGTCTCGCGCATCAGCCGCCTGATTTCCGGCCATGAGCGCACGCTCGGCGCGCCAGGAGCGTGACCCCGGCCGCTTGACCGTCGGGCGCAGTGGTGCCGGCCTGCGACTGGGCGGGCTGGTCCTGGCCGCCTTGATGTGGGCATCCGGGGCGGTGCGCGCGGCGGAGCCGCTCCCGCCTGCGCCCATGCCCCCGCCCTACGCCGGCCCGCTCTTCGATGCCCATCTGCATTACAACGAGGAGGCGCAGGAGGCTCACCCCCTGCCCGATGTGCTGGGCCGCCTGCAGCGCAGCGGGGTGCGCGCCGCGCTGGCCAACAGCCGGCCCAATGCCGGCACCCTGGGCCTGGCCGGCGCCCGCGAGGCCACGGCGGCCGCCGGTGTGCGCCTTGTCCCCTTTGTGCGCCTGTACCGCAACCGGGCCGACTACAGCGGCTGGTTTGCCGATGCCAGCATCTACCAAATGGTGCTGGACGAGCTGGCGCGCGGCACGCCGGCCGGCCCCTACCGCGGCCTGGGCGAGTTCCATCTCTATGACAGCGCCCATGCCGAGGGGCCGGTGGCCCGCCAGCTGATGCAGCTGGCGGCCGAGCGCGATCTGGTGGTGCTGGCCCATGTGGACGATGTGGCCGTGGAGCGCCTGCTGGCCCACGCGCCGCGAGCCCGCCTGATCTGGGCGCATACGGGCATCGGCGGCGTGCCGCTGGCGCGGGTGCGCGAGCTGCTGGCGCGCCATCCGCGCCTGATGGGCGAGCTGTCCTACCGCCCGGGCCTGCTGGAAAACGGGCGGCTCAGCCCGGGCTGGCGGGCCTTGCTGAGCGAGCAGCCGCAGCGCTTTCTGGTGGGCTCGGACACCTGGGTCAATGCCCGCTGGCAGTACTACGAGGGCCTGATGGCCGAGGCCCGCGCCTGGCTGGGCGAGCTGCCGCCCGAGGCGGCGCGCCGCATTGCCTGGGGCAACGGGGCGGCGCTGTTCGGCCTGGACTGAGCGGCTAGGCCTGGGCCAGCAGCCACTGGCGCAGCTGATTGAGCGCGCGCTGGCTCTGGCTGCTGCGCCGCGCGCAGAGCATATAGCCGCGCTCCAGCAGCACCGGCCGCTCGAAAGGGATGGCAATGCGGCCGGCGGCCAGCTCCTCGTCGATCAGGCAGCGCTGCACCACGGCCACGCCCAGACCGGCCATCACCGCCTGCACCAGCATGGCCACCTGCTCGAAGTCGGCGCTGGGCCGGGGCTGGGCCTCGGGCAGGCCGGCGGCCAGCAGCCAGAGCCGCCAGTTCTCCGGATAGTTGCTGTGATAGAGCAGGGGGCGGCTGAGCAGATCGGCCGGCTGGCGCAGGGCCTGGCGGCCGCGCAGCTCCTGTGGGTGGCAGATGGCCACGATCTCGCGGCCCACGATGTAGTCGGCCGTGATGCCCGGCGGCCACTGGCCCTCGCCGGGGCGCAGCCAGGCGTCCACGCTGGCGTCGGAGAAGTCTTCCTCGCGCCGGTAGGGCGCCAGGCTCAGGGCGATGTGCGGGTGCAGGGCCTGCCAGTCGGGCAGGCGCGGGATCAGCCATTTGGTGGCCAGGGTGGGCGCCACCGAGATGCGCAGCCGGGTGGTGGCCTCGGGCGCGCGCTGGGCCACGGCCGCGGCTTCCAGGGTCTGCAGGGCCGGCTCGATCAGCTCCAGATAGTCGCGCCCGGCGCTGGTGAGCTCATTGCCGCGCGGCAGGCGCACCAGCAGGCTCTGGCCCAGATGCGCCTCCAGCCGCGCCACCGCCCGGCTCACCGCGCCCTGGGTCACGCACAGCAGCTCGGCCGCCTTGGAGAAGCTGCCCAGGCGGGCCGTGGCGGCAAAGGCGTGCAGCTCGTGCAGGGAGGGGGAGCGGATCCGCATGGTCGCATTTTGCTATGAGCATGGCGCATGCCGGCGTGAGCATTTGTCGATCCATGCGCCGACAGCGGGGCACAGAATCCTCGCTCCACGGCAACACCTGACCCGAACCCCATGCGCACCAAGACTCTTGCCCGTCGCTCCCTGCTCGCCCTGGCCGCGGCCCTGCTGCCCCTGAGCGTCCTGGCCGACTACCCGGAGAAGCCGGTCAAGCTGATCGTGCCCTTCGCCCCCGGTGGCTCCACCGATATGGTGGCCCGCCTGCTGGCCGAGAAGATGGGCCCCTTCCTGGGCAAGACCGTGGTGATCGAGAACCGCGGCGGTGGCGGCGGCACCCTGGGCACCGATGCCGTGGCCAAGGCCGCGCCCGATGGCTACACCATCGGCATGGCCACGCAAAGCACCCATGGCGCCAACCCGGCCGTTTACACCAAGCTGCCCTACAACGCGGTGAAGGACTTCGCCCCCATCACCAATGTGCTGGCCGTGCCCAGCGTCTTCGTGGTGCACCCCAGCGTGCCGGCCAAGACCATGAAGGAATTCATCGCCCTGGCCAAGGCGGCGCCGGGCAAGTACAGCTTCGCCTCGCCGGGCAATGGCTCCCTGGGGCATGTGAACATCGAGCACTTCATGGACCTGGCCGGCATCGAGCTGCTGCACATCCCCTACAAGGGCGCGGGCCAGGCCTCCACCGACGCGCTGGCCGGCGTGGTGAACGCCATGACCGACAACCTGCCGTCCACCCTGCCGCACATCAAGGCCGGCAAGCTGCGCGCCCTGGCCGTGCTGGCGCCGCAGCGCGCCAGCGTGCTGCCCGAGGTGCCCACCTACAAGGAGCTGGGCTTTGCCGAGATGGCCGAGGGCGGCTGGTTCGGCCTGGTGGCCCCGGCCGGCACGCCGCCGGCGGTGCTGAAGAAGCTGCACGAGGCAGCCCACAAGGCCATGGCCACGCCCGAGTTCAAGGAGAAGGCCGCCTCCATCGCCGGCATTCCCATGGCCAACAGCCCCGAGCAGTTCGCCGCCCAGATCCGTGCCGCCCTGGACAAGTACCAGCGCATCGCCACCAAGGCCCAGATCAAGCTGGACTGAACCCTGTTCCCGAGCACGATGTCTATGTCTTCAAGCCGCCAGGTTCCCCTGGAGCACGCCGCCTATCGCCTGCAACTGCCCGAGGGCGAGGTGCTGCCCCTGGTCTGCGACTCGCCGCACAGCGGCGTGGACTATCCCGCCGACTTCGGCAGCTGCCTGCCCCTGGCCCCGCTGCGCTCCGGCGAGGACACCCATGTGGACGCGCTCTGGCAGGACGCGCCGCGCCACGGCGCCACCCTGCTGGCCGCGCGCTTTCCGCGCAGCTATATCGACCCCAACCGCGAGCTCAGCGATCTGGACCCGGAGCTGCTGGACGGCCCCTGGCCCGAGCCCCTGGCCCCGGGGGAGAAAACCCGCCTGGGCTACGGCCTGATCTGGCGCCAGGTGGGCAAGGACCAGCCCATCTATGAGCGCCGGCTCTCCGTGGCCGAGGTGCAGGCGCGGATCGATCGCTGCTGGCGCCCCTACCACGCGGCCCTGAACGAGGCGGTAGAGCAGGCCCATGCGCGCTTTGGCGCGGTCTGGCACCTGAACCTGCACTCCATGCCCAATAACGCCTTCGAGCGCCTGGGCCTGCAGCGCAGCGAGCCCCTGGCCGACTTCGTGCTGGGCGACCGCGACGGCACGACCTGCGAGCCGGTCCTGCTGGACCTGATCGAGGCCTCGCTGCGCGAGCAGGGCTATAGCGTGGCGCGCAACGATCCCTACAAGGGCGTGGCCCTGATCGGCCGCATCGGCCGCCCGGCCGAGCGGCGCCACAGCCTGCAGATCGAGATCCGCCGCCCCCTCTATATGGACGAGGCCAGCCGCGAGCGCAACGCCGGCTTCGAGCCCCTGCGCCAAGCCCTGGATCGCACCCTGGCGGCGGTGGCCGCCCATGTGCGGCGCTCCCTTTGAGGCTGAGGCGCCGCTCATCCCCAGCGCCTGTGGACAAGTCCGGGGGCAAGCTGGCGACGGCGGCGCCAAGTGCTTGATCTGCAAGGCCTGAGCACGCTTTGCTGAAAAAACAGGCAGGGTACGCGGGGGCCAGGGAGCCCCGTCAGAGATTACTGGCCCAGGTACCGGGCCATGAGCTCCCGATCGAGAAGCCGGCCGGCCTCCTGCGCCAAGAGGCAGGCACGCAGCTCCTGGGTGTGCGGGGCCTCGGCAAACTGGTCCGCGTGATCGCGGATGCGGTCAAGCAATTCGCCGCAAGTGATCGAGCGCCCCGCCAGAATTCCGTAGCACTCCCGTTGCCGCGACCAGCCCAGCCACTGGGCGGGACCCCGCTGGACGCGCCCCCGCCATTGCAGAGGATGAAACAGGCCATCGGCCCGGATGAACCAGGCGAGACCTTGCTCACCCAGCCGAGGGATGCCCAGCGTCAGTTCCGCACGATCCATGTCCAGGCGGCCAATGCGATCGAACCAGCCTTCCGGGACGATGATGATTCGCCGGTGACTGCTGAGCGTGATGGGATACAGCATGGCTCTGGCGACCTGGTTCTCCGCAGACTTGCCGGCGCGACTGCCGGGCCACCGTGCAGTCCAGCAAGCCGCCGGGGCCTGTGCATTCTGACAAAGTCCAGGCCGAGCGACCGGCTCAGCCGCGGCGCGCCGCGTGAGCGCTTGCAGCGCAGGCCCGCTCAGCCGGTGCGGGGCCCGGAGCGGGCCTCCGTGTTCAGTGGATGCGCAGGGGCGTGCCGTCGGCGGCGTCGCCCTCGGTGAGCTCGCGCCAGGCCTGGCGTGACTGGTCGCGGGCGGACTGCAGCTGCTGGCAGAGCTCGTACACGCCCAGGCCATCGGCCTCGCCCAGGGCCTCGGGGGCGGGCTCGGTCTCGACGGCGGGCAGGGGCAGGTCGGCCAGGGCGCCGAGCAGCTCGAACAGCAGCTCCAGCCCCGGCTCGCTGGGCTCCATCTGGCGCGCCGCGCCCAGGCTGCGGCAGAGGTAGTAGCAGGCGCTGGCGGCGTCGTCGCAGCGCGCGTGCTCCAGCGCCAGACGCTCGAGCGCGGCGGTACGTTCGGCTTCTTCGTCGGGCTCACAGGGGCCGGAGCTGATCTCGGCCAGGGCCTGCCAGGCGGAATCGGTGTCGCTCATCGGCGGCTGGGGGGCGGGCGGCGCATGTTTCGACATGGGTACTGCATCGGTCGGACTTAGCGCAATGCTAGGCAGGCTGATGCGTGGAGCATGTCCCTTGTTCAGGGGCATTTAGGGCTATTGTCGGCCGGCTCCGCCCAAATGTGTGCAATAGCTCACGAAAAAGCCGGGCCTCAGCGCTTCTTCGTGGGGCGCACCCAACCCTGGATGGCCACCTGCTTGCCGCGCGCCACGGCCAGCTCGCCCGGGCCCACGGACTTGGTGATGGTGGAGCCGCCGCCTATGGTGGCGCCGGTGCCGATCTCCACCGGGGCCACCAGCACGCAGTTGCTGCCCACATGCACATCGGCGCCGATGCTGGTGCGGTGCTTGTTGGCGCCGTCGTAGTTGGCGGTGATGGAGCCGGCGCCATAGTTGACGCGCTCGCCCACCGTGGCGTCGCCCAGGTAGGCCAGGTGATTGGCCTTGGCGCCGCGCGCCAGGCTGGAGTTCTTGACCTCGACGAAGTTGCCGATGTGCACCTCGGCGCCCAGCTCGGCGCCGGGACGCAGGCGGGCAAAGGGGCCGACCAGAGCGCCTTCACCCACACTGGCGCCGGCGGCCTCGCCGTCGATATGGGTGAATTCATGGATGCGTGCGCCGGCCGCGATGCGGGCATTGCGGATCACGCTGTAGGCGCCAATGCGCACGCCGTCGCCCAGCTCCACCCGGCCCTCGAAGACGCAGCCCACATCGATCTCCACATCCTGGCCGCAGATCAGCTCGCCGCGCAGATCGAAGCGGGCGGGGTCGGCCAGGCGCAGGCCGTGCTGCTCCATCAGGGTCTCGGCCTGGCGGCGCTGGAAGCGGCGCTCCAGATCGGCCAGCTGCAGCGGGCTGTTGATGCCCAGCACCTCGGTTTCGTTGAGGGTCTTGACGCCGACCACCGGCACGCCCTCGGCGACCGCCATCGCGACGATGTCGGTCAGGTAGTACTCACCCTGGGCATTGTTGTTGGAGAGCTGGCCCACCCAGCGCTTCAGCGCCGCGGTCGGCGCGGCCATGATGCCGGTGTAGCACTCGCGGATCTGGCGCTGCTCGGGGCTGGCGTCCTTGTGCTCGACGATGGCCTTGACCGCCTCGCCCTCACGCACGATGCGGCCATAGCCGGTGGGGTCGCTGTAGTCGATCGTCAGCAGCACCAGGCGATTGCCGGCGCAGGTCTCGGCCAGCTGGCGGGTCGTGGCGGCGCTGATCAGCGGCGTGTCGCCACTCAGTATCAGGGTGCTGCCGATCTCGGGCAGGTGGGGCACGACCTGCTGGATGGCATGGCCCGTGCCCAGCTGGGGCATCTGGCGCACGAAGGCGATGCCGGGACCGGCCACGGCGCTTTCCACCTGGTCGGCGCCATGGCCCGTGATCACCAGGCGCTGGGTGGCGCCCAGGCCGGCCGTGGTGTCCAGCACATGGCGCAGCAGGGATTTGCCGGCCAGCTTGTGCAGCACCTTGGGGCACGTGGACTTCATGCGGGTACCCTTGCCCGCGGCCATGATCACGATATTGAGCGCCATAGAAAGACAAATCGCGGCTTGTTGCGAAGCCGCGATTATCAGGGCTGCTGCGTGGCGGTCTGTTTACCGGCCACCCCCCAGTTGCACGCTGACCGCGTGCGGCTGGGGCTGGGTCTGCGGAAAGTCCGCCATGGCCGCTTCGAAGAGCGCGCCCACCAGGCTCAGGCTGCCCTGGGTGGCGCCGTCATTGCTGGCGCGGGCCTCGTAGAGCGGCTCATTGCTCTTGCGGTCCCGCAGCAGCAGGGCCACCTCGCGGTCGTAGCGCCGCTCCATCATGGGGTCGATGGGATAGGGGTAGCCGAAGCGGCTGTAGTAGGGGCGCCAGGCCGGGCCGTAGCGCCAGGAGAAATAGCTGCCGTTCCAGCGCCACCACAGCGGGTCGTCCCAGGGGGCGCGGTCGCTGCGGCTGACGCGCACGCCGATGGACACCAGCACATCGGCGCTCTTGGTGTCGGCCGCGGCGGTGAAGCCTGCCTTCTCCAGGGCCGCGCGCGCCGTGTCTTCCAGCTCCGCCTGGCCCTTCTCGTTCTGCTGCTGCGAGGGCAGGCGCTCGAAGGCGTAGCTGCCGGGCTGCCGGCCGGCGGGCCAGCTGCCGAAGCTCTGCGCATCGGCGCTGATGGTGTTGAGGGCGGCGCAGCCGGACAGACCCAGCAGCGCCACGGCGCCCAGGCCGGCCAGGGCCAGCCGTCGCGTGAAGTTGATCATGCCTGCCTCCTTGTCATGAGCACAGCGGTATACCACGCGGAAATTGTGGCGCCGCGGCTCTGGGCTGGCATGTCGGGCGTGTAAATCCCTGTATCGCACGACGGCTTCGGCGAGCCGCCGGCGCGGCGCCTCACTCCTCCTCGCGCACCAGGCGGATCACCGAGCCGGCGGCCGGCTCGGCGGGGCCGCAGTGCTCCTCTTCGTCGAAAGCGATGTCGCCGTTCGGATCCGGGGTGCCGGTGGCCTTGATGGTCTGGAAGGGGAAGAGCTGGCGGTCCATCATGTGCGAGGTGACGATATTGCCCATGGCGGTGAACATATTGTCGACCCGGCCCGGGAACTTCTTGTCCCAGTCCTGCAGCATGGCCTTGACGTTGGCGCGCTGCAGGTTCTCCTGGCTGCCGCAGAGATTGCAGGGAATGATGGGGAACTCGCGGTGCTCGGCCCACTTCACCAGGTCGGACTCGCGCACATAGGCCAGGGGGCGGATCACCACGTTCTTGCCGTCATCGCTCACCAGCTTGGGCGGCATGCCCTTCATGCGGCTGCCGAAGAACATGTTCAGCAGCAGGGTGGTGACGATGTCGTCGCGGTGATGGCCCAGCGCGATCTTGGTGGCGCCTAGTTCCTGGGCCACGCGGTAGAGGATGCCGCGGCGCAGGCGCGAGCACAGGCTGCAGGTGGTCTTGCCCTCGGGCACCAGCTTCTTGACGATGCTGTAGGTGTCCTGGGTCTCGATGTGGAAGTCCACCCCGATGCTCTTGAGGTAGGTGGGCAGCACCTCGGCCGGGAAGCCGGGCTGCTTCTGGTCCAGATTGACCGCGACGATGTCGAACTTGATCGGCGCGCGTTGGCGCAGATTGATCAGGATGTCCAGCAGGGAGTAGCTGTCCTTGCCGCCGGACAGGCAGACCATGACCTTGTCGCCGTCCTCGATCATGTTGAAGTCGGTGATGGCCTGGCCCACCAGGCGGTGCAGGCGCTTGGAGAGCTTGTTGGTCTCGTGGGCCTGCTTCTTCTCGGCGGCGGCGCGGTCGGTGTCGAGGATGGGGGCGTCGGCGGTGTCCATGCGGGGAATTCCTGGAGGTGCGGGAAGGGGCGCTGCGGGCAGGGCCGGCGCTCAGAGGTCCTTGATGGCGAAGACCTCGACGCCCACGGACTCGCAGTCCGGGTAGACATCGGGCTTCTCGGTGGAGACGCGGGCGGCCTTGACGCGCGGGTGGGCCAGCATCAGCTTGAGCACGTCATCGCAGAGGGTTTCCTGCAGATGGATATGGCCCTGGCTCACGCGCTCGGAGATGGAGCGGCGCATGAAGTCGTAGTCCACCACCTCGCTGAGCTCGTCCTGCGTGGGCGTGGACTCGGCCAGGGGGATGTAGAGATCCACATTGATCAGCACGCGCTGCTCGCCGCGCTTCTCGAAATCGTGCACGCCGATATTGATCCAGACCTCGTAGTTGCGCAGGAAGAGGCGGCGGCAGGCGAGCAGGGCCGGATGGGCGAGGGAGCTTTGCATGGCAGGGGCAGGTCTTGAGGGCTGGGCGGCAGCGCGGTTCAGGGCGTGCCGGTGAGGAACATCACGTCGCGCGCCTGCGCGGCCAGATGCTGGCCACCGTCCACCAGCAAGGTGGTACCGGTGATGGCCGGGGAGTCCAGCAGGAAGCGCACGGCGCGTGCGATGTCCTGCGGGGTGGAGGAGCGCTGCAGCGGCGTGAGCTTGTGCGCGGCCTGGAATTCACCGTCGTTCATGGGGCCGGAGGCCAGGGTCACCCCCGGGGCCACGCCGCACACCCGCAGACGCGGCGCCAGGGCCTGGGCCAGCAGGGTCTGGGCCGACTCCAGCGCGGCCTTGGACAGGGTGTAGGACAGGTAGTCCGGGTTCGGGTTCCAGAGCTTCTGGTCCAGCAGGTTCACCACGCAGCCCTGGCGGCCCGCGGCTTCCAGCTGGCGGTGCAGGGCCCGCGCCAGCAGGATGGCTGGCGCGGTATTGGCGCGCCAGTGGCGCTCCAGATTCGCGTGGCTGAAGCCGGCCACATCGTCGTACTCGAAGAGCGAGGCGTTGTTCACCACCGCATCCACCCGGCCGAAGCGGGCCTGGACGGCGGGCAGCAGGGCCTCGCAGGCCGCCTCGTCCGCCAGGTCGGCGGCAAAGACCGCCGCGTCCACGCCGCGCCCGGACAGTTCCTCGGCCAGGGTCTGGGCCTCGGTCTGGGAGCGGTGGCAGTGCAGGGCCAGCGTCCAGCCCCCGGTCTCGGCCAGGTGCAGGGCGATCTCGCGGCCCAGCCGGCGCGCGCTACCGGTGATCAGAACGACAGGATGGCGGCTGTTCATGGCGTGAAGGGGGACGGAACCTCGGGTTAGGACGCTGGCAGAACCCTGTGCGGCACCGGAGAATGAGGGGCCGGGGCGAACCGCCCCCCGCTCCGGGCTCACACAGAAAAGGAATGACGCAGATGACGGCTGCCGACGGCACCGCGGCCCCCGCCCCCATGGGCGAAGCCACCCTGGCGACACTGCGCCAGCTCTATACCGAGGCGCAGCAATGGGCCCGCCACTACGAGCAGCTCATCGTCAACGCGAATACCCTGATTATCTCAGCTGACGCGATTTTCGTCGGCCAGGCCATGGGCGAGCATGTCAGCCGTCTGCAGACCACCCTGCTGCTGCTGGTGCCGCTGCTGCTGTCCGTCTTCGGCGGTCTGCTCACGCAGACCCTGTTCCGGCTCTATGCCAGCTCGATCAGCCGCCTGGTGCGCTATGAAACCCTGCTGGGCTGTTTCGAGCCCCTGCCGGGGCCCGAGGGTGAGGCCCTGCTGCCCCAGGAACTCCGGCAGAAGGTGGTGCGCCGCCCGGCCACGGTGCAGTTCTTCCTGGGCCTGCACGGCCTGACCGTGCTGGGCTATCTGGGCCTGGGGCTCTGGGCGCTGCTGCGCTGAGCCCGGCGGCGGGCTTCAGTAGCGGTAGGTGACGAAGACAGCCCCCTGGGGCGCGGTCTTGCGCCGGGCCAGGGGGCTGTCGGCCGCGTCGCCCAGCAGATGGCTGACACCCAGCACGCTGGTCAGGCCCCAGCGCTCATTGAGCTGGCGGCTCCAGTTCAGGCTCAGCTCGCTCTGGTAGAAGCCGGACTTGGGCGTGTAGATCGCATAACCGGTGTTCTGCGACTGCTGGGCGTTCACGCCGAAATAGGTGCGCTGGTATTTGCTGTCGCCCCAGCTGGCGCCGAAGTCCAGCGCCACCGTGTCGCGCGGGCCCTGCAGCAGCTGCAGGCTGCCGCCCAGGTGCAGGGCGCGGCCGTTCTCACGATGGCTCAGCGGCAGCTCCAGGGCGGCATGCAGGCCCAGGCGCTCATGCACCTGGCTGCCCAGGGTGAAGAGGCCCAGGGCCGAGCTCTTGACCTTGCCCATGCCCAGCAGCTCCTTGCCACCGGACTTGCCGCCCAGGCCGCCCTTCTCGTTCTTCTCATCGCGTTCACCACGCAGGCTCAGGGCCAGGCTGTACTTCAGCGCGTCGCTGCCGCCGCCCCAGCCTATGCCCCGCAGGCTGCTGGCGAAGAAGCCGCTGCGGTGCTGGTAGTCGGCCACCAGAGCCGGGCTGGCCTGGTTTTCCTTGGAGCCCATGAAGCGCGGCCCGAAGGCCACGCCGGCTCCGAGGGTGAAGCTGGACTCGGAAGCGGTGCTGGTGGATTGAGCCCGGGCGCACAGGGGCAGCAGGCTCAGGGCGCCCAGCAGCAGGGGGCCGAGGGCGAGGGAGGCAGGGATGGTCTTCATGGATGGCGAATGCTCTCGGGCGACGAAGGTCTCCCGTGGCTCGCATGGTGAAAACCCCGGCTGAAGAGAAGCTCAGCCCCGGCTGAAGAAAGCCTGTTTGTCCGCTAAAGCCTGGCTGAAGGGGTGCCGCCTCAGCCCGTCTTGCTCAGGCGCCGCCGCAGCCGCCAGCCCAGCAGCAGGGCCAGCACCACGCCGTAGACGGCGGGCTCGGAGAAGTTGTTCTTGCCCGCGCGCAGCCAGATGAAGTGCGCCAGGCCGATCAGCACCAGGACATAGACCAGCCGGTGCAGGGCCTGCCAGCGCGCGCCGCCCAGGGCGCGGATGGCGCGGTTGAAGCTGGTGGCGGCCAGGGGAATCATCAGGGCCCAGGCCAGGAAGCCCATCAGGATGAAGGGGCGCTTGGCGATGTCTCGGGCGATCTCGCCCAGGTCCAGCCCCATGTCCAGCCAGCCATAGGCCAGCAGGTGCAGGCAGCCGTAGAAAAAGGCGAACAGGCCCAGCATGCGGCGCCAGCGCGCCAGGGCCGGCAAGCCCAAGGCCTGGCGCAGCGGCGTGATGGCCAGGGTGAGGCAGAGCAGGCGCAGGGTCCAGTCGCCCAGGCCGCGTATCAGGGCCTCGGCCGGGTTGGCGCCCAGGGTGTTGGCCACGACGCCCCAGACCAGGCTGGCCAGCGGCGCCAGGCAGAGCAGAAAAACGAGGGGCTTGGCTGCCGGGTGCAGCAGCCAGGAAGACAAGGGTTTCATGGGCGGGGGCACCGCGGCGCGCCCGGCAGCGGGGGCGCACCGCCGGCGCTCAGAAGTTTTTCTTCAGGTCCATGCCGGCGTAGAGCTGGCCCACCTGGGCCTCGTAGCCGTTGAAAGGCAGGGTCGGCCGGCGGTTGGCGCAGAAGCCCGCCTTCGCCGATGCGGTTCTCGCTCGCCTGGCTCCAGCGCGGATGGTCGACCTCCGGGTTCACATTGGCATAGAAGCCGTATTCGCTCGGCGCGGAGAGGTTCCAGGTCGAGGGCGGCTGCTTGTCGGTGAGCGTGATCTTCACGATCGACTTGATGCCCTTGAAGCCGTATTTCCAGGGAACGACGAGCCGGATGGGTGCGCCGTTCTGGTTCGGCATCACATCGCCGTACATGCCGAAGCCCAGCAGGGTGAGCGGATGCATGGCCTCATCGATGCGCAGGCCTTCCACATACGGCCAGTCCAGCACGCCGGAGCGCAGGCCCGGCATCTGGGCCTTGTCGGCCAGCGTGACGAACTCGACGAACTTGGCCTTGGACGTTGGCTCCACCTTCTTGATCAGCTCGGCCAGGGAGTAGCCGATCCAGGGAATCACCATGGACCAGCCTTCCACGCAGCGCAGGCGATAGATGCGCTCTTCCATGGGGGCGAGCTTGAGCAGGCTGTCCAGGTCGTAGACGCCGGGCTTGGCGATCTCGCCCTCCACGGCCACGCTCCAGGGGCTGGTCTTGAGCGTGTGGGCGCGCTGCGCGGGCTCGGCCTTGTCGGTGCCGAACTCGTAGAAATTGTTGTAGCTGGTGGCGTCTTTGCGCGAGGTCGGCTTCTCCATGGTCAGGGCGCCAGGGACGGCGCTCTTGACCGCGGCCAGGCTGGCGTGGGCGGCGTCCAGACCCAGGCCGGCCAGGGCGCCGCCGGCCATCAGCTTGAGCCAGTCGCGGCGGCCCTCGTAGAGGCTGCGCGGGGTGATGTCGGATGCGGCAATGCGGGCGAAACGCTCGGGATGGAAATACATGGCGGCGACAGGAAATCGTGGATGACTTCCTTCAGTCGTGAAAACGGCGCAGAGCTTACGCGCTGCGCCGTTTCCTTGAGGTCCGCTCGGGAAATTTACAGGATCTTCACAAGAAAGCGCCGGGCCGCCCCAAGCTTTCTTGGCCCCCTCGGGGGGCTGGCCGGGCGAAGCCCGGCCTTGGGGGTTCACAAAGTGCCGTAGGAATGCAGACCCGAGAGGAACATGTTCACGCCCAGGAAGGCGAAGGTGGTGACCACCAGGCCCACCAGGGCCCACCAGGCCGAGATGGCGCCGCGCAGGCCCTTCATCAGGCGCATATGCAGCCAGGCCGCGTAATTGAGCCAGACGATCAGGGCCCAGGTTTCCTTGGGGTCCCAGCTCCAGTAGCCGCCCCAGGCTTCGGCCGCCCAGAAGGCGCCCAGGATGGTGGCGATGGTGAAGAAGGCAAAGCCCAGGGCAATGGCCTTGTACATCAGGTCGTCCAGCAGGGGCAGGGCCGGCAGCCGGGCGGTGAGGGGCTGGCGCAGGGCCACGCACAGGCCGAAGAACAGCAGCACGCCGCCCATCTTGCGGGCCCAGCCCTCCAGGCCGGAGATGGTCTCGGGCGTCAGGCCGCTGGCGCCGAAACGCACGGCCAGAATCATCAGGATCAAGGCCGCGGGCACGCCGATCAGGCCCACCAGCAGGGCGCGCGGGCTGGCGGTCTTGAGCAGATAGGCCAGGGCCACCATGGCGGCCATGGCAAAAGTGCCGTAGCCCACGAAGTTGGCCGGCACATGGATCTTCATCCACCAGCTCTGCAGGGCCGGCACCAGGGGCTGGATTTCATGGGCCTCGCGCGCCACCGTGTACCAGAGCAGAAAGGCCACGGCCGCGCTGATCACCAGCATCACATAGGCGCCCAGGGCGCGGGTCTTGAAACGCTGCTCGTAGTAGAGGTACATCAGCGACGTCATCCAGGCGAAGAGCACGAAGACCTCGTAGAGATTGCTCACCGGGATGTGGCCGATGTCGGCGGCAATCTGGTGGCTCTCGAACCAGCGCACCATGGTGCCCACCAGGGCCATGAAGACGGCGCCCCAGGCCAGGCGCGAGCCGATGGCCTCGGCCGCGCTGTGGCCGGCGTCCTTCTTGAAGAAGCCGCCCCAGTAGAACAGGGTGCTCATGAAGAAGAGCAGGCTCATCCAGAGGATGGCGCTCTGGCTGGACAGGGCGTACTTGAGCAGGAAGACCTGATCGGCGGCGGCCAGGTCGGCGCCGAAGGCATCGGTCTTGTCCAGGTAGAGATTGATGGCCAGCAGGCTGGCGGCCCCCACCAGCACGCACAGCAGGCGCAGCGGCTTCCAGAACCAGCCCAGGGCGATCAGGCCCGGCACGCTGCAGGCCAGGATGCCCTTCTCGTAGCCGTCCATGGACTGGCCGTAGCGGCTGAAGGCGAAGCCCGCGCCTGCAACGACCAGCAGGGCGAAGACCCAGTCCTGCCAGTCGCGCTGGGCGAAATAGCCGCGGCGTCCGAGATTGATGCTTGCGGTAGCGGTGTTCATGGTGTCTGCACGTCCTTGAGCAGGGCCTGGCTCAGGCTCTGGAACTCGGTGTCGGTATCGGGCGAGGCGCGGGTGCAGGACAGGGCCATGCGCACGCGGGTGCCGCCATTGTGGACCGGCTCCAGCCAGATCCAAAGCCGGCGTTCCTTGATATAGAGCATCGCGAACACGCCGATGATCAGCAGCACCGCGCCCAGATAGACCAGTTTCTGGCCCGGTGCGCGGGCGACCTGGAAGACGCTGGCCTGCACCTGCTTGAAATCGGCCAGCTGCAGGATCATGGGGGCGGGGTAGAACATGCTGTCCGAGAGGGCCAGCACGGCCTGGGTCATGAAGGTCTGGGTGCCGCTGCCGGTCTCGGGTTCGGGCTGGCCGGCCTGCTGGCGGGCCAGCTTGTAGAGCTCGAACAGGCTGCCGTTGAGGATGCGCAGCAGCACCTCGGAGACGCGGGCACGCTCGGCCTCGGGCACCTCGCGCTCGATGAACTGCGAGAGCGCCGGCAGGCCGCCCAGGGTCTGGGCGGGTGTGGTGGGGGCGGGCCCGGAGGCCGCCGAGGCCGCAGCGGCGGGCGACGGCACCTCGGCCCCGGCGAACAGGGTCAGGGCGCGCAGGGCCGTGGCCTGCAGCTGCGGCCCCATCTGGGGCTTGTCGTCCGGCGTGGCCAGCTGGGCGTAGCGGCGGGCGGCGCGCTCGCGCAGGGCGGTATCGGCCAGGGCGCGGCGCAGCTGCAGCCAGCCCTCCATCTCGCCGCGCTCGTCCACCGGGATGCGCAGATAGCGGAAGGCCTCGGCCGGGCTGTCGCGCACGCCGGCCAGGAAGACGCGCTGGCCGTCCAGCTCCACCGGCACCATGTAGTTGTTGAACTCGCGGGCCTGGCCGGCGGCGTCGCGCAGCTTGTAGCTGAAGGAGGGCCCCACGTTCTGCAGGGTCTTCTCGCCGCGGGTCTTGGCGCCGCTGCCCAGATGGGCCTGGACGGAGTCGATCAGATCCACCTTGCGCACATCGGCGCCGCTGCCGGCCGGGGCGGCCATGTTCTCCACATTGATCACGCGCAGGCCGCTGAACTCCAGGCTCAGCTTCTCGGCGCCGTTGGACAGGCTGGTGGACGCGCCCACCAGGCCCTCGATCTCGAAGGGGGCAGCGTTGCCGGCCAGGGGCAGGGCGCGCAGGCGCAGCTGGGAGCCGCCGTCGTCGAAGCTGCTCTGGTAGAGGGCCACGCCGCGGTGGAATGCCGGCTCATTGACCTTGACCGTGGCCGCGTGGGTCTGGCCGGTCTCGTGGTCGCGGATCTCGATCTCGCTGGCGAAGAGCTTGGGCATGCCCGTGGCGTAGTACTCGACGATGAACTTCTTCAGCTCCACATCGAAGGGCAGCTCCTGCAGCACCACGCCGTCGGGCATGGACAGGATGGCGGTGGCGGCGCGCCCGCCCTCGGGCACCATCAGATTGCCGCGGAAGCTCGGATTGCTGGCCGCGAGCCGGTGCTCGGGCTTGACCTCGCTGACCAGGCCGCCGCCCTGGTACACGGTCTTGCCCTGGGCCCACATCAGGGCGCGCACGAAGAGGTCGCCGTCCAGCAGGCCGCCCAGGCAGATCAGCACGATGGCGCCATGTGCGGCCAGGTAGCCGATCTTGTTGGCCGCGCCCTTGCGGGCGGCCACCATGGTGCCCTTGTCGCGGATCTGGGCCTTGGCCTTCCAGCCCTCGGCGTCCAGCAGGGCCGAGACCTGGGCCAGGGCCTGCTCGGGCGCCGCGCTCAGATGGCCCAGGGCCTTGTGGTGGAAGGCCTGCAGCGCGGTCTCGCGTATGCCTTCCTTGTAGCTCTTGAGATCGGCCACGATCTTGGGCGTGTTGCGCGCGATGCACAGGCTGGTGGAGAGCACCAGAAAGCCCAGGATCAGCAGGAACCACCAGGCGCTGTAGACCGTGTAGAGGTCCAGCTTGCCGTAGAGCTCGGCCCAGAAGGGGCCGAACTGGTTGACGTAGTTGTTCAGCGGCTCGCGCTGCTTGACCACCGTGCCGATCACCGAGGCGATGCAGATCACCGTGAGCAGGGCGATGGCGAAGCGCATCGAGGACAGCAGCTCGTAGGCCTCGCGCCAGGCACTGCCGCGCGGCGGGCTGGGCGTTGCCGGCGGCGGCGGCGCCGTGTTCGGAGGCTGGGGCAGGGTGTCGGGGGCAGCGGACATCGGGGCGGGCAAAAAGAAAAAAGGCCGGGCGGTGGTGCGCCGGCCTTTTTACAACAGCAGGGAATCCGGATTCACGCCCGGGGTTGCGGGCGGTGCGCTCAGCGTAGGCCGGCGATGTAGTCGGCCACGGCCTTGATCTCGCGGTCGTTCATCTTGGCCGCGATGGCCAGCATCTGCGGATTGTTGCCGCGGGCGCCGGCACGGAAGGCATTCAGCTGAGCCTCGGTGTAGTCGCTGTGCTGGCCGCCGATGCGCGGGTACTGGGCCGGGATGCCGGCGCCGGTGGGGCTGTGGCAGCCGGCGCAGGCCGGGATCTGGCGGTCGGCAATGCCGCCGCGGTAGATCTTCTCGCCCAGGGTCACCAGCTCCTTGTTCTTGGCGAAGCCGGGCTTGGCGCTCTTGCTGGCATAGAAGGCGGCCACATTGCGGATGTCCTCATCGGACAGCGGGGCGGCCATGCCCTGCATGATGGCGTTCTTGCGCTTGCCTTCCTTGAACTCGTGCAGCTGCTTGGAGAGGTACTCCGCATGCTGACCCTGCAGGATGGGGTTGGCCGGGCTGCCCCGTGAACCGTCCGCAGTGTGGCAAGCTGCACACACCTGAGTGGCGGTGGCCTGGCCCTTGACCAGATCAGGCTTGGCTGCCGCAGGGGCGCCGCTTGCCAGGGCCGCAGCCGCAAAAGTGAAGCCAGACAACAAGATAGCAGCAGTCTTCATGTGTTCTCGGGTTGGGTAAGCGCAACCTCTGGATTTTACAATGGCGAATTCACAAGGCCTCACTAGATGAACCCCGACACCAGCAATGCGCCCCAGAGCGCCCCCGCCGCGCCCGATGACAAGATGGTGTTGGGCTGGACCCACACGGCCCGCTTTCTGACCACGGCCAGCCAGTTGGTCCACCTACCGCCCACCGAGCTGCCCGAGATCGCCTTCGTCGGTCGATCGAATGCAGGGAAGTCGACGGCGATCAATACGCTGGCGCAGCAAAAGCGCTTGGCGTTCGCATCGAAAACGCCTGGGCGAACACAGCACATCAATTTGTTCGAGCTGGGCCCCAAGGACGCGGCCGACGCGCTTTTTGCCGACCTGCCCGGCTATGGCTATGCCGCGGTGAACCGCGATGCCAAGCAGCGCTGGCAGAAGGTGATGGCCGACTACCTGGAAGTCCGCCGCAGCCTCTCCGGCGTGGTGCTGATGGTGGATTCTCGCCTGGGCCTGACCGATCTGGACCAGCAGCTGCTGGACTTCGTGCAGCGCCGCGTGGCCACCGGCGAGGTCAAGCTGCTGGTGGTGCTGACCAAGGCCGACAAGCTCAACCGCAAGGAGGCCGATGCCGCCCTGCGCCAGACCCAGGAGCGGCTGGGGGCCATGGCCACCGAGGAGTCCGATGTGTCCATCACCCTGTTCTCCGCGCTGAAGAAGCAGGGCGTGGCCGATGTGGCCCACATCCTGCATCAGTGGGCCCATGCACCGCGTCCCGCGGTGGCCCTTGAAGCGCCCGACGCACCGGACGCGCCCCTGTCGCCCGCTTGACAGGGCGGCTCCGGCGCGCAGCCCATACTGGCCGCCACGCCAGGGAGACGCCGGATGATCGAGACCTTCACGCTGGAGCTGCCCGACACGGGCAGCGGCCCCATCAGCCTGTCCTGCCGCGCCTGCGGCCCGCGCGATGCGCCGCGCCTGGTGCTGCTGCACGGCTTTCCCGAGGGCGCTTTCGTCTGGGACGCGCTGATGCAGCAGCTGGCCCCGCGCTGGCGCTGCATCGCGCCCAATCTGCGCGGCTACGAGCGCAGCAGCGCGCCGGACTCGGTGCAGGCCTACCGGGCCAAGCCGCTGATGGCAGATATCCGCGCCCTGATCGAGGCCACGGGTGAGGGTCCGCTGGAGGCCCTGATCGCCCATGACTGGGGCGGTGCCGTGGCCTGGAACCTGGCGGCCCAGCAGCCCGCGCTGATGCAGCGCCTGGTGATCATCAACTCGCCGCACCCGGGTACCTTCTTGCGCGAACTGCAGCTCAACCCGGCGCAGCGCGAGGCCAGCGCCTATATGAACTTCCTGTGCCGGCCCGATGCCGAGGCCCTGCTGGCCGAGAACGACTACGCGCGCCTGTGGCCCTTCTTCGCGCGCCAGGGCCAGGCGCCGGCCTGGCTGGACGAGGCCCTGCGCCAGCGCTACCGCGAGCTCTGGGGGCGGGGCCTGCAGGGGCCGCTGAACTACTACCGCGCCTCGCCCATGCGCCCGCCCACGGCCGAGGATCCGGGCGCCATGGCCCTGAGCTTTGCGCCCGAGTTCGTCACGGTGGGCCTGCCCACCCAGGTGATCTGGGGCCTGGACGATATCGCCCTGCTGCCCGGCCTGCTGGAGGGGCTGGAGCGCTTTGTGCCGCGGCTGCAGCTGGAGCGCATGGCCGGCGCGGGGCACTGGATCGTGCACGAGCAGCCGCAGCGGCTGGCCGAGCTGATCCGTGCCTTCCTGCTCAGGGACGCCCGATGAAGAGGTAGACCGCCGTGCCGCCGCGCGGTGCGTGACCCAGGGCCAGGTAGAGCGGACCCAGGCCGGTGTCGGCGCCCACGAAGAGGCTCATGGCCTGGCGCAGATCGCTGCCGCGCACGCTGCTGCGATCGTCCCAGGCATTGCCCAGCTCCAGCGAGCCGCCGATGAAGAGGCCGCGCGTGAGCAGGGGCGTCTCGCGCAGGCGCTTGTAGTAGCCCAGGCGGCCGAACACCAGGGTGTTGCCGGTGAGCTGGCCGGGCTTGTAGCCCGAGAGCTGCTGGAAGCCGCCCAGGGTGTAGGGGCCCTGCGCGGAGTCGCTGGGCTGGTGGGCGTCGAACAGGCGCAGCTGGCCGTTGAGGGTGTGGGTGCCCCAGCTGTAGGCGCCGGTGGCCTGCAGCTCCACGCGGCGCGAGCTGGCGCGGCGCTCCTGCGGGCCGCTCAGTCGGCCGTTCACGGCCTCCAGGGTGAGGCGGTAGCCGCGCTGCGGGAAGTTGGCGAAGTCCAGCTGGTCCACCACGGCCTTGAGGCGCAGCCCGGTCTCGCGCCAGGTCTGGCCCAGCACGCCGTCGGGCACGTCCACCGTGATCAGCTCGGGCCTGATGCGCCAGGCCTGGCTGATCAGGCCCAGGCGCACCTCGCCCCACTGGCCCCAGGGCTGGCCCAGGTCCAGCCCCAGGGTGCCGCCGGTGCGCGAGACGCGCGCCCGGCCCTGTCCGCTGTCGGCGTCGTAGAGCGTGATATTGCGGCGCTCCAGCTCGCTCCAGGCGGAGAGGAACCAGTCATTGGCCCGGCCCAGCTGGAAGCTCAGGGGCTGGTAGATCTCGCTGTACAGGCGCGGGGTCTGGCCCAGGCTGAGCTGGTTGCGCCACTCGGTGCCGCTGGGCGTGAGCCAGTGTCGGTTGTGGCTGATGCGCAGATTGAAGCTGCTCTCGCCCGAGAAGTCGGTGCTCAGGTCCAGGCCGATGCGGAAGTAGTTCGGGCCCCAGGGCTTGTCCTCGGTGGCGAAGACCAGGGTGTCGCCCTGCTCGCGGCGCTCCACGTGGTAGTCCACGCGCTCATAGTCGCCCGAGGAGGCCAGCAGGCGTGCATCGCGCTCGGCGCGGGCGCCGTCAAACAGCTGACCGGGCTTGCTCTCCAGCTGGCCCGCCAGGCGCTGCGGCTGGGTCAGCTCGCTGCCCTCGAAGGCGATGGCGGCCAGGCGTGGCACGGCCTCGTGTTCGGCCGCCGGGCGCCGCGCCTCGCGCCAGGCCGCGTAGGCCTCGGGGCTGAGGGCCAGGGGGCGCAGGCGCTCCAGCATGGCCTCGGCGGCGCGCTCGCCAGCCTCGATCAGCTCGCGGCTGCGGTTGAAGTCGGCCGAGCTGAGCGTGCCCAGGTCGGGCGTGACCAGCACATCGTCCTCCCAGAGGCTGGCGATGGAACGCTGCACGTTCTGCTCGGTGAGGATGTTGATCATCTGGGCCGTCACGCCGACCAGGGAGCTCAGCGTCTCGCGCCCGGCCAGTGGGGTGCCCACATTCACCGCGATCAGGCGCTGGGCACCCAGGCTGCGCGCCACGTCCACCGGCAGGTTGTTCACCAGGCCGCCATCGCCCAGGATGCGGCCGCGTAGTTCGATGGGGGCAAACAGGCCCGGCACGCTCATGCTGGAGCGCAGGGCCAGGGCCAGATCGCCCTGGGCCAGCACCAGCTGCTGGCCGTTCTCCATATCGGTGGCGATGGCGCGGAAGGGCGTGGGCAGGCGGTCGAAGTCCTGCACCTCGCGCACCGGCAGGGTGTAGCGGCGCAAGAGGGTTTCCAGGCCGCGGCTGGAGAGGGTGCTCTGGGGCACGCGCACCTCGCCGTCGCGCATGCCCAGCTCCACCACGGCGGAGAACTCGAAGTCCTCCTCCTTGCGGCGCTGGGAGAGCTGCTGGCGCTCCACGCGGCTGGCGAAGACCCGGTCCCAGGCCAGGGGCAGCAACTCACGCTCCAGGGTGGTGGCGCTCATGCCGCTGGCATAGAGGCCGCCGATGATGGCGCCCATGGAGGTGCCGGCGATCACATCCACCGGGATGCGCTCGCGCTCCAGCACCTTGAGCACGCCCACATGGGCGATGCCGCGGGCACCACCGCCCGAGAGCACCAGGCCCAGGCGCGGCCGTTCGGGCGCGCTGGCGGAGGCTGTCTGGGTCTGGGTCTGGGTCTGGGCTTGGGCTTGGGCTTGGGCCTGCAGCGCGCCGCCCAGGGTGGCGGCCAGCAGCAGGGCGAGGGATGCGGCGGCGCGGCGCGGCATCAGCGGGCGTCCGGGCTGTCCAGGTCCTGCATCAGCGAGGCCATGGCGCGCTGGACCATGTCGCCATCCTCCTCCAGGGCCGTGATCAGGCCGTGACGCAGCAGATGCTCCAGGGCGCCGCGGGTGAGCGAGTGCCGTTCCTCGGCATCCTGGCCCACGAAGAGGAAGAACTGACGGCTGTCGCTGACCCAGGCCAGCTGGGCCGTGGTCCACTGGCTCTGCACAAAGAGGTGGTACCAGCGCCCGATGGTCAGGCCGGCGATCCACTGGTTGAGTGCCTGGCGCGAGGCGGCGGCATCGGCCAGGGAGTAGAGCGTGACCGGCACCGTGGGCAGGCGGCTGCGGTCCACCTCGTCATGGGCCCAGCGCGAGCCCTGCTGGAGCGATTCACGCTCGCTGAGCAGGGCCTGCAGGCGGGCCTCGGGGTCCATGGGCGGCACGATCTGGGTTTCTTCGACCGCGGGCTGGCCGGTGGGGCCCAGCAGCAGGCGGCCGTGCAGGCGCATCAGCTCGTCGAACAGGGCCTGGCGGCGGGCCTCGGGCAGCTCGATGGCGGCGCAGCCCTGTTCCAGCTGTTGCACCAGACCGGGCAGGCAGGCGCGCAAGGCCTGGCGCTGGGCCTCGTCACGCAGAGGGCGCAAACTGGCCAGCAAGTTGTCCACCAACTCCACCCGGGCCTGGGCCTGGGGGGCGTCGCGTCCATGCTCCACCATGGCCTGCACGATGGCGCGGGTCCAGTCTTGACGCAGAAAGTCGCGCAGCAAGGCACTGGCGCGGGCCTCGGGCGCCTCGGCCAGCTGATCGCGGATCTGCTCGCGCAGCAGGCGCAGCCAGCTTTCGCGCTGACGCTCGCGCTCCAGGCCGGCCAGGCGGACCGAGCTGCGCTCGCCGCCCTGGCGGGCCTGTTCGCTGATGAAGGCATCCAGCTGGGCCTGCAGCTCCTGGAACTGCGCCGCGCTCGGGCGGGGCAGGGCGGCCAGGGCGTCGATGCGGGTCTCGACAAAGCGCAGGAAGTCCAGCAGGCGCGGATCGTCGGCGCGCTCGAAGCCTCCGCCATGGCTGCCCACGCGGTTGAGCAGGGCCCAGGTGGGGTGGTCCTGGCTGCGCAGCAGGCTGGGGTCGCTGGCGGCCAGGCGCACCACCACCACCTGCAGCCGGGCCAGCAGGGCCTTGACCGGGGGCAGCAGGCGCGGGTCGGCCAGGATCTGGTCGTAGAGCCGGGTCAGCAGATCGCGGCCGCCGCCTGTGGCAGGGCCCAGGGGCTGCGGCCGGGAGTTGTGGGCGTCGACACGGCGGGCCAGTCCGTCCAGGGTGGCCGCCTCGCTGTGCTGGCTCGGAGCGCCCAGCGTCTCGTAGGCGCGGCTGATGCGGCGCATGCGCTCATGTTCGGTGCTGGCCGCGGCGGCGCCGCGGCTGGCCACCAGGGGGGCCAGATCGGCCTCGCGCAGCCGGGTGCACAGCCTGGCGTAGAGCGGCTGCAGGGCCTGGGCCAGGGGCTGGGCGGCCACGCGCATCAGGGCGTAGTGGCCCTCGGCGTCCAGCTCGGGCCAGCTCAGGGCCTGCTGCAGGGCATGGCCGAAGACGGCGGGACGCAGGGGGTTGTCGTCCTTGCGGGCACGGGCGGTGCCGCGCAGGGCGGCGAAGAAGTTGCCGAGCTGGTAAAGCTCGTTGCGGCTGCCATCCTCCACGGCCTGGATCACATGGGCCAGAGACACATCGTGCAGGGCCTGGCGCTCGTCGACCAGGCTGAGCTCGTCCAGACCGCGCGGCGCGCGCCGGGGCAGGGGATCCTCGCCGCGCATGCCGGCGGCCAGCAGCGGGGTCAGGGCTTGCTCGAAGTACTCCAGGAAGCGCAGGCGATGGCGCTGCCAGGGTTCCAGCAGCAGACGGTGCTGGCTGTTGCCGTTGAGCGTGTCATGGATGCCGTCCTGGATCTGACGGGCCAGCATGGGCAGATGGGCCAGGGCATCGTTGACCAGGGATTGCTGGGTGAGGGCGGCGGGAGCGGGCATGAACGCGACGGAGCAGGCGATGGCGAATTATGGGCCGGCCACGCCGCAAAAAGAAAGGGGCCGCATGGCTGCGGCCCCTTCATTCGAGCGTTGTTGCTTGGCGCTCAGGCAGGACTTACATGTCCATGCCCATGCCGCCCATGCCACCCGGCATGGCGGGGGCTGCGGACTCGTCCTTCGGGGCTTCAGCGACCATGCACTCGGTGGTCAGCATCAGCGAAGCCACGGAAGCGGCGTTCTGCAGCGCGGTACGGGTGACCTTGGTCGGGTCCAGGATGCCCATCTCGATCATGTCGCCGTAGCTGTCGTTGGCAGCGTTGAAGCCGTAGTTGCCCTTGCCGGCCAGCACGGAGTTGATCACCACGCTCGGCTCGCCACCGGCGTTGGCCACGATCTCGCGCAGCGGGGCTTCGATGGCCTTCAGGATCAGCTTGATGCCGGCTTCCTGGTCGTCGTTGACGCCCTTGACGGTGATCTTCGTGGAGGAACGGAGCAGGGCAACGCCACCGCCCGGTACGATACCTTCCTGAACGGCAGCGCGCGTCGCGTTGAGGGCGTCGTCGATGCGGTCCTTCTTTTCCTTCACTTCGATTTCCGTCGAACCGCCGACGCGGATGACGGCAACGCCGCCAGCGAGCTTGGCAAGGCGTTCCTGCAGCTTCTCGCGGTCGTAGTCCGAAGAGGTTTCTTCGATCTGGGCCTTGATCTGCGCGACGCGGCCTTCGATTTCAGCCTTCTGGCCGGCACCGTCGACGATCGTCGTGTTTTCCTTGGAGATCGAAACCTTCTTCGCACGGCCGAGCATGTCGAGCGTGACGTTTTCGAGCTTGATGCCGAGGTCTTCGGAGATGACAGTGCCGCCCGTCAGGATGGCGATGTCTTCGAGCATGGCCTTGCGGCGGTCGCCGAAGCCCGGAGCCTTGACGGCAGCGATCTTGAGGCCGCCACGCAGCTTGTTGACGACGAGCGTAGCAAGGGCTTCGCCTTCGACGTCTTCAGCGACGATGACCAGCGGCTTGCCGGTCTGGACGACGGCTTCGAGAACCGGGAGCATGGCCTGGAGGTTCGACAGCTTCTTCTCGTGCAGGAGAATGAAGGCGTCTTCGAGGTCTGCGACCATCTTTTCCGGGTTGGTCACGAAGTAGGGCGACAGGTAGCCGCGGTCGAACTGCATGCCTTCGACGACTTCGAGTTCGGTTTCGGCGGTCTTGGCTTCTTCAACCGTGATGACGCCTTCGTTGCCGACGCGCTGCATGGCTTCGGCAATGTCGAGGCCGATCTGGCGCTCGCCGTTGGCCGAGATCGTGCCGACCTGGGCAACTTCTTCCGAGGTGTTGATCTTCTTGGCCTTGGCCTGGAGATCCTTGACGACTTCGGCAACGGCGAGGTCGATGCCGCGCTTCAGGTCCATCGGGTTCATGCCGGCGGCAACAGCCTTGGAGCCTTCGCGAACGATGGCCTGGGCGAGAACCGTTGCGGTCGTCGTGCCGTCGCCGGCGATGTCGTTGGTCTTCGAAGCGACTTCGCGGACCATCTGGGCGCCCATGTTCTCGAACTTGTCTTCCAGTTCGATTTCCTTGGCGACGGAAACGCCGTCCTTGGTGATGCGCGGTGCGCCGAAGCTGCGCTCCAGCACCACATTGCGGCCCTTGGGGCCCAGGGTGACCTTGACGGCGTTGGCCAGGATGTTCACACCCTCGACCATGCGAGCACGAGCTTCGCCGCCGAAGACAACGTCTTTTGCTGCCATGTGTATTTCTCCGAAATCTTTATCTAGATGAGTGGGGTCTGTGCGGTGCGTCGCTTACTTGGCGACGACGGCGAACAGATCCTCTTCGCGCATGACCAGCAGCTCTTCGCCGTCGACCTTGACGGCCTGGCCGCTGTACTTGCCGAACAGGACGCGGTCACCCACGGCCACGTTCAGGGCCACGAAATCGCCCTTGTCATTGCGCTTGCCAGGACCCACGGCCAGCACTTCGCCCTGGTCGGGCTTCTCGGCGGCGTTGTCGGGGATGACGATGCCCGAGGCGGTCTTGGTTTCGTTTTCCAGGCGCTTAACGATCACGCGATCGTGCAGAGGACGCAGTTTCATCTGATCTCCTTGAGGATTCTCGGTGCTAGGTCTTCGGGGTCGCCCTGTGAGGGGCACCCTTCACAGCCAGGACGATGGCAGACGGCGTGTGAGCCCCGCCTGCCGATGTCGTTAGCACTCATGCCTGACGAGTGCTAGCAGACAGGATTATAGGGACGGTCGCGAGGCTTTCAAGAGTGTTCTTGGCAATTAGAGTCGTAAACAGGCTATTAAAGTCGTGAACGCGGACCGAGCATCCACGCGGCCTATCCCGACGGCGCCCGATGGCGCAAACACGCAAGCTGCACCTGCGCGGCTTCCGACACAAGGGATGCCGTTGCTCCAGTGGCTCCCAGGAGAGACGCTTTACAGCTGGATCGCCCGTCAGCACACGCTATGGGGGCATAGGCTACCGGCGCAAACTGCTAAGGCACTGTTCGGCCATGACCGGCGGGGTTACCAGCACGATTTCCCGGGCCACTTGGCGGAGTTGGTTGTCAGAACGGATGGCCAAGTAGGAGATGTCCGGTCAATTGGCCTGGATAGAACACTTTTGCGCTTCTACAGGCCCTTCCTATCCGAAGCGAGCGAGTTGGCCTACGCTGCTGCTATGGGCGGCGCGACCGTTGCGCACGTCAGGCGTCGCCTAACCTGGGCTCGTAGAGGTGGCCTTCAAGTCCATCATCCGCTCAAGGCTTGCGCCACATGCATTCAGGAAGATCGTGAAGTGTCGGGATGGGCCTATTGGCACATGGACCACCAGTATCCCGGCGTCTGGATATGCCCGGTACATTCGCAGCCGCTGCAAGTTACCTCAAGCAGGTCGAACCGCTACGATCGTGTTGAGTGGAACGTCCCTGACGTTGAGAGCCTTGAGCCCGCGCCGCTTGCGGATGTCGGGGTACGAGAGTTGGAGAGCTGCTCCCGTATTGCATGGTTGATCTGCGATGTCGTGGGCGGGATGCCGCTTTCCCGAGTCGCGCCCGCTGAACTGAACGTCTTCTACAGGGCTGCGCTTTATGAGCAAGGGTTCGTGGCAGCTGCAGGTCCAGATTCTCGGGTTATCGCGGCACAAGAATTGGTCAGGCACTTGCGACCGCTACGCGCGCTTCCTGAACTGCGAGGCCTTACGAGCAATGTTGAGCAGATGAACATCCAGCTCGCGAGACTTCTGGCGCCCACAGGGCAGGAGTCCCACCCAATGATGCACTTTGTGATGATGGATTGGTTGCGCGCGGCGCGGGCTGGGACGAAGTTGCTGCGGCGCGTGGGATGGGGGGCCTGAATCTAGGTCATTTACCGCCGGCTCCGCATGCCAGAGAGATTGCAGTTTGCCGCGGATTTGCCGACGAGGGCTGAGGGAAGTGGCTGCGCCTCGTCGATGGCTTGACATGCAAATATGCATATGAGTATTCTCTCCCATGCCTTTTGAGTCATTGCAGTCGCGCGCGCTGCATGCTGCGCAACTCTTCAAGTCGTTGGGTCTGACCCAATCAGACGTTGCATCTGCAATAGGGGCAAGTCAGTCTCAGGTCAGCAGGATACTTTCAGGCAACATCGTTCGACGCACCAAGCTGTTTGAAGAGATATGCAGTTATGCAGATTCGATAGAACCTGGTGTATCGATTGACACAGTCCGCAGCAACAATGAGCTGTTGAGTGCCTTGGCCGAAACCTGGGATGGCAGCGCTGCACACTCACGTGCGCTGGCCGCAGTCATCCGATCCTTGGCTGTACTTGGGTCGAGTAAACCGGTCCGTTAATCAGAGGGGCAAGCATGCTGGCGATAGCCACCCCATTGCCTGATGAACTGAGTCGTTCATTCCTAGGGCGCGTGATGCGAATGAATGGCATCGCGAGCGAGAAGGGCATGATCGAAAGGCTGGCCAGCTTTCTGGGCGTCACGGAACGGGATCGTAGGAAAGTCACAGCAACGCAGATTCTGAGCAAGGCCGCCGGAATAGAGATTGAGCGCTTTGTGTGCCAACACACGTTGGTACCTTTGCGACGAAGTATCAACTCATACCTACCGGACTTGGCGCATGGAGCCGCTGGAAGCGAAGGGGTGCTGTTCCTGAGTGGGCCTAGGCTGGTTCGATCGAGTCCTTATCTCTGTTCGGACTGCGTTCGAGCAGATCTCGACAAGTACGGCATCAGCTATTGGCATCGGGAGCATCAGTTGCCAGGCGTCCTTTGGTGCGCCCGGCATCGTGTGCCATTGAGGTATGCCGAGGGTGATGGCGCACTTCTGCAGCCCCCATCGCAGTGCATCGCGGACAGTCTAGATGTTGGTGACGCGTGGTACGACGAGCTAAACGGGCATGAGGTTGTCCGGCGTTTTCTGGCCATTGTCGAGGGTCTGCTGGATACGCATCGCCCGTATCCAGTTCCCCTGGTCAGTGAGCGCTTGCGTGAGCGAGCGCGTGCACGAGGGCTGCAAATCTATCCGGGTCGCATATCTCGAGTGGGCGTGCGGCTGTTGAGCGATGCCGTGCGCGAGGCATTTCCGCATGACTGGCTGTCTACAGTCTTCGCGGAGTTGGTCTCCAAAGAGCCTGGTGTTCCGATGTCGCAGGTGGACGGGGTCTTGTATCTGGCCAAGTCGTCGGCTTCGGCGACGGTCTATGCATTGACCTGCAGTGTCCTGTACGACAGCGCCGATGAGGCGCTCACTGACCTCGCGGCGCTACTGAAGCAAGGGGTGAAGGCTACCGTCGGTGGCCGTCACACAGCAATAACTGATGACGCCTACCGTATTGCCTATCTTGCGCACGGGGGCGTCTATAGGGAAGTGGCACGGCAGTTTTCCATTTCGACTCTTGGCGCTGCGAAGCGGCTTCAGCGGCTTGGATTGCCAGACCTGAAAGAGCGAGGACCGGGGGCGATTCGGCGAGCATTACTTGCCTTCTTTGAATCAGGCGTAACGATTGAAGAGGCTGCCGCATTCGGCGGTATCTCGCTAGCGGACATGATCGCGGCGATCCGGCAAGCAGGTGGGGGATTTGTCAGCGTCTCGCGGACCTTGCAAGCTGCGGCGCCGGTACGGGGCGGAGGGCGAGGGCGGACAAAGCCTCTATCGCCGCACGACGTCAAACCTACGACGGAGCCGCTAATGACCGTGGCCGGATCGAGCACTGTAGCGAAGCGCTCCTGCAAGCCCAATGCTGCTGCCTAAGAGTTGGTGTCAGTGTCAGTCTGCTGCAGGCTGATCTCGGACATTCGAGGCCGACAGTTTCGACGACCGTTTTTCCGAAAGCCGGACTCTGATGTGCGACCAACTCGCGGGCCGCCCACGCATAGCGAGTAGCTCTCGTAGGCCGTTGCCAGAAACAACGCGCCAGCGCCGAGGAAGAGTTTGATGAGCCGTCGGCCAGGTGGGAGGAGGGGAATCAGCTGCGGAACGAGACGCGACTTGCTCCCAGCCCACCTAGTTGCAGGGCGGGAGGTTGGAGACGTGGCTGGAGTCGGATGCGAGTGCATCCGAAGTCCAGCTACGGAGATTTAGATCTGACAGGTCTGTTCGCCTGTCTGGGGGGGAAGAGCGTCGCTGACATACGGCGCGACCGCCGGCCGGCGCTATCGCGCCGTGGAACAACCAGTTCTTCTTGACGTAGTGCTTGGTAGTTGGTGAGCCGCGATCGCAAAAGAGTTCTTCGCTGAGGCCCCAAACACAGGCCAATACAAAACACCATCCTCAGTTCTGAGGGGTACACCTCAGTGCGGTCGTTCTGGGAATCCCTATGCTCACGGGACAACGAATGCCGCTGGGAGGCTGCGTGAACAAAGGCGATACGCCGGATAGCCACATCTTTCATGTGGCCCCGTTCTTCACGGAGAGCGACTCCTTTCGAGGGCTTCGAGCGCTCTCAGATGCCCAAAAAGCCGGCATCAAGAAATTCCGCATTGACTTGAGCGCGGTGCAGTGGGCGGACCCACAGTGCCTGATGCAGATGCTGCTCGTTCTGAAGTACGCACACTTTGACGGCGCCCAGATTTCTGTCCACCTGGGCAGCGTGAGCCACCCGCAGGAGCACGCAGTGTTTCTCGCGTTCCTCCATAGCCAGGGCTTCTTGGCTGTGTTGAACGACGTGGCGTATCTGCACTTGGGCTCGCGACGCCTGCCTCTCCCCGAGGTACAGAAGCGGATTGACGACGCCGCAACGATGCCGCGGCTCGGAATGCACGTCTGCATCCCGATGGAAATCATTGATGCCACCGACTTCGTCGACGACCCAAGAAAGCTGCAAGACCTGGTCGAACGAATGATTGATCGGGCTGACGAGCTCTCCCTCAAGTCCGCCTTTGGATCGCAGGTTGCCGCACGCGACATGCTGTTCCAGAAGATGCGGCGAACGCTCTTCGAACTCCTACAAAACGTGGGCGAGCATGCCTATGGACCAGACAAGCCAGCATTCGGCGCTGTGTTCGCACGCCTGCGCCTAGGCAAGCCACGGGAATCAGAAGCGGCGCAAGACTGGCTGGAGATGCTCAATAGGAGCCGGGCGCTCTACGGCAACCGGAACTTCTCGCCCAACTACTTTTCAGAGTGGGTGGAGTTGTTCATCTGTGACGTCGGCAAGGGCCTCACTGCTGACATTCATAAATGGAAAGCTGGAAACAACAACATATTGAATAAGGCAATTCAGCGGGCATCCAAAATGCCAAATCCGCTGGAAAGTATATTCTCATATTTGTTTGTGGAAAACATATCGCGGATAGAGCGCCATGAATCAGGTCGAACGTCCGTTACCGGCCTGCAGCATTTGGGGAAAATTCTTAGCATCGGTGGCGACTACGCGCGCTTTTATACGCACGAGGGAATATGGATTGGAAACGCTTTTCCTTGGCAAGCATCCACGCATAGCAGAAGTGGAATTATTGATCGGTCCCTTGGAAAAGGTTTTGCGAGGATTGGTCCGCCAGGTACGGCCTACCATATAAGTATTCAACCTCGTCATGAAGAGCAGTTTCTTGATCAGTACCCAATACAAAAACCACAGAAGTCCACGCTCAATTCAATAAAGGATGCATTGAAGGGGAGGATTGCGCTTACTCCCGAGCCGCCGCTTCGCACAATCGCAGTAGATCGACGAATCGCATCGACGGGCTACTCGGCGGCAGACGCCGGTATGATCGAGGAGCAAAAGCCCAGCGTGTTGGTATTGAGACCTGCACGGTTAATGAGCAAGAACGACACGGGAAAGTGGCTCGCGCTTACCCACGGAACACTTCGCGATCGCCCTCTGCTCAATTTAAGTTGCTTTGCGATTGTTGAGCTATCCAACTTCAATATGACCATGTTGGTCGATTTATTGTTGTCGGCTGACATTCACCGTAGCTCTACCGCAGTTATTTGGCTTGTCTCGGAATCGTGGTATTCGTTGAGATTGAAGGCGGACAATGGGAGGTTTCGGTATCTCTATGGTGAGGAACTCGACGAGGCTGACGGACTTATCTCCTTTGCTGACTTGGCAGTACTCTTGCGCGAAATGGATTCAGAGTTGTTTTGGCTCGACCATGATCGCGTGCCTCGACCCGCGCTTCTGAACATTCGGGTGAACTGGAAGGGCGGGGTCGATGGAGCCGTCGTGCTGAACCGCTACCTAGACTTCGCTCAGTCGCTAACGGACCCCACAGCTTTTCGGGCTTGCCGACGGGCTGTTCGGCGTTTGCTGGCGTTGTTTCCCGAACGTGAGATTCGAGGTGCCGATGACTTGGCCAACTCGGTCCTTGCTTCCATCAACCTCCCTGGTTTGCTGTCGCGCGATTCTGGTTGGACAAGTGCGGGGGAAATGGTGGTTGTCGGCAGCATCGCCGTCACTGGCGAGACGGCCAGGGACGCTCACATTGGCGATCGCGTCGAACTGATAAACATTCTTCACCATGACGACGCGGAGATAGGGGTTTTTGAGAACTCCACGGCTGCACTTCTCTGGGTCACTGAGGTCACCGAGAAGAATGGGGGGCAGAGCTGCCGCCCATACCGGATAACGATCCTATCTGGGAGCGGATTCCCGGCACCGCGTTTGTCTCCAAGAACGGTTCGCACGCATTACCCATTCTTCGATATAGAAGACGAGATGACGGCGGCCTAGATTTTAGAAATCCGTACTACGTTAGAAATCCTGAAGAAACTTACGAGGATCTTCGCCGATATAAGGCGCTGCAGCTTGGGCACTGGCGCTATGGTGCTAGGCACGATCTGCTTACCGTCAACTTGCGGTCTGCTCTGTCGCATGCCTTCATTGAGCTGGGACCACTCTATGCATGGTTGAAGGAAACGTTCGCCGAGCTGTTCGCCAGGGACACGGATGGGCATTCGAAAGCGCAGCTGTTGGTCTACCCGTCTCACCCGGTGACTGATTTCCTGATGGACCGGATCCGGCAAGACCGGTCTGGCTTCCCGGACGAAATTCAGCCCCTGTTCGGCATCTTGCCGATTAAGTTCTCCAGTGAAAGAACCGTCTCCCCCTTCGTAGCGTTTCAGCCTTTTCAAACGCGGATTGAGGATTCGCTACAGAAGTTCGGTATGACCGCGTGGAGCGCCGCGGTTTTTGACGACGGCGTGATCTCGGGCAAGCACCTCAGAGAGATCACGCAACTGTTGCAATCGCTGAATGTCTCGGGACCAGTGCAATCCGTTGCGGTGGTGGATCGGACAGGCCTTCCTTCCCAAGAAGGTCTGATGGACAGGCATCTGCGAAACAACCGTCGCTTCTGGAGGTGGGATGTCCCCACGCTAGGTACCGCACGCAACTGCCTGCTCTGCCATGCGTTGGCGATGGCCCGCTTGCACGCCACATTGGCTCCGGACCGGATCCGAAGCCGGGTTGCGCAGTGGCTCGTCGACTGGCGTGAGCGGGACTCTGAACGCGAGTGGTACTCGGGGTTTTCGTTCCGTCGCCTGCTGGACCCGTCGGTCAAAGTTGCGTTCGGTGTTTCTGATGAGCCGGACGGCCGCGTCGCCAGGAAGTACCTGGAGGCTCATGACGCCTTCGAGCTTACGTCCACAATCGTCGAGATTGCACGTTTGACGGGCAACTTCAACCTGGCATTGCGAAGAGCGAAGGAGCTTGAGGGTAGGGCGCCGGAGGCAGCGCTCTACCTTGTCGCAACGCAGTTCTTGTTGTTCAACGACGAGCTGACTCCGGCCAAGAAGCTTTATCACCTCGGGTACCTATTGCAGCGCTTGTGGCTCAGCGCAGAAGCTAACGAAGCGACCGCGCTAGCTGCTCTTTGCATCAGCAGCTGCGACAAGTCGGTCGCCTCGCTCATTCGTGACAGCCTCATCGTCCGCTGGCTGCCGACGAGGGACCTGGGGTCGATCGACGCCGTCATTGCATGCCAGTTTGTTCTGAACTCCGCGCCGCTGGAGCAGTCTGAGATCAAGCTAAATCCCTCGGACGCCCTTGAACGCAACCTCCTTCGACTGGAGCTGAAGTCAGGGGCGAAAGCCGCTGTGAAGTCTTTCCTCATTGCCGTTCGAAGTGAGGCTGGAAAGGAGTCGCCGGCTCGCCACAAGTCGTTGCTAAGGCTTACCCTTGACGCATTAAGCAGCGCGAAAAGCGATGGGAGCGACATCCATGCGTTGCGTGTGGCGCCGCAGTTGCTGGAGGAAGCGCAGGCTGCCCTCGGGCTGCTGGACAAGGAGCGTGTGGCATCGGTGCCTGCCGCGCAGATGCAGGAGTTGGAGCGGCTAACTTCTGCGATGCTTCGAAGCCTGAGCCAGCCGGCTTGGCCGGATGTTGTCAAGCTCGCGAGCGCTGCTCACAGGATCCTTTACGGACAGGGCACGAAGGTCAAAGGCTTGATGCCGACCATTTCTTCCGAGCTGTTCTTGGAGCTGAAGGACTCGCAGGACTGCTACAACAACCTAGTCAAACCGCTGCAGGAACAAATTTTCCAGACTTGGAATACATACGTCGAAGAACGACTTAGGACAGAGAAAAACAACCGCTTCGCAAGAATTCGATGGACTCAAAGAGATGGCAACGCGTGGTTGCGACCCGTTTGGGTTGAGTTGGCGGAATTTGAAGGTTGTTTCCCTTGTATCGTTTACTTTGACAAATTCGTCGAGGTCTGCGTTCGAGACGTTATGTTAAACGTTTTCCATTCAAAGCGAATGGTTGGCGCGAATGAAATCGTTTCGGATCACAACTACTCTAGAAGAGGAGACCAATGGTGGCAGGCGGTCAAAGCGGAAGGTTATCTCGCGTTGGAGTTCTTCAATATTTCAACGTCTGATGCCACACCTCTGAAGGACAACGCGGCAGTCGCGGGCCTTGAGCGCGTGGGTGGCAGTATCGAGATGAGCAGCACGCCAGTTGGCGATCAGGAGTTCCTGATGACGGTCAGGGTCAAGCTGCCGACCCTTTCTAGTTTCTTGGGTTCTTAGGAGGTCGAGATGCGCTGTGAGGTGTTGGTCGTTGACGACAGCTTTGATGGGCCAGAAGCGCGAGGTGCGCTTTATCAGGAATTCTTCCGAGAGTGCAGCAAGGAGCTCTCCTTCGAAGTCGTTCCTACCATTCTGGAGCGTCCGAACGATCTCGCTCGACTGTTGCGCACCCGCAAATTCGATGCTGCCATCGTGGACGCAGTTCTGAATGAACGAGAAGGCTGGGAGACTTTCACGTCGACGGAAGCCATAAAGCAGATTGGCTCCAACATTCCCGTGGCCATCATCAGCGGGCAGTGGGACGAGTCGAATTCCGCTCAGATTTCAGAGGCACTGAAACAACCGAACTGCCGTACCTTCATGCATTGGCGGGACCTTGACCCAGGTCGCGCCGGAGGTCAGATTGACTATGCGATCCGCACCTTTGAGCGCATGCTGTTTGACAGCAAGAACTTTGATGCGGCATTGCGTCTGGAAGAAGATTCTCCCTTGTGGATATTGCACGTCTCCGACGTGCAATCCGGAGGTTTTGAAGATCAGAACCTTAAGCTTGAAACCCGCAGGCTCACTGAAATCATCAGTGAGATAACAAAGGGGGCAGGGCCTGCATTTATCGCATTCACGGGCGATGTCGCCGAGCACGGAGATCCGGCGCAGTATGATGCTGGTCTCGCTTGGATTAAGTATTTCGTAGAGCAGCTGAAGTGGCCATCTTTGCCGTCCCGTCGCGTTCTATACGTGCCGGGTAATCACGATGTGAACATTTCGTTGTCTGCATCAGCGCGCCTCCGCTATGTTCCAAAACCTGTTGGACAGGAGAAGGCGTCCATGGAGTTGGCGGAGGAGGTCCGCCAGAGATCTCTCATCGCCTACGGTTTGGCCCCATATCGCAGGTTTCATGATTCGGTCGCGGTGCGCGACAGTTTTGTCGATGCAGACTCGGACTGGCCGACGGCCTGGGTGGAAGCCGGTTATCGCCATCTCGGCGTCGCGTTCTACGGAGTGAATACCGCCTCGCCGCTCTCACCGTACGGCTTGCCCGAGCGAAAGGTGGATCCGAACGTTCTTGCCGCGGTGTCCGAGCGTCTTGAGGAGGTACGGGCGGATGTGAAGGACGTGTCGTTGGTCGTGATTGGCTTGGGGCATCACAACCCACTAGGTGCGAGCGAGGACGAGGGCGTCAAGAACCCCGCAGCCTTCGCGACATTCTTCCGTGGAGCCGTTCCGACCGCGCTGTTCCTGCACGGGCATGTTCATGACCACACGGTGGCCACCGGCGATACGCCCGCACAGATGGTTCGCAGCTGTGCAACCACGTTGACCAAGGGCGCTTCAGCCAGGCCGTCAGACTCACTGCGCGGCTTCAATCTGTTGAAGCTGAAAAGATCGAAGGGGGCCGTCGTCGGGATGACGGCGTACTGCATCAACTGGATAGGAAGTGATCTGAAAGAGACTCTCAGGAAGTCTTGGGTGCTTGATGAGAATGCTCAGTTTCAAATCGCGCAGACCGAGAAGGATTAGGCGCTAGTGGAGGCTGAAGGCCGGGCGCATTCTGCGAAGGCGCTCGCTGACCTGCAGGACTTGGTCGACGCGCTTGCCAAAGCGCTCCCGCGAGGAAACCGGCTCAAGGGCTGCATCGGCGACGTGCTACACGCCACCCTTTGCGGTGCCGGGCACAACCTGAGGATGATCCTCATGGCGCCTCGTCAGCCTTGTAGCCGACGAGTGACTCCTGTTGCCCGGGCCGTCGAGCAGAACCCGACCCAAAGCAGCCAGTCGACATGGCGCCCGGTCGGCTTTGATTCTTTCTGGGCGCGACAGATCTGGAGTGCGTCAACCCGAGCGTCGAATAGGGCTCGACCGCCCATTTCTCCGGTGTCCACCAACTTGGACGCCACCCCGATTTGAGTGGAAGTCGGCCGCCGCTGGAAGTGAAGGCTACTCCAGCTCCGGCACCGACTTCACGCGGGCGTTCGCCTGGGATTGGAGCAGCGCGCAGATGGCATCCGTCTGCTCCAGATCAGCCGCGGCCTTGCGCTATTGCGGTGGTACGAACAGGAAGGCGGCGGTAACTTTCTGTGCGACCTTGTCCACGCGGGCCGTACGTTACCGGCATGCCCTGGCGCGATGCGTTTTTGTGCGATGGTTGCACTGGAACGGAGAAGGTCGCGTGTCTCGAATCAACTCAGCTTCCCGTCGTGGCGTTCACCCCGCCAGCACCGCCCTTCCACCGACGCGCCTAGAAGCGGACGGGGGCGCCCCCTCACTTCGAAAACCGAACCGGCCAAGTGATGCGGTACACGGGTCCGCCGCTCGACTTGTCCAGCCACGTGATCTCGAGCTCCGGCTCGCCCGCCGTGATGGTGGTCGCGGCGACGGCGCACAGTTGCGCGTCTACCGACGAAGCTGCCATTTCTCCAAACACGTACCGTGGCACGAAGAGATCCCGCTGATCGAGTCGACGCCACGCAGCGCCGTTGTGTAGCATGTGGCGATCCGGTTGCCGCTGGCGCAGGACCACCGAGACCTTCCGGTTCGGATCCAGCATCTCCGCGGCGTTCCAGTAAGGCTTGCCTGCATACGGCCCACCCGCGGGGATGACCCCACCCAGCCGGGACGCGACCACTGGGCCGATATCGGGGGGTGCCGCGCTGGACCGCTTCGCAATCCAGTCCTGTAGCCGGACCGAGGTGATCTCCAGGCGGCGCTCGCTGGGCGGGACCTGCGCTGCCTCGAAGCTCCGGGCGTCGATGATTTTTTCCGCGTGCGAGTACGCGCTCCAAGACGAATACGCGCTCTGCATCTCGAACACGGGATCGATGTCCGGCGCGCCTCCGGCCACGTCGCGGCGGTTGCGGATCTGCCGCATTCGCAGGCGCACCCGCGACCAGGGATCGGCGAGCACGGAGACGCGCAGGATCGCGCGCTCACCCCGGACGCTTGACGGCACCTGCCCGGCGACAGGCTTGAACATTGAAACCTGGACCACGCCGCCGATCCGCTGGGACTCGGGGTTGGGCGATGGCACCAAGGCATCGACATTCAGGGTCGCGTTCGGTTCCGCGAACTCGTAAACCGCCCGGAAGTTCACCGGCGTCCGGTCTTCTCGCGGAGCGTCCAAGGGCTTCAAGACCCACTCGGAACCTCGCGCCTCGCGCTCCTGCGCGGGCACCTGCGCCGGATCGGCGACGGATTTGCAAAGCCAAAAGGCAACGCTTTCCACCAGTGCAGGCAGGCTAATCGCCTCGTCCTGTGCCGGTTGCAGGGGGACCGCTGGCTTGAGACTCCCCTCTCCCTGCGCCTGCTGCCACCGCCGGAACGCCAGCAACAGGGGGGAGGACGCGACCGGGAGCGAGCTGTCTGCCACGGGCGGCGAAGCGGCCGAAGGCATTGTTCCGTCCCGGTTGACCTGGACATCAATCTCAAAGACCTCGTTGGCGAACGGCTCGTCGCCCGTTTCGTCGGCCTCCACCATGAAGTAGTGGTGCTCCAAGAACGTGTCGATCCGGTACCAGCCGTCCGCATCCTCGTGTTTGACAGTCGCGGTGCCCGCGGAAATCCTCCAGGCCGGTGCGTCGGCCGCGGCTTGGCCGTCTTCGTTGCGTATCACTAGATGAAGCGCGTTGAGGGCGCTGAGCGACCCGTTCAGGGCGTTCTGGAACACCTGCTCAGCCTGGCCGGCGGCCGTCGACGTCAAGTTGATCGCCGACGTGTTGACCGGGCCGGCACCACCCTGCGCGGCCACTTGCAGAGAAACGGGGGCCGCGGGGAACCTGCGCGAAGGCAGCAGATACAGGCGCCGTTCGGTGCCCGCCTGGGCGCCGGTCATGGCGTAGGCCCAGTGCGGATTCCAGTGCGGCGCATCGACCTCGACGCCGCGCTCGAGGGGACGGTGGTCCGTGGCGACCGGGAAGTGGTGCTCGGATTCGAGGAAATCCTCGCCCGTCCGGCCGGACGTGCCGCCGCGCCACGCCAGAGTCACCTGGCCCAGTTCGATCGGCGAGTCGTAGATGGCGTCCGTGGACTCGCTGCCATCGAGCAGCTTGTAGCGGTTCATCGGCAGCTCGAACTCGGTGTCGTAGCGAGCGGCTTCCAGCGGGTCGAGCAGGACGGCGGGTTCTTTCGAGGGCGTGGGAGGGATGACGAGCCGGTCGACATCAATCAGCGCCTCGGCTTCGGTGGCGGCTTTCTGCGAGATCCGCTTACATACCTGCACCGATTGCAGGGGCCGTGCGAACCGATCGGGATCGAATACCGCGACGCCGATCGCACGTGAGTTGGCAAACAGTTCCGGACGCTGCGCCAGGAGCGCCTTCACCGATGCCGAGCGGGCCACCGCGCTGCGATCCCACAGCTCCAGGGCGCGCTGCGTGAGCTTGTCCGGAACGCCCCGCAGAACGGCGTCGTTGTGCACGGCATGGACCAGTTGCTCCAGCGCCGAGGCAATGCCGCCAGGGCTCGTCAGCAGATGCTCCAGTCGGACCCTCGCCCGGGCGCCGTCGTCGCTGGCTTTGCCGATCGCACTGGGTTTGAGCGGGATGTCCGCCGGCAGCCGGCCCGCAAGCAGGTCGCCCGCCACGCCCAGAAGGAATTGCGCGAAGGACAGCGTGTCGTTGCCAGTGGCCAGGGTTGGGTGGGCTGCCAAGGGCTGGAACGCCATCGGCACATAGAACATCTCAGCGACACGAGTGACCTGGCGCATGGTCCCCGGCGGCACGAGCACCGTGGAGGCGTAGTCGCCGAAGATCATCCTCCAGCGCCCCTCGCGCGATTCTTTCGAGGCTTGCGGCGCACCTGCTCCGGTGGCGGGGGGCCCCTGCTCGACCACGACTTCGCCACTCGGCGGTTGCATGCAAAGCCATTCGCGGCGACGGTAAAGCGAAGAACCCTCTCCCGCCTGGGCGGGCCGCTGCAACAAGGTAGCGAGCTCTTCCCGTGCGCGGGCGACCACCTGCTGGACGTTGGCCTTGATCCAGCCTGGGATGGACGGGTCGCTGGCGGAACTGAAGGGAATGAAGCGTCCTTCGGCAGCCGATGGGTCGATGACCAGCTTCGCGGGCCGCTGCAGGTCGAGTGCCAGTCGCACGACATTCGCCAGCGCGCGCAGGTCGGGCGCGGATGTCGGCGCGGTCCCCTCGACCCAAGTCCAGTCGGCATCGTCCATGGGCAGCCGAACCGGCGCGAAGACGTCGCCGCCCCCGCCGGAACGCAAGGCATCCACTTCGCGCTGGAACTCCTCGAAGGTGGCCGGCGCCAGCCGCGCGAGGCCCGCGCGCAGCGCCCCTCCGACGCCGGAGCCCGGCTTGAGCGGAAGCTCGCCGGTGACGAACCGGTCGAGCCGGGCTGGGATCGACTGCGCGTCATCGCGGCCTGTGCCGGCCCGGGGCAGGCTGTTGTCAAAGCGAAAGAGTTCGGCGTGCAGGGAGGCGCCGCCGCCATCGAGCGCGTGAAGGAAATCCCGCACCGCTTCGTAGATGTTTCGCAACGTCTCGACGTGCGGTGTCCGTCCGACCCCCTGCACGCTTTCGGCCTGGGACTCGGCCGCGAACGCGAGGACGAAGTAATCTGCGCGCCCCGCGATCTCCAGCGCGTTGGCGCCGTCGACGATCCTCACTTCGAGCAGGGGCGACTTCTTCCCCTCCTGTTCCGGGATCCCGTCGGCAGCCACCTCGGCGACCCCTTTGCCGCGGGCGACGAGCGCCGCCGCATTCCGCAGGTCCGTGGCCAGCCTGGCATCGGCGGTGAAGTCCTTCTGAAGGATCGGGATGCGATAGCTGTACTGGTGCTCGACGTAGCCGGCCAGCTGTGCCGCCGCATCGGCGCGCCGATAGCGCACGTACCGCAGGGCCTCCGGCACCCGGTCCTGCGATGAATCCGGGCTGCCGACGTCCGGCCGCTCGGTGGCGTTCTCCTGCGAATACAGGTGCCCGACAAAGTAGCTGAAGGGCGGTTGCTCGGGCCAGCCACGCTCCCATGGCAGGGAGTCCGGGTACTTTCCGGCCGGTGCGGGCGCCAGCGGGACTGCGGCATCCGGATAGGTGACGGGCACATAACTGCCGCCGTCGCTGGCGCAGAACACCCTCAGCTTGTTGAAGTTGGACAGGTGCTGGCGCAGGGGATCGTCCGCGTTCGGCGCGCCGTCCACGAAGGGCGTCACATGGAAGCGTTCCATCCATCTGTCCACGGAGCGGCTGACCCTGCTCAGTGCCGAGCGGTTCAGCGCCACCCAAGGCACGTCCGCCCCAGTTTTGCGGACCGCATTAAAGGGCAGCCAGCGCTGAGCGTCCGCGCTGCCGGCCTGCCCCGGGACTACCTCGATGACAAGGGCGACCGGGAAGGCATCGGGTGCCCCATTGCCGGACGCTGGCAACATGCTGCCGATGCCGGTCGCGGGATCGTCGTCCAGCACGTAGAAGCGCAGGTCGCTGTCGGGACCGTCGGCATCGACCAGGCGATCCTTCAGGTCGACGATGCCGGCGCCGTTCGGAAGCCAGAGGCTGGCATTGAACCGGCCGGCGCCCGCGAGCAGTTCGGGCAGCACTTCCTTGAAGCGTCCTGCTTCGGAGTTAGCGATTCCGGCCGCGACGCCCAGCACGGCCGTCGAGGAAAGACGCGCTGCGACGAACTCGTACACCCGCGGCAAAGGAGGCTCCGCCGGGACGGTGGCAACCGGCGCAGCCCGCAGGTGGCCCTTGATCCGCCAGAGGGTGGCCCCTATCAACGCCTGCTCGAAGGCCAGGCACTCCTCGGGAAGTAACGCACGACGCAGTTCGCGCACCGGCACCAGGCCTTCCCCACTTTCGCCCAGGCCATGCCGAGAACTGCTGTCGGCCAGGTCCAGCAGGACGCCGGCGACAGAGAACAGGTCCGCGGCCTTCGGGTTGTCCAGTGGAACGCACTTCGCTGCCCGGGGTTGCATCATCACGATGCCGTTGGCGTCCTGCAGCGGCTTCCCGTCCTCGTCGCGATCGTCGCGGCGCACTTGCGCCCGGCACGTGGCGGACGCCTGCCACTGGCGGGCGAGCGCAGCTACCTGGGCCAGCTGCGGCGCCAGGCGGTGCGCGCCATGGGCCTGCTGCGCGTCGTCCCGCACCTGCCCGGCGACGGACAGCCGGGCAACGAGCCCCTTGGGGTCGCCCCCGAGCACGGCCACCGGGACCCTGAAGACGAGCTCGCACAGGCTCGCCGCATTCGTCTCGAAACGAGCGCCAGCGGACTGTGCACGCGGAACCATGAAGACCTCGTTGGACGGCCCTGTCACGGCGAAGGGCGGCTGCGGCCACCGGAGCCTCTCGCCGAACCCGAAGTACCGGCCGAGCGCGCCCGCCAACTCGCTGGCGCGAGTGCCGTCGGCCCAAGCCTCGCTCGTCCCCGGACGGGTGGCCTCCCTGCACATGGCGTGCCACCACACGTGCAGGTAGCTCGCATGCGTGGAGCCGGCCGGCAGGCTGGCACCGATCTCGGCCCGGATGCGCTTGGCGAACGTGGCCCCGTCGACGACCTTGAAGCGAGGGGCGGACAGGCGCAACGCCTTCTGCTGGGCCGGATCGTCGCGCAGCAGGCGGTCGTACATCCTCTCGCCACGCGAGTTCGCCACCAGGTGGCCCCGCATGTCCGCGGGCGTCGGCAGGGGATGCTCCAGTTGCAAGATCGCCAATGCATCCTCCTGGCCGGGGCTCAACGGGTCCTGGTCATTCTTGTGGCGAAGGAGGTCCATCGCCGCAGCGGTCAGCCACACATACACCTGCTCGCGCTGGGAGACGTCCAGCTCCGAGAACGCATTGGCCAGGGGGTGGGCGAAATTGAGCGACGCCAGCGCCGGCCATTCGTCCAGCGCGACCATGAAGGGAGAAGGCGGCACCTGCTGCAGGCCCGCGGGCCCGATGTCCCTGTGCGACGAGGTCCACAACGGCGTGTCGCCGCGCATCAGCTCCAGGGAGATGCGTGTCCCCGGCGGTAGGGAGGCGGGGACGGCTTCCACTTCCGCGGGCAGGCTCTGCGCCATCGCCTGGTCGGCGAACACCACGTCGCCGGCATCGAGCTTGCGACCGGGCTTGAAGTAGTCCGCAGCGTCGGCTGTCGCAGCGACAGCGAATCCCTTCGCTGCGTCTGCCGCGCCCCGGAAGAGCAAGGGCTGGAGGACCACGTAGACGTAGTCCTTCTCATGACTGTAGTCCTCCAGGAAGCCCGGCGCCGGGCCGAGTTCGGCCGGCCACGCGGGGGCGCGATAGGCCCCTGGGGAAAAAATGTCGATCGCGACGGCGATGATCGGTTTCGTCATCTCTTTGGCATCCCTGTTGCTGTCATGCGAGAAGGAGCCGTCCGGAGACGGACATCGCCACCGATCCCGAAACCCTGAACGTCCAGCTGAACCATCCCGACCCCACCTTCACCGATGCGGAATAGCCCGCCGCAAGCAGTGCGCTGTAGCCCACGGCGCAGGTGCCGCCCGGCACATAGATGATGGTGGAGGTCATGGAGGCCTCCGCCCAGGCGCGGAAGGAAGCCGACAGGATCCAGACCTCGATGCGGCCTTCGGCATAGGCGAAGATGCCCACCGTCCCGCTGACCTCCATCCGCACGATGGTTGCCTTCAGTAGCGTCTCGGGCTTGCTCAGGTTCGCGTTCTTCAGCCAGAAGCGGCCTTCGTACATGCCGAACACGCCGATGCCGGCGCGCACGAAGGCCACCGAGTTGCCATAGCCGGCATACAACCCGACATAGAACGCTGCGCCGCAGCCGAGCATCAGCACCTCGGAGTCCGGCACCACGTCGTAGGTCGTCTTCTTCTCCAGGAAGAAACCGAACTTGCCCTCGTAGGCACCGACAGGCAGCGAGAACGCGCGGAACCAGTTGTGGCCCGCGGCCGTCTTCCACGGGAATCCGATGTCGATCAGGAAGTCCCAGTTCACCGCCCACTCGAGCGCGACCTCGCCGCTCGTCATAGGCCCCAGCATGTCCAGCAGCGGCACGCGCAGGTTGGTGCGGAACCGGTCGAGTTCGCGCCGGGCACCTGGGATGTATGCGAACTCGATCGTGTCCTGTCCGAACACAGCGGCCACCCAGCGCCGGTCGCGCAGGCGGATGCCGTAGTAGTGCTGGTCGTGCAGCACCAGGTTGCCTAGCTCGAGGACGTCGCCCAGGCTGAAGGAGATGCCGAACAGCCAGCTGGGACGTTTGGTGAAAGTCGCGGCGAGCTGGCCTTCCACCAGCTCGCGCTTCTTCTGCTTGCCTGCCGGCAGCTGTGCGTTCTTGTCTTCCGCATCCTGGTAGACGAGGAGCTCGGTCAGCAGCGACTCCGTGTCCGTGCCGGGCAGAACCGCAGTGGAGCCGCTCGACAGCAGGTAGTCGTAGGCTTCCTTGCGCAACTCGATGTTCTGGCCAAGGACGATCCAGTGCACCTTGACGAACCCTTTCGAAGAGGTGCCCTTGTTCTTCTTCTTCTCATAGCCGGCGACGAAACCGTGCCGCTGGTACTCGTCGTTCGTATCGGTCCGATGGAAGTTCGCCAGGCTGAGGTGCGCGCCCTCTCCGAAGGGGTTCCAATTGAGGATCTTCAGTTCGGCGCGGTCGACGACCAGGCCGGAAGCCTTCATCTCGGGGTGCCCGTCCAGCTTGAAGGTCCAGTTGCGCTTGAAGATCAGCTGGTCGATCGTGATCGTGATCAGGCGGAACAAGTCGATGGTGATCTTCTTGCCCGCCACGCCGTCGACAGCGATGAACGGCCGCTCGGGCTTGCCGTCCTTGACCAGCAGGCCGAACACCAGGTCGAAACTCAGCTTGCCCGCCACCCCGAGCGCGGGCAAGGAACCGAACGCGGCGCGAAAGCGCACGTGGGGCACCTCGATCTTGTGCTGGCCGAGATTCGGCAGCTGCCAGTTGTCGATGTCGAGGAACTTCTCCCGGAAGGCGTCCCACTGCGTGTCGGCGTCGCGCAGGATGCCCAGCGCGAGGGGAGTCACTTCCAGCCCGAACAGCTGCAGCCCGCGAGCGCGCGGCATGGAGAACTCCACCGACGGCCATTCGAAATCGAGGCCGATGGCTTCGCCGATGCTGCGCGCCTCTCCCGGCTGAAGGGACGGCAACCCGATGCGAAAGCCGCGCAGCTTCAGCTGCTCGATGGATTCGAAGAAGTCCGGATAGCCTGCATCGGACATCTTGCGGAACTTAATGTCCGCATCGATGTCGAGGAAGGTTCGGCCATCGCGCGTGCCGACGCGCAGGCCCGCGAACAGCACATGGTCGAAGCAGAGCAGTTCGACCGGGATCTTCTTCGGCGGCTCCAGCACGGCTGCGAACTGGATGTCTCGGGCCTTGTCGGGTTTCGCCGGATCGGCGGGCGCCAGCGTCCCACGGATCGTGATCGTCTGTACGTCCGGAGCCTGCGGGCCCTTGGGGTGCTCCTTGCCCAGCAGGTTCTTCACCCGCAGCTGGAAGGCGATGTCGGCCGCATCGAGCACCGAACGGCGGATGTTCACCGAGAACCGGGTGAGGCCGAAGTCCACATCGCCCTTCCACTCCTCGGGCGGACGGCCCTTGAGTTCGGCGACGGCCTCTTCCTCCGACCGGCTCTCGATTGCAGCCGTCACGTCGAGCCGTCCGTCCGCGAGCGGCCGCCCGCTCACCGCGACGTACAGGAGGTCGATGTACTCGAGCCCGCACAGGTCGCGCATCTTCAGGTCTTCGCTGATGTCCGCGGTCGGCCGCAGGATCAGCAGGCCGACCCATGACGGCGAGAGCAGCGCGGACCCGAACTTGTTGCGCAGCAGCCTGAGCCCGCCCTCGATCGTCTTGGTGCGCGGATCCAGGCCCGCCAGGCCCAAGGGATCCGGGCGGGCATCGTTCCTGAAACGGTCGTGCGCCTCCTGCAGCAAGGCGTCGATGGGCCTGCGATTGCCGAGCTTGACGAGGATGGTCGACGAGTCGCCGAGGAAGAAGTTCCAGTCGAGTCCCTCGGCCAGGTTGGCCAGCCCGAATCGCCCGCTCCACAGCCTCAGCGCCTTGTCCCACTCGGCGCCCATCGAAGCGAAGCGCCGCGTGGCGAACAGGTACTCGGGCGGCCTGCGAAGCAGGTCGGCCAAGTCGTGGACGGCGATCCCGGCTTGACAGAGGGCCTCCAGGAGTTCGCGCGCATCCGCGGCATTGGCTGCGATCCGGTCGAGGAGGTCGTCGGTCAGGACGGGACCGAACTTGTCCTTCAGTGCCTTGAAGGCCGCCGTCGAGCCGGATTCCCAGGCGTCGCGGATCTGCTGCAGGATCGCCGCGTCCGCGAGCCCGAGGTCGGTGAGGATGCCCTTCAGGTTGCCCAGCAGGTAGTCGGCCTGGGCCAGGAACGCAGTGCCGAGCAGGCGCTCGCAGAATTGCTGCAGCTGCAGCCCGGCCGCGTTGGACGCTTCGACCAGCTTTTCGAACCGCGCGCCGGCGCCGGGTGCCAGGGCGGACAGGAGCAGGCGGACGACCCTGCGGAACAGGTCGGGTCCCATGGGCGCGTCGAGCCACCGCACGAGCGCAGCGAAGGGAGCCGTCGATTCCTCCGCCGCATCGTCCGCGGCGAGCAGGCAGACGGCGGCGAATTCCTCGACATGCATCCCATCCAGCACGTCGGCAAAGCCTTCGCCTTCGAAGGCCTCTATGTCGTCCAGGTCTCCCATGGACGCGATCTCCCAGGCCCGATCCTTCAGGTCCAGCCACGGCTGGAGGTCGTCGTCGGGCGACCACTCTTCAGGCAGCGGGGCCGGAAGAGAGGACGTGACATTCATCAGCCTGCGGACTTCGTCCAGTGCCGCGCGGATGTCCGCATCCGGCGTCACCCACTGGTTCATCAGCCGGACCCAGGCCTCGTTCCAGACCGGCGCTTGCGACAGGCGCTGTTCGATCTCCTGGACGCTGGTGTCGAACTGGCCGTCCACCTGCAGGCCGTGGATGTAACCGCCGGCGCGCGCCGCCGCCTCACCCGCGAACCCGGCCGCGGCCGTCGGCGCGTCGACGAGGCGCGGGGAGGCCGGCACGAGGGCTTCGAGGCCTCCCGATGCCCGCAGCTGGCCGACGAGCCGTCCGAGTTCCTCTCTCCGGGGCAGCAGCGCGAAACCGGTGAGATGCGCCTGGGGCGCCTCGGCCAGCATGGCCGGCGAAGCGAGCCACGCCGGCTGCCGGCCGACGAACTGCTCGTCGTGCCCGCCCAGCCACTTCCCCAGGGCGCTGAACACGAGGCCTTCGTACCGGATGCTGCCCGCGGGCGGGAGCAGGTTCATCCCGACGGCCGTGGCATCCACGAGGGGAAGCGTCGGACCGCGGGCACCCGGCTTGGCGCTCGCCTGCCGTACCGAGAGCGCCGCCCCGGCACGGCTGTCCTTTTCCTCGAGGAACGCCTGCAGGGCCCACTCGGGCCCGTCGCCCCCGAGGGCGATCTCGGGCAGCCACGCGATGACACGGCCCTGCGCGTCCTTCACTTCGGAGCAGCTGAAGTCGCATGCCAGCCCTGCGCCGCCGGAATTCGCAGGCGTCTGCAGCACAACCCCGGTGGCCATGCCGTGAATCTCCAGGGGCGCGCCGGGCGAAAGGGTCACCGGGCCATACTCCGCGTGGGTCTCGTCCCAGCGGTAGTGGGCCACGGGGTCGAGGGAGCGCAGCACCCAGGCCTGGCTGGCGCCCGTCGTCACGCCCACGGTGTGGTTGGCCAGTTCGATCAGATCCGCGTCGGTGCCGTCGGGCACCGCGAAATTGAACCCGCTGCGCTCGCCGAGCGTGAACTCGCCCGACCGGGGCTGGAAAGCGAGCGGGTGGCCATTCTCGTCCCGCCACCGCAGCGCAAGCAGCACCGGCGGCTCGCTCGATCCGGCGAGTGACGACCACTTCAGCTGCTCGCGCTGAGGGGCATGGTGCGGCACGGAGTACTGCAGCTCGCCATTGACCAGAACATGTTGGAAGAACACGTCGTTGTCAGTCGTCTGGGGACGCTTGTCCACCAGGTCACCGTGCACGTACAGGCGATCGGTGCGGCCGGCTACCGTGATGCGATCGCGGCTGACCTGCACCGCCGCCATCGCAACGGACTGGTCGCTCTCGAAGCGGCCATCTTGCTCGTAGTAGTGCTTCACCGACAGCCTTCCGCCGCGCATCGGCTCGAAGTTGAAGGTCTTGGCGGCAAAGTCCGGGCTGACCCAGAAGTCGTCGTCGGCATAGCTGGCCTGGTCCAGGGTGACTGCGGTGCCGGACGTCAGCCGATCCAGCAAGTCCTTGGCCAGCCGCGCGTCGGTGCGCAGCAGCACGCTGTGCCCCGGGCGGCGAGACATCGCTGCGCCAACGACGTAGGCGTCGGAGACCGTAAATCCCAGGCCCGCGTCGATGAAGAGTCGGCCCCCGGTCACGAACTTGACGTCGCGCGGCCGGTAACGGCCGCCTGCCAGCTCGCAATGCAGCACGAACTCACACGGTTCGAGCGAACCCAGAGGCAGCCGCCCCTGGAACTTGCATCGCACGTCGGAGAGGCCCGCCGCTCCCGGCGAAGCCTTGACCACCAGTTTGTTCGCGAGGCCTCCCAGCGAGCCCTCGAAGCCCGCAGCGGGCAGATCCAGCGTTTCGCCGAAGATCTCTAGCGTTGCCATGGGCCTCCTACCGGGTGGAGCTGATCAGGCACATCGCCGCATCCGCCGGCTCGCCGCTCCAGCGGACCTCGCTGAGGTCGCGCGGGTACAGCTTGTCGAGGTCCTCGGTATCCAGTACCCGCTTCCAGCGCTGCGACCAGTGGCCCTTGGCGAAGAACTCCCGGGCCTGAAGGGTTTGGGTGAAGACCAGTCGCACACCGACGGTGGCTTCGGTATCCACGGGCTGCTTGACGTGGACCCAATGCCCGTCGCGCATCCGGAACGCGGCGAGCGTCAGCGGCTGCCCCGCCTTGTCCTTGCAGATCTCGGCCTGGTGCCAGTCCAGCAGCGTCCAGGCGCCGGTGGAGGACGCAGAATCATGTGCGCCGATACGCGCGCCGTTCAGGTCGACGGTAACCTGCGTGAACAGCGCGAGCTGATGCGGATCCGGGTAGTAACCGCCAGACGGCTTGGGAGCCGTCGCGATCGCCTGCACGGCGTTGCGCGCCGGGTTGGTGATCCGGCTAAATTCGATGTTGGACCGCGAGGCCTCGCCGCCGGGGCAGTCACCCTCCGTGCCGGTAAAGAATCTCGTGAGCTCGCGCCTGTCGGCATCGTCGGCACTCAGCCGGGACCGGACGTCGAGGCACCAGCTTCCGGAATCGACCAGTAAGGCGAGCGCCGGCCGTACGCCCGGCGGCGGGTTGCCCACGGAACTGCGCCACAGGCGCAGGTGGCCCATCAGGCTGTTCCACAACAGCACCTGTTGCCGGTCGAGAGCGGGCGCGAGGTCCGACGCCTCGATCTTCAGTTTCGGTGCACGCGCCATCGACAAGGCGGCCGCGAGCAGCATGTCCTCTTCGGCGTAGAGCCGGCCCGCCGTGGGATGCACGCTGCGCAGGGTGACCTTCACGGGTCCGGCCAGCGCCGCCGGGGTGTGGATGGGCCGCGGAAGTTTGTCCGCCTGGAAGGCCGGCCCGACTGCGCCGGTGCCCAGGTACAGGGTATCGCCCCGCTTCAATGCCAGGCCGGCGGTGCGCGGCACCTCTCCAGATGGCTTCGTGCAGTCCCTGACCTTCGGCCGCCGATCGGGCTGTCCCTCGACGCGAAGCGGGTTCTCCCTGAGGTTCAGGAAGTTGAACGGGTCCGAGCTCCCCGGCGTCGCATGGATGTCTTCGGGAGATGCGTTGCCTTCGCAGTCGGTGGTGCGAAGGTCGGTGCGGACCACGAATCCCCGGTCGACACTCGGCGTGGCGCAGCCTGCCAGCAGGGCAGCCAGGAAGGCCGAGGTAATGGCGAGGCGAGGCATCTGGTTCTCCTGGCGGTGCAAGTTCATAGGTCCGACGTGTCCAGCTGGAAGCTTCGAGGCGCGTTGCTCAGCGGCCGGCCCTTCCATGCCCAGTCGGTGATGCGCGGGAAGTCGCCCTTGATCGAGCGGCCCTTCTTGTCCTTGCGGGCAGCGTACTGCTCCAGGCTCTTGTCCAGCGCAAGGTCCAGCCGGGTGAGCACGGCCTGGTTCCACTTGGCCGGGCCTTGCTTGATCTCGTCGGCGGTCAGGGTCTTGGCAAGCAGCGTCCGGATCCACGGCTTGCACACGGGTGGCTTGTCCGCAGCCTCCCTGCCGGCCAGCCGCGACGATGCATGGACATGCGCCCGCAGGAGCTTGGCGGCTAGGCGCTCGGAAGAGAACACCGTCCCGATCGTCCAGTCCTTGCCGAAGGTGCCGCCGATCGGCAGCGCGCCGATCCGCCGCAACCGCATCCGTGCCAGGTCCCAATTGCATGCGGCGTAGGCGGGCGCCACCCACGCCAACATGGTGAAGCGCGCGAGCCACTGCCAGCTCTGGAGAACGTCGGCTTCACTGCGATCGTCGACGGGCTGTCCCCGGGCCGCGTCCGCGGTTTCACGGCACGGGACGCTCGCCCAGATCCCCGTGACCGGGTTGAGAAGGTCGCCACCGTCGTCCCCCCATGCGGTCTGCGGTCGCAGCCCGAACTCGCCCAGGAAAGTATTGAACTGCTCCGCCTCCGTCTTCTCCATCAGGGCCATCAGGCCGGCCAGCTCGCCGGCGTGAACGCGCTGGACCCGCTTGAAGTCCGGCGTGATCAGCGTGAAGTGGCAGACACCGCCGGAAAGGCACGCGAGGTCGTAACCGTTGACGTACTGGAAACCATGGCTGACTTCGATGCTCGCCAGTGCGGCGACCACCCTGAAAGTGGATGCCGCGGCGGACTCGGGGTCCGCAATGTCCTCGCCCGTGAGCAGCTCAGGGGTGACCTTGATCAGCCTTTCCTGCGTGTCGGGCAAGCCCAGCCAGCCGGTGGGCCCCCGTCGCAGCCCGTAGGACCTTTCCTTGCCGAGATAGAACCGCGGGTCCGGCTTGGAGGGGTCGCCCACTTTGAAATAGCGGTCCGAGAAGTCATGCAGGAAGACTTCGCCGGCGATTCGGGGGGTGCGACCCGTGACGGTGAGGTCATGTCGCGCGAGTAACCGGGGACCGACCTTGTACCCCGCAGGCGGAGCGGGCGTTGGCGCCGGGGCCTTCAAGGTCTTCTTCGGCTTCTTGGGCGCTTCCGGCACGACCCACTCGGCGATCACCCAGGGATTGCGCCAGCGTCGCGATTTCCACTGGGCGATCAGCGCACGGGTCGTTGGATTGACTACGCCCGATGCGTGGCGATCCGCGCCGCCCGATGACGAGAGCGGATAGCGCTCTTCCAGGGGCACGTCGACCGATGCAAGCCTGCGCAGGTAATTTCCGGCTCCTGCGGGTTCGGCCCGCTCGTGCGCGACCGTCGGCTGGCGGGCCATAACCTGGAACTCCCGCACGGCCTCTTCGAGCCAGCGGTCGAACATTTCCATGGATTCACCCGTCTTCTCTCGCGCGAGGAAGAACCCCAATTCCACTAGGTCGCCGCGCAATGAGGCAATGTGTTTGCCGGCACCAATTTCAGCAGGCGTCCGCTCTCTACCTTCGTACTTTCTGTTCCGGTCGTCATCGCCCCTCTTCAACGCGAACCCGTTATAGAGATCTTTCATTGGCGGCCTTTATGGGGCAGAAGAAAGAGCGACACGAAAATCTATGATCGCCCCCGGCGCAAAGCGGTACACCGGGGCATCGGCGTGGGTGGCGATCTTCGTGCCCTGCAAGTCGTACACCGTCTTGTCCGGCAACACCACGGAAAGCTGGTAGAACTTGTCCGCGTCCAGCTTAAAGCCACCGGACGTGGGTACGCGGTCCGAGTCACCGAAGAAGATCTCGCGCAGCGGGGGCTTCCTTGTCTTCGTCAAGCCGACCAGCACCGGAATGTCCGCAGGGTTGGCGGGCGCGGTCACCTCCGTGCGCTGGACACGTACCTGGGCATCGGACGTCACTTTCACCGCCACCCATGCGGCTCCCGCTTTCTTGAGTTCTTCCTTGGGTTCGTCCTTGGTGAGCTGGGCACGGAATCCCAGCGTGGTGAGGATCTTGTTCACCCCCACGCTTCCGCCGGCCAGGATCATGGCGGTGAGCAGCGATGTGTGCCATCCGTGGCCCGGCTTCACCCCGGCGCCGGGATAGTACGCAGCCATCAACGATGCCATGAGGTCGAAGTTGAATGTGCGCACAATCAACCAGGCGCTGGCCAGCATGATCGGCGTGCGCCAGGCCTTGCCCGTCGCGTAGATCTGGAACACACGCCAGTTGAAGAGTAGCGCGAACGCGCTTTCCAGCAGCAGCGCAAGTACCAGCGCGGCGACGAGCACGTTGAACGACGTGGCCAAAGCCTCCTGCGAGACTTCGGGGCTGTGGCGCAGGGTCACCAGGAAGTTCTTCTGGACCGGCGACTCGCAAGCAGTAGGCGAGGCAGCCTTGCTGCCGGTTTGCGCGAGGACCCACACGTCTTCCGTCTGGTCCTTCTCGGTGCGCAGCACGAGGGTTGTCTTCTCGCCTTCCCGCAGCAGCTTCGGCGTGCCCTTAGCGGGGTAGCCGTTCACCACCACGCAGCCGTCCGTCACGAGTTCCACGCTCGCATCCGGCTGGCCGCGGACCTGGAAGGTCTGCGTGGTGGTGCTCGATTGCGGGAGAGCTGGCCCGCCGAGCAGCAATGCCGCCGTGAGCAGCGCCGTTCGGCCGATCCAGGGGGTTGTCACCATTGTTGTTCTTCCTGCGTGAGTGAATGGATCGGCGAGGCGCATTCCCGCGCTGCGTCGAGGAGAGAGTAGAAAACTAGAAAGCGGCTGGCCGTCGCTATCGCTTGCCTTGTGTCTGCTTGCGATCGCGCGGCGCCTTGCGGCCTTTTTCGGTGTCAGGCTTCTTGCGGCCGGCTTTGCGCTTCGCGCCCGCGGCGGTCGCCGCAGCGAGAATCAGCGGGCTCTCCACGGTGGGGACATTCACGCCGCGGAGATCGTCCACGAGGCGAGAGACAGCGGCAACGGCAGGCAGGGTCTGCACTGCGCGCGCAAAGTAGCTGATCTTGCCGTCGCGGGCGACCTGCGCCCCGAAAGTTTCGGAGACACGCTTGCGTTGCACCCGGGCCGCCGGATTGAGGCTGCCGGCGTAGCAGATGGGAACCCGGACGGTGCCCGAGAGCTGGCCGTCGTCGCCGACGACCACAGCCAGATGGCCGTTGGTGCTCTTGAGCTCGGCCGAGGTCATGCCTGCGATCACGAACTGCCCCGCTTTCGCGTTGGCGATGGCGTCATCGTGAACAGTGCCCAGCTGCGCCCATTGCTTGGAAGCCCGAAGCGAAGCCACAATGGCATCGGCATTCATGCCGGGGCCGGTGAACAGGTCGGGATCGAAGAATGGGGCCGAGGCGGCTTTGAGGTACTTGTTGCAGTCCTCCGCATTCGCGCTAAAGGCCAAAGCACATTCGGCCAGTATTTCGTCCCGAGCGTCCGGCATGTTGTATCTCCCTTCAGTGCAACATGGTTACGTGGACGTCCTGCGGTCAGCTACGGGCTTACCCGAATTTCCGAGCATTGCTCATATCAATTGAGGATGCCCGTGCATGGGGTTCGGCTGGGCACCAAACCCGAGATGGGCTGCCCTAGGGGTCGACTGCGACGCGCTCCATCGGTAGTAGCCAGAGGCGCCCGCATGTGCACCCATGAGAAGCGGCGCCGGCGAGCTGTGCCGCAGGCATCAGAGCGACTAGGTCGGCAACGCGAAAGCTCAAGTGGCCGTGGGCGTGCTCCACCTCAATTGGTTGCTGCCAGTGTTCAGGCTGCGCGACAGCGCAAAAGCCGTACCTGGCCCTCTCCGATGTGTGCCCGCGTCGAGTCATCGGTGGACAGCAAGGGCGACTCCTGCGACAACGCCCTGGCCGAGACCATCAACTGTTTGTACAAGTGCGAGGTGATCCACCGGCGCAACTGGAAAACCCGGGAGGTCGTCGAGTTGGCGACCTTCACCTGGGTCTCCTGGTTCAACAGCCACCGCCTCATGGGCCCACTGGGCTACATCCCACCGGGTGAGGCCGAGGCAAACTACTGCAGTCAACTCACCAGTCAGACCGCAAAGGTGGCGTCCTGATTTGACCCATCGAGCCACCGCGAAACCCTGAGCGGTTCACTGATGGCGAAGTCGACTCGGTCCGTTTGCGGGCTCCTAAAGGCAGGTCTAGCGCGGAGTCCGGTCGGTTAGATCTTTGACCCGGTCCGCGGCCCAGTGATCGGAACGCGCCATGGACCGGTCATGGGCCACACGTCGCCGATCGACCGAGATCGCTGCGGAGAAGCCCCTCGTGGGTGTCCGGCGGTTTCTGGCCGCGGGCGGCCTGTCAATTCGCGAAAGCCAGCCGGCCCGCCTCCTCCATCTTTTCGGGGTGGAGCGGTTATCCCGCAGGTGGACGGCCGGTGGCGATCTGATTCAGCGTGTTCGAGATGGCTGACAGTGAGGCCCGATACCTGCAAGTGCGGGCACCGCCGACGGCCCCAGTAGCTCGCACACTTCGGACGACCGGAAGGAGTAACCCCTGCCTGTTCGGGTCGGAGAGGGGCGCATGCTGCGGGCAGCCGCAGTTCTGGCGTGCTGGATGAGCGGGTCACTGCGCTCGGCAGCATGCGTCAGATCGGTCCGATCCAACGCGGCTGCCGCTTCACCGCGCGCCTTCGAGAAGTCGGATTTAAGTTCCGTCGAGCAACCGTCGACTTCCAGTGATAGAACTGCGCGGAGGATCGCGCAGGCCACTTCTCAACCCGTCGATTCCCCTTGTCTTCCCTCCCTATTCAGACCCCGCGTCGACGCCGTCGCGAAAACAGCTCGTCGAGCTGGCTGTTCAAGCACATTACCGAGAACCCCCTGGCATGGGCAACCGCCGTCGTTTCCGTCAGCGGCGGCCTGCTTCTGCTCGCCTTCTTCTGCCAACTGGGGCAGTTCCCAGAGTTGGATTTGGCAGGGGCGGGCGCCATCCTTATGGCCGTGGCACTGCTCGGTTCTCTTTTTTCGTTCGGGCTGACGGGCTGTGCATTCGGTGCGGGGTTGGCGCTGACCGGGGACAACTCAGTCACCAGCGATGTGCGCTCCGTCAAGGGCGTGCTGATGCTGTCGCTGCCAGGTTGGCTCGCCACGGTGGCGCTGGCGATCTGGTTCAGCTTTGATTGGGGCAAGCCCTCCGTCTTCATTTACTGGATGACGATCGCTGTCGCAGCAGGACTGTGCTGGTGGTACGCCCGGCATCGCTCCGATGCTAGAGCCGCCATGCCGTCGACGCCCGTTCCTCGTGGCGTCCAGCTTGAACGAGCAGCGACCTTCGCTGGTTACAGCGCGGTGTGGCTGATGACCGCGTTGGCCTCGGTGTTAACGCTCTACGCGATCTTTTCGCGCTCCGCCGATGCTGGCAGCTTCAGCGTCGCCATGGTGATCTGGTGCACGTGGTGCTACCTATCGAATGCGTTCGTGGGTCTGGCCCGCCACATCACCCTGTGGAAACGGGTGCTGCTGGCGTGCAGCATCAGTTTGTTGGTGCTGCTATTGGTCGCCGAAAACGGCATGGGCTTTGTTCGTGCCACGGTCAGGGCTCTGGGTCTTGGTGACACGCCGGTCGCGCTTGTCCTGAGCCGCGATGGCTGCGAGATGTTGAACAGCGCGGCCGGCACCACAGTTTGCGCCTCAGGCGACAAAGCTAGTGTCGCCGTTGCCTGTCCTGTGCATATGCGCTCTCGCATCGGCTCTCACTTCTTCGTACAGTTGTCCCCATATGACGGGGACGGAGTATGGCCGGCCGCCGACACACCGCGTCGTCTCGCTGCGATCGCCATTCCGAGAGACGAGGTCTTATCCTGGTCCTCCCTGACACCCATGAAAGCATCTGATGCCGCAAAGGAAAAGGCCCCAGCCGGCATCGCAAGCCATTTGAACGCTAAGGATCAGGGAGCTTGGCTGCGCGGGCAGTGCGGCCCGACGACGGTCAGAACCGTCCCTTGAATCCGAACTTACTTGAGATATCTCATTGGCTCGCCATCGATGACCAGAAGCTTCCCCAGAAGGCGTCGTCGCGCGGAACCAGATCTTCGTAGCGTGCCATGAGATGAGGCGAATTGCTGTTGAGGGCCGTGACAGCTGGTTGTGTCGGTGCAAGGTAGGTCGATGCCGCACGCCGGAGGTCGTCCAATGTCAGCGTGTCATCCTTGCGCGAGAACGCTACGCGGTGCGCCGCTATCCATAGAGCGATGATGATGCGTGGGATGCCCGCTGTAAGCTCGATGACCAGCGCGGCGAGTTCGTCAGACATGGGCAACTTGTTTTGCACATACTGGTGTTCAACAAGCTGCGCCAATATCCCTTGCCGAAAACCCTTCTCGCTGCTGCTAACGAACCGCTCGAACCTGTGGTACCCCGATGTCGAGAACCGCTGAGCATTGGCGAATCGTCGCGTTAGCGCGCCGACTCCGTCCGGGGTTCCGGAGAGTAGAACCGGAATCTGCCACGTGTTGATCAACACCAGGAGCCACTTGAGGCAGAAGTCCTCGACGATGCTCAGTTCGGGGGCTTCCGGATTTCCACCACGTTTTGCACGGTTCTTGAGGGTGGCCAGTTTGAAGAAGTTTTGAACCTCGTCCAGGTGCAGGATCCCGAGGTGATGGCTGAGCGCTACTTGTCGCCACTCCTCTAGCATCTGCGAGCCGTCGCGCCTCGACCGTCGCCTTGACTCTTTGAATCGCCCCCAACCCGTGCTGTTGTCCCAGGCGAGCATCAGAGCCGCTCCGAGCTCCCCAGAGCGGCCGCTAGGTGGAATGTCAATCGACTGCCAGACGACCTGGGTATGCTCGCCCACAAGCTGGGGGAAGCTGCTGTGGGCGATCAACTGCGTCGGATAGGCCGACAAGCTGCGTCTGATCGACTGGGTCTTCCCGACGCCGCTGTGACCGACCACCACAGCGGCCGAAGCCGGACGCCACTGGGCGCCTGTCGGCAGCCACTCGCCACTGATGAGGCGCCATGATCGAGGATCCCTGGGGTCGCGATATCGATAGCCTTGCCGCAGCATCAGGTCGATGGTTTGCCGCAAGCGACCTTCCTCTGGTGCCGGGATGTGTAAGTCGGTCAGCCGCATCAGGTGGTGCAGGCGAACGTGCTTGGGTATGCCAGCAACATCCCCTGGCGGCCGCGGCATGCTGGTGAGTTGAGTCAACGCCAGTGCGGGCGATACCAGCGGGCCTAGGCCCGCGACCAGCGGATTTCCGTCATACGGATCGTCGAAAAGGCTGTCAGTCGTCATGGTTGTTCGCCGCGGCCAGGACGTCGTTCATGATCTCGAAGTACTCATCTTCGCCCTCGTGGGAGGTTGGCGAGGACGCTGGGGTGGCCCCTGCCTCTGGAGCACCAACGCCCAGGGACTTCTCGATCTCGCGGGCGAGGGTGGCCGAAGGCGACTTTCCCTTGGCCCGAGAGATGGCCTCGTCTGTCGCTGCCACGGCATTGCGTCGCAGGCGAGCCTCGCGTTGCATGGACTCCAGGCGGATCAGAAGGCGGGCGTGGTCCTGCTTGGATTTGCTCAGCTTCTGGTATGCAAAGGCGTCGGCAACCTCGTCGAATGTGAGCTCGGACGAGGCTCGTGCCTGATCAGAGATCTTGAGTTCGAGGAAGCCTTTATCTAAGGGGTGTGGAGTCCAGACGCGGGAAACGCTACCCGGGTAGTAGCGGGCCGAGATCTCCTGATATCCAAGATTCCGGGCTTTCGTCGTCCAGTCGAGCCCAGGCAATTGTGGAGGCTCGTAGCATTGCCCGGCGACGTACACGCCGTTCTTCTTGATAAGCCCCTGCGTTTGAGGAAGCAGCTGCTGAATCAGATCGGCGGTGGGCGTTGATCGGCTAAAGCCGATGCCGATCTGGTGCCCATAGCGCCACAAGCCAGCCGGGCTCGGAAAAACCCCCTCTCCGATCATGTGCGCGTCCAATCTGTGTATGCGATCGGCGGTCAGGTTGTAGCGCCAGAAGATCTCATGGAGGTACTCGACGTACTCGGGCATCGTGTAGGCACTGTCTTCCATGCGTACGCGGCGCAACTCGTACTCCTCCCGCCTGAAGTCAATAGCCCCGGGGATGAAAGGAAACTGTTGGTCTTTGGTGATCCGATGCAGGACCTCGACGAGTCCCTTGAGATCCGGCCGGTACGGTGGCGCGTAGCTGCCGCTGGCCTTGAGCTCAAGCAATGTCTGACGGGCTGCACCGCTCAGGTACTCGCCACGATCGCACATCAGGCAGTAGCAGAGCGTCGGGTGAGGGGCCAAGGAGATCAGCGGTTGATAGCCCCATAGAGAGCCCATCGTCAGCGGATCGGTGATAGCGTTGAACAGGCTGATCTTTGCTGAAGTCCAGCTGGGGCCAGACAGACAAACATAGAACCCCACAACGGCTGTCGACCAAACGTCCACAATGATGTAGACGATCGGCCGACCAATGATCCAAGCGCGATTGACCGACGACCGCAGGTAGATGTCCCCCACTGTCGAATCGATGGCCCAGGTATGGCCTGGGCCAGCAACACCTATCCAGCTCTTGCCTGTCAGGCCCCGCAGTGCGCGATCAAAGTGGCCCTTGGTTGTCTGCTCTTGAATTTGCTCGAGTGCTGATTTGCGTGTTGTGATCAGCCACTTGAACTGGGCGAAGTTTGGGTAGTCGCCTTCTTTCAATTCGATAGGAACGAGTTCTCGGCCAACCTGTTTGACATTGCGTACGAAGGCGGTTTCGATAACTCGCTCGTACCTCGCGCGCAGACTTAGCGTCGGTTCCTTATTCTTGCGGTCGGCGGCGAGCAGGCGGTCTTGCCATTCCTCTGTCATGCCCGGCTGCAGTGGGACGGCGGGCTTGCCATAGGCCTTGGCGATGCGCTCGGCGAGCGTCTTGGGGCCGGGCTTCTTCCTGCCGCTTGGGCTGCAGAACCGGCGCTGGCCCGGCGCGCCGGACAAGTCCTGGCGAGGATACAGGCTCAGTTCGCTGATGCCGAATCGCGCGAGGTTCGACCATTGTCGATAGACGAAAGCTCGGCTAACGCCCGCGACTGACATCGCGTCCTCGACAAGACCGCTCAGCCCCCCATGCGCAATGATTCCGTCCTGGAGGCGTCGGAAGTTGAGGAATCCGGCCATTGCGACGATCCGACGCTCGTATTCCTTCTGCCGGCGGGCGTTCGCCAGCGGCTTGAAGCACACCGGATCTCGTTCTAGCTCAATGGGCAATAGCAGGTTGGCACTGTCAAGGCGCTTGAGCTCCTCGGCATCCATCCAAATCAGGGCGCCGACCAGCGGTTGCGCCTGCTTCTTTCGAGCCTTGAGAGTTTGCTGGAGACGCCGGCGACCACCTTTGCGTCCGGGTGATTTCTCCGGTGGATCCAGGCGTACGGCGACCACCTTACCCATCCCGCGCTCATTGAGGATGACGCGGTATAGGCCGGCCTCGTAGACGACCCCACTCTCGGGCTCCAAAATCTTAAACAACTGGTTGTGGATCAGTTCCATGCCGACCTCCGCGAAACAATCGGGTTCTGGGCATGAAATGCAGCGAGATCCAAGTAGCACAGCGGGAGGTGAGTGCGCCAGCCGCGATCTAGATCAACTGGAAGTCGTGCACTCCAGACTGCCTGCCAGAGGGCGTTCTGCGCGCGACCGATGTCTCCGAGGAGATGCGCGAGGGTCTCAACCACGAAGCGCTCAGAGCGGGACTGAAGCTTGTGTGCGACAGCTACGGCGGTGCGAAGGTCCTTGTCGCTGGCGCTTGGCCCCAATGCCCATTGGGCTGTTCGGCGTAGCGTTAACCCGACAGCCTTGCGGTATTCGTCGGGCGTGATGAGGAGCCAGTCGACTTCCCTCGCTCGCCAATAGGCCTGCTCGAGGGAGAGAAGCTCGAGCTGACGCGGAGTCCGCCAGTCGTTGTTGGGCTTGGCTGAGATGGCCAAGAGCAACGGGCCGCGCTCTGACGCTACCGTGAGCAGCAGGTCCGTCGACGGCACCCAATCTGCTTTCTCGGAATGCCCGCGAACCACCGGATGCACGATGCCTAGGCGACGAGCGAGTTCCCGCGTTCCCGGGGCCCAGGCGTTGGTGAAGTTTGCCGAGTAGGCCGCGAGCTCGTGCTGAGCGGGCTCAAGCGAGAGAGGAAACTGCGGACGCAGGTCTAGCAGGCCAGGCACCATCGCCGAGAAGAGGCCGACGACCCATTCACCATCGCTGAGGTAATCGAGTTGCTGCCCCTTCAATAGCTGGATGTGGGACCGGCCCCGGCTGGCCGGATCACCACGCGAGACCTGGTGCCAGGCCTTGTAGGCGTCGAAGATCCCGGTACCTCGTCCTTGATGGACGAAGCGACGCAGCACGGCTGGCGTGAATCGCTTGGTTGTACGCATGAGTTTTCCCCTGCCGCACCCCATAAACGTGATGCGGGCTGATTCCAAAAGGTATGGGCGAGCGGGGATTGACGGCGCCAGAAAAGGCGCAGTAGACTGAACGCGCTATATGGTCAGTCGGGTCAAATCCCGGCATCGGCGGCGCAAGGTTCCTAGGCCTTGCGCCGTTCGTTTTTGTGGCTTAGTCGATAGCGCTCCTTTCGCTTGCAATCAGCCGCAATATCTGTGGGACCGGGCCTGTGAAGGATCGGATGCCCCGCGGGTCAGCCAGCGGTGGGTTCCTTCTCCTGGGCATCAGTCCCCCTGCTGGCGTCCCAGTTGGTAGATGCTCGGCAGGCGGCCAACCACTCGGCGACATCACGGGTGAGTGCGAATCGGCCGCGACGATTCGGGATGCTGAACACACGAACCGGAACGGAGTTCCGTATTAGGGCCTGACGAAACGCAGCGGCGGTGGGGTAGCCCAGAGCTCGGCTGAGATCTAGTCCGCCAACCAATGGGCCGTGCCGATCCATCAAAGTCCGCTCGACCTCGTGGCGAATCACTAGTTCGGTATCGGCGGGGGGGGCAATGTTCACGGTAGTTGCGCGAGGTTTGGCGAGGTAACTTATCGTATGGCGTCTTCCCGCATGCTTGCAATTAGTGCCTGCCTTCTCAGTCGGGCGCCCTTCTTTAGAAAATTGAAAAGATGGTTTTGCCACAGCGTGATGGTGCAAACCGCTTGACGGTTAATTCCCCCTTTGTTTGTTTCAGAGGGGTGGTAATTTGTTTGCGCTGAGGATACTTGGCGAATTAATACAGTAGCTTGGTCACGTGCCGATGCTTAAGTGGTCTGGTGAAAACACCTATGCGACGCGGTTCTGGGCTGGTAGGTGATTGGGAAATCCTATGGGGGCTGTTCCCATGTGGCTGGCTGCGAGGTCTATAAAAAGTCGCCATGGATCTATATGGCTGATAATTCTGCAAGCGCCGCCGGGTACTACTTGGCCCCGGCCCAAGCAAAGGGTACGCTTGTCAACGTATGGCTCCTTGAAAGGATCCTCTCTAGTGCTTTCTTCGGGGGCTGAGCCAGAGGTTTACGCCCCGGCTTAACCGGAGGGCGATATTCCAATCGCTCAATTTTCTAACTTGAATATCCTGCACGGCGAAATGGCATCTGGACTCAGGCCTGTGGACTAGCGGGGCCGACCGGGAAGAAGATGCGATTGCTGAGTTTCTGAATTCAGGGACGCAAATCAAGTCGACGCGGAACAAAGTTGTCGACGCTGCAAATGAAGCCCATGTTGA